>REET01000193.1 GCA_007694925.1 Phycisphaerales bacterium | reverse complement strand
GAGATCGCCGCGGCGGTGCGGGTGTCACGCTCGCGGGGGGCGCCGGCGGCTTTGCCGGCGGGCTTGTCGGCCGAGCCCTTGCGTGCGACCTTCTTCTTGCCGGAGGCGGGGCGGGATGTTTTTTTCTTGGCCATCAGGAACTCAGCCCTTTGCGTTTGTCATGCCCTATCACCCACAGGCAGCGGTCGAGATCTCGGCTGGAAATCTCGTGCTCTGCAACCCATCGCCTGAATGCCTCGACATAGGCCAGATACAGCTTCTTGCAACTGTCTGTCGACCCGTAAAGGGACTTGCCGGGCTGAGACTCGCTGTCGAGCCCGAGTGCTAGTAGTGCATAGTCATCAAGGAGTGGATATGTGTCTGAATGAAACAGATGCAAGAATGCTGAAGCGGTTGGCACGCCGAACCCGTAGAGCGGAAGAAGGTGCTTGAGGGCAAGTATGGGATGTGAAGTCGAAAGCGCCTTGCTAGTGGCTGCTCTCAACTTCTCGTCGCCATTCGATGCGATCTTGCTGCCAAGCCCAGCGGAGTACTTCCAGGCGCCCAGCACTTTGCCGCCTTCGACGTCGAGATGGCCCTGTTCCTTTACCCTCGCGATCACTTCGTCGAGGACTGAATCGGTCTTGCTCGACTTGCAGTTGATCTCGTGATATCTCTGAATGAGAGCGGGCACTTGAGAAGTGTCTAACGGGAGGTTGCTTGGCGGAAACCCCCTCGGTAGTCCGGCTTGTGACATGGTCATTCTCCAGACAACCCGCTGCCGGAGGGCTTTGCCCGCGTCTTCTTCTTCACGGTCTTCTTGCCGCCCGATTTCGTTCCGGCCTTTGCCTTGACCTTCGCGCCGGGCTTGGGCTTCTTGCTCCGCTTTGCGGGCTTGGACTCGACTGCGGGCTCGGTCAGGGCCGCTGCGGCGTGGGCGTCGTTGGGGGAGCCGAGGATGATCACGCCGTCGTCTTTGTCGAGGCGGCCGTTGCTGCCGGCGAGCTGTTCGCTCTTTCTGCCGATGATCTTGCCGTCCTCGTCGAGGATGGCGTCTGCGAGCTCGGTGCGGCGTTGGGCCTGGCGCTGGAGGGCGTCGTAGAGGGCCTTGGCGTCGGCGCCGGTGATGGCGTTGCAGGCCTTGGCGATCTCGCCGATGTAGCGCTCGAAGACATCGCGGCGCTCGCCCTCTTTGCGCATCGCCTTGCGACGGCGGATGTAGGTGCCGAGCTTGCGCCCGCACTCCTGCAGCGCGAGCTTCATCTCCTTGCGGATCTCGTCGTAGTCGGCGATCGCCTCTTTGCTCTCGCTGGTGAAGGGGACCCAGACGCTGGCCATGTGGATCATCACCACGAGCGGGCCGACCGGGGCGCCGTTGCGGGGCTGCGCGAGGCCGTACCCGCGCCAGGCCGTCTCCACAACGCTCTTGAACGAGCAGCACGCCGACTGCTGGTAGAGCAGCGGCACGCGGTTGGCGAAGCGGATCACCCGCGCCGATTCGTCGCCCGGCAGCTCGCCCCCGAACGCGACGGCCGCCTCGATCTGGAAGGGCATGCCGCGGTAGACCGCGGGCGATCTGGTGCTCGCGGCGTAGAACTCCGCCTTGACGCCCTTGAGCAGGCCGGCGAGCAGCGTGCGCACGCCGATGGGGCTCAGGCAGTCGGTGGGGGGGGCTCGGAGCTTCGACGCCTGGAGGTTTTTGTAGATCTTCTCCGCCGTCGCGTGGTCGATGCGGCTGACCCAGCTCTGCCCTGTCACGCCCGCGGCCTTGTAGACCTGCGAGGCGACGGCGGGCGTCACGCGGCAGAACTCCTTCTTCATGAAGCCGCCGAGCTGCGTCTCGTCGGTCTGCTTGAGCATGCGGAGGAAGGTGCCGAGTTCGACGCCGTAGGGGTGGGGCTTGATCTCGACCGCCTCGTGGGGTAGTTCGGCGATGCCGCGGGGGAAGATGAGGCGGTCGTCGAGCTCGATCGTGCGGAGCGGGCCTTCGGCGTCGGCCTTGGACTCGATGAGGGCCTTGGTGACCTCAGCGTCGTCGGGCGGGGCCTCGGGCTTGAGGGCGGTGGCTTCCTCCTCGATGGCGGACTTGGCTGGGGGGAGGAAGGTGATCTGGGCGTGGGGGTTGGCGATCGCCGTCTGCTCGAGGTAGGCGTCGACGGAGGTCTTGCCCTTGATGTAGCGGGCTTCGAGTTCGAGGGAGACGCGGGTGCCGGTGCCGCTGCTGGTGGTGGGGAAGTCGTCGGTCTCGATGTCGATCGTGACTTCGGGCTTGTTCTTGGTGGTGTCCATCGCCAGCTCGATATGGTGAGCGGGCTTGGACTTGTGGGGCTTGGTGGTGATGACCATCGGGCGGCCGGTGGTCATGAGCCCGTACATCCCCGCGGCGGAGATGCCGATGCCCTGCTGCCCTCGGCTCATCTTCAGGCGGTGGAACTTGGAGCCGTAGAGCAGCTTGCCGAAGATGTTTTCGACCTGTCGGCGGACGATGCCCGGCCCGTTGTCGGTGACGGTGACCCTGAAGCGGTCGGGCCCGGCCTTGGGCAGGTGCTCGATCTGGACGGTGATGTCCGGGAGGATGCCCGCCTCTTCGCACGCGTCCAGCGCGTTGTCGACGGCTTCCTTGACGGTGGTGAGCAGGGCCTTGCGGGGGTTGTCGAAGCCGAGGAGGTGCCGGTTCTTGGCGAAGAACTCCGAGACGGAGATCTCGCGCTGTTTGGCGGCCATGGTCTCGGCGGTGACGCGCTTGGCGCCTGTCGCGGGCGAGCCCGAGCGTTTGCTTTCCGTGCGGGGCTTGCCCGACGATTTCGCCATGATGACCCTCCGTGGTGGGCGGCCCATCGGGGGCGGCCAACATCATGAGCCGCCAGCGTAGCGGGGCGGACGGGTGTCGTCGATCGGGGCCCCCGATCTGAAGCGGCTGTCGTGTGCGCGAACGCGGAAGTTATCGGACACCTTTGCCGGGGCATCCGATCGCCATCGGTTCGGTCGAAGGCCACGAGCGGCCCCGGTGAGCGCAATCTTCACGCATTTCGGGGGGTTGAACTGGCTTTCCCCGCTTCCGTCTTCCCGCGATCCCGCTTATGCTGTGGTCCCTGCGTGGAGATACGCAACAGCGTGTCTCGCGACGGGAGCAGCGTTCGGCCGGATCGGAGAGACGGCCGAGGCACGCAAAGGATGCGAGAGAGACCAGCACCGTTTTCGAGAGATCAGAGAGAGCCAGGAGAGACAGCATGAACAAGACCGCAGCGATCGTCGCGGCCGTCGCCCTCGCCGGCGCGGCCAACGCCACCGTCATCACCAGTTACACGCTCTTCCAGGAGCCGGGCAACCAGGTTTCGACCCCCGCGACCACCTCGGCCGCGAATGTGTCGGGCCTGGACATGGCCCGCAGCGCGAACCTGAACCCGACCGCCGCGGGCAACTCGATCAGCGCCAGCGGCTGGACGCCCGACAGCAACTCGTACTTCTCGTTCGGCTTCAGCGTTGACGCGGGCTTCGTGGTCAACCTCGACGAGCTGATCATCGCGACGCGTTCGTCGAACACCGGCCCGGGCGACCTCGGCCTGTTCTACAGCGGCGACAACTTCAGCACCAACCTCTTCACCTTCACTCAGACGGGCACCGCCTTCCTGAACAGCACGATCGACCTGAGCGCGCTGACCAACCTCGACGGCACCGTTGAGTTCCGGATCAGCCCGATCTCGAACCGCGCCGCCAACGATGGGACGCTGTCCTCCGGCGGCACCTTCCGAATCAGCGAGTTCTTCGACGGCACGGACTTCTTCCCGGTGCAGTTCACCGGCGTGGTGATCCCCGCGCCCGCCTCGGCCGCCCTGCTCGGCCTGGCCGGCTTGGTCGCGGTCCGTCGCCGCCGCGGCTGATCGCCAGCGGACGCGCACGGTTGCAAGACACAAAGAGCGGGCGGCCTCCGGGTCGCCCGTTTTCTTTGCTTCAGCAGCGCCGAGCGGGCTGCTTTCCCGAGACGGGCGGGCGGATCGGCGCTATCCTCTCGACCCGAAATCGCGTTTGAACAGACAAGACAGAGAGGCGGAGCAAGCCATGGAAACCACGCTGATTATCCTCAAGCCCGACGCCGTGCAGCGGGGCCTGATGGGGCGCATCATCTCCCGTTTCGAGGACAAGGGACTGCAGGTCGTCGGGTCGAAGATGATGCAGATCTCCCAGGATCTGGCCGCGACCCACTACGAGGCCCACAAGGAGCGTCCGTTCTACAAGGGCCTGGTCTCGTTCATGACCAGCTCGCCGGTCCTGGTGCTGGCGATCCGCGGCAACGACGCCATCGCGATCAGCCGCAAGATGATGGGCGCCACCTTCGGCTCCAAGGCGGAGCCGGGGACGATCCGTGGCGATTTCGGCGTGTCGAACTCGTTCAACCTGATCCACGGGTCTGACAGCCCGGAGGCCGCGGAGCGTGAACTCTCGCTGTTCTTCAAGCAGGGCGAGGTGCTGAGCTTCGATCGTGCGGGCGACGCGTGGGTCTACGACATGTCTGGCGGCAAGCCTGAGTGAGCGCGCGCCCGACCGCCCGGCAGCGGCGCGGTCGGGGCCTCTCTCAAAGTGCTCGTTGCAGGAACTCGGCGGGCCGGCTCGGCCCGCTTTTTCATGCGCGGCGTCTGTCACCGCACCGGCGTGTGCTCGCTTTCGACCGGCGCTCTTTCACGCACCGGCGAAGGCCGGCCGAGCAGGCCGTGGGCCGGCGAAAGTCAGTTCGCCGCGGCCTCGGGCTTGATCCTTCCGACCACATCCTCGGGGGAAGCGGTGATCTGGTCGGCGACTTCTCGCCGGTGGATCTCGACATTGCGGGGGAAATCGAACGCGACGCGTACGCGCTCGCCGCGCACCGACGCGATCCGCACAACCCCGATGGGGTTCCTCGGGTCGCCGATGACGACCTCCTCGCCCTCTCGCCTCGTGATGACCAGCATCTGATTTGCCTCCCGTCCTTGACCGGCATGAACGAAATCGGGCCCACCAGCCCGAACCACCAAACCACCGACTCGGACTATACCCGAAGCGGCGGCGTTTCGGAACCCTTTTCGCACCCTCGCCCGGGGATGATGCGACAAGCGGCCGAGATCTCCGATGAGACCCGGTCATAATGGTAACAGATTGGGGGGATGTTCGTCAATCGATCGCTTCGACGCCGGTCACGCCGGGCACATGGGCCCGGAGATTTCGCTCGACGCCGGTCTGGAGCGTGATGTCGCTGGAGGGGCACCCCACGCACGCCCCGTGGAGGCGGATGCGGACGACGCCGTCGGGAAGGACATCGACGAACTCGATGTCGCCGCCGTCGGCCTGGATGGCCGGGCGCATCAGCTCGATCACCTTCGCGGCTTTGGCGCGCGTTTCGTCGTCGGGGGTGGTCGGTGGCGTGGCCATGGCTGCTCCTGGTTCCGTCCAGTTTAGAATCCTTCTAATCCCCGGACAACACGCCGGCCGGATGTTCGCTCCCCCATTTGGCGTCAGGGGCGGCGCGGGCGTCGGGCGATTTCTAGACTCGCCGGATGCATCAGCCACCACAGATGATCTTTGTGCGCACGACAGTTGCTCTTCTCGCCTGCCTGCTGGCGGGCGCCCCTGCGGGTTGCTCCGGCGGGGGCTCAGGGCGATTTTCGGGCGAGCCGGCGAAGGTGATCAACGACACGCTGCAGCCTCCGACGCGGCGGGCGGACGCCGTGCGCGTGTACTGGGACAGCCTGGAGCCGGAGCAGAAGCCCCGCGAGGCGGACGCGTTGCGGCAGGTGTACTGGCGGCCGACAACTCCGGCGCCGCTCCGCCTGGCGATCGCCGAGACGATCGGACGAGACCCCGACCCGGAAGTCTCTGAGCACGCCAAGGCGCTGTTTCGGCTGAGCTTGCCGCACGAGTCGGAGCGGGATGTGATCGAGGCGGTCTCGGGCGTGATCGCCGATCGGGATTGGACGGAGCTGACGACGACGCTCGTGCGCACGATGTCCAGGTCGCGGGCGGAGGGTCCTGAGCGGGAACGGGCCGAGGCGAAGGCGTTGCAGCGTCTGCACCCCAATCGCTCGCTGGAGCAGATCGTCTTCGTGCAGTTTCTCAGGCCGACGGTGCACCCCGACGACGAGGCGACGATGCGCGGGGTCGATCTGCGCCGGCGCTTCCGGACCGAGGCTTGGGACCTCCTTGCGAGGCTCGATCCCGGAGGGGCGCAGCGGCGGACGATGCTGGCGGAGATCCCGGCCGATGTCGATCCGATGGTCGAGGCGGTCTCGGCGGTGGTCGGGACTTTCGGCGTGCTGCCCGAGACGGGGATGGAGATCCGCTGGGCGGAGACGATGCGGGCCGGTGACGCCCGCCAGCGCCGGTGGTGGGAGGACGCCGAGGCGGCGCACGCGTCGCTGTCTGACGAGCAGCGTCGGGGCTTTGCGATGCGGCACATCGAGCCGGTCCGCTGGGCGAAGGAGCACAGGCCCGAGTGGCTTTCGAAGGGGCGTTCGGCGCTGTACGCCGAGCTTGAGAGCAGGCTGCGCGGGCGGCAGGTGTATGTGCGTACGGCGACGCGCATCCACTCGGACGGACCGAACCGCGAACGCCTCAGCGATTGGCGTGACAGATTGCTCTGGGGCGATCTCCTGGCGATCCTGATCGCCGACGAGGCGCTGAAGGATCCGGGCGTCCGGCGCGAGCTCTACCGCCAGGCCGAGGCCGACAGGGCGGACACCACGACCGAGTACGGCGGCACGCTCGACGCCGACGGACAGGCGTTCCGGGCTCAGCTTTATGTCCCGCGACCGAGCGAGCGGCTTGGAGATCGGGCGTTTGTCGCGTCGGAGGAGATGCTCGCCAACTCCGCCCGCTCGCTGATCCACTACCACATGCATGTGCAGCAGCCCTCGCAGGCGGCGTACGCGGGGCCTGGGCGTGAGGATCTGGTGTACGCCGCGCGGTCGGGGCGGACCTGCATGGTCTTCACCTCGGTGGACCGCGGGCGGCTGAACGCCGATATCTACTTCCCGCACGGGGCGGTGGTGGACCTTGGGCTGGTCGATGATTGACGCACCGCCCGGGCGTTCCTGCGCATGACCCACCTGCTGATCATCGCCGCGTATGTCTCGCTGCATCTCCGCGATGTGCCGTCGATGCGTCCGGTCGCGATGGAGCTCGGCTTCTGGCAGAGCCTTGGCGTCACGCTCGGGGGCTTCGCGCTTCTGGCGGTGTGGACGGATCTGATGGTTCGTCTGCGGCTGCGCCGGATCGATCGGCGGGGGCGCGGGATCGATGTGTTTCGGGCGATGCGCTCATCGGCCAGGGCGCGGACGCTGGCGACCGTCTGGCTTGCGGTCTCGGTTGTGGTGTTCGGCTGGCTCGAAGCGGTGCGATCGGTGGTGGGGGACCCGGTGCTGCTCGACGAGCTCTTGTCGATGCTGCCGCTGTTTGTCGTGTGGGCCTGCTCGTGGTGGTCGGTCGAGCCGGTCGAGCGGCGGCTGCGCGAGGCGACGCTGCTGCGTCGTCTTGATGAGGGGCTGCCGGTGGGGCCGGGGCCGTCGCGCTGGGTTTTCGTGCTCGACGCCATGCGCCACCAGGTGCTGCTGATCCTCGTCCCCCTGATGTTCGCGGCGTCGTGGATCGAGACGCTTGAAAAGCTCTCCATGGGCGATGGACGGATCGCGATGTGGCTGCAGGACGACCTCGTCCGGCTCGGCGCGACGCTGGCGGGGCTCCTGGTGGTCTTCGCCTTCGCCCCGATGCTGTTGCGGATGATCTGGGACACCACGCCCCTGGGCGACGGCGCGATCAGGGCTCGGCTGCGCAATCTCGGCGAGCGTCACGGCGTCGGGCTCGGCAGGCTGCTGATCTGGCGGACGCATGGGACGGTGCTCAACGCCGCGGTGACCGGCCTTTTTCCGGGTGTGCGTGCGGTGCTCTTGAGCGACGCGCTGGTCGACCAGCTCGACGAGCGTCAGATCGAGGCGGTCGCGGCTCACGAGGTCGGGCACATTCGGCGGAGGCACATCCCGTGGCTGGCGGGGGCGGCGATCGTGCTGCTGACCGGCGTGTCTGTGGTTGTTTCGATGCTTGTCTTTGCGGTTTGGGGGCCGATCGCGATGGACGACTGGCGGGGCGCCGCCGCGATCGCGCTGGGCCTGCTCGCGGGGATGGCTGTGTTCGGTGTGGTCAGCCGCAGATTCGAGTGGCAGGCCGACGCGTTCGCGGCGCAGCACATGAGCGGGCTGTCGACGGCCCGCGGCGCTTCGGATCCTGAAATCCACATTCGAGAAGACGCGGCCGACGCGATGGTCGGCGCGCTCGAGCGCGTCGCGATCGGCAACGGGATCGCGCCCGAGCGTCGTTCGTGGCGCCACGGTTCGATCCGGCGCAGGCAGCGCAATTTGGAGAAGATCGTCGGGCTTCCGGCGCTTGCGCTGCCGATCGATCGGCAGGTGCGCATTGTGAAGATCGCCATTATTTTGTGCGGCGTGATCACAGTTCTCTTGCTCGCGGCGCACGGTTCATTGAACTGAACATGAAGAAATCGCGGATCGGTGCAACCGGCCGGCGCGAACGCCGAAGCGTTCGAAGCCGAAGGTGAGAACTGTTTCTCACCATGTGTTCCGGCCGCGAGATCGGAGCGTCATTAGAGATCGCCTGGGACTGTTTCTGCGCGATCGGTGCGCTCCGGCCGAGCGGGAGGATGGTTTTCGCCCGTAGAGAGCGGGCGGTCGGCCGCGGAGGCGGTTCGACGTTTGGAGAAGGAGATGCAGATGCAGAAGTACATTGCAGTCGGTTGCGTGCTCGCGCTCTCGGGCGGGGCGTTTGCGAATGTCCGCGTGATCCACGGTTCGCCGGACACGCCCGCCGTCAGCGTGTTCGTCGACGGCGGTAACACCGTGGGCAGCCCGGTGACCGGCTCCCCGGTGATCCCCTCGCTCTCGTTCCGTCAGGACAGCGGGTACCTGGCGGTGCCGAGCGGCGACTACACCTTCAAGGTGACGCCGGAGGCCGATCCGTCGCTGGTCGCGATCGACGCGTTCGCCTCGATCGACGAGAACATCCCCGTCAGCGTGATCGCGATCGACTTCCTCGCCAATGTGCGCCCCGTGATCCTGGTCGACAACCGCACGACGAACCCCTCGGTCGCGCAGCTTCGGCTCGGACACTTCGTGCCCGACGCGGGCGCTGTGAACATCCTCGTCAACGGCTCGAGCTTCCTCACCGATGTCGAGTTCGAGGATGTCACCGGCTACTTCGAGCTCGCTCCCGGCTTCTACGACATCCGGGTTGTCGACGCGGTGTCGAACGCCGTGCTGCAGGACATCCCCGGCCTGGAGCTGATCGCCAACACGAACGTCTCGGCGTTCGCGCTGGGCTCGGTCGCGGGCGAGACCTTCGGCGTCTCTGTGTTTGTTGACGCGGTGCCTGCGCCGGGCACGGCGGCCCTGCTCGGCTTCGCCGGGCTGGCCGCGGTCCGTCGCCGCCGCTGAACGACCCACAGCGATCTTCATCGTCGCTGAATTCTCCGGACAAGACCCCCGCGCCGATGCTCGGGGGTCTTGTCTTGTCCGCGTCCTACGCTCTCGCTCTGTCGCATCGGCGAAAGGAGCGGCGATGGGCCTTGACGCGAAGGAACGCCAACTCTGCGATCTGATCGGGCGGCGCCATGACGCCCTGCTCGCCGATCTGGCCCTGCATGTCGGCCTGCCGACCGGGCCGGGGGGCAACGCCATCGATGAGACCCGCGAACGCTTCGCCGAGCGCCTGGAAAGGCTCGGCGCAAAGACCGAGCTTGTCCCCGGGGTTCCGAAGCCCGACTGGCTGCGGGGGACCGACCCCGAGACGCCGATCCCGCCGACGGCGGTCTGCCGCAGGACGAGGGAGGGGATGCCCCGAGTGTTGATCGCCGGGCACCTCGACACGGTGCACAGCGTCAGCAGCCCGTTCCGGGCGCTGACGGTCGCGCCCGACGCGAAGACCGCGACCGGGCCGGGGTGTGTGGACATGAAGGGCGGGCTGGTCATCGCGGTCGCGGCCCTTGAGGCGCTGGAAGAGGCGGGGGTCGACGCGTCGTGGTCGTTCCTGATGAACGCCGACGAGGAGACGGGGACCTATCACTCTGAGCCGGCGCTGCGGAACGAGGCCGCGAGGCATGACTTTGGTATCGCCATCGAGCCGGCCCTGCCCGGGGGCGAGCTGGCGATCGAGCGGATGGGCAGCGGGCAGTTCATGATCGAGTGCCGCGGCAAGTCGGCGCACGTGGGGCGGGCGTTTGTCGACGGGGTGTCGGCGGTCACGGCTCTGGGCCGGGCGATCGTCAAGGTGTCGGAGATCGCCGACCCGGCGAAGGGCCGGATCGTCAATGTCGGGCCCCTGGAGTGCACGACGCCCCCGAATGTCGTGCCCCCCCTGGCGAAGGCTTGGGGGAACGCCCGCTATCCGACCCCCGAGGTCGGCGAGGAGGTGGGGGCGTTGCTGGATTCGATCGGGACGGGCGAGGAGGCGGTGCCCGCGACGATCATCCGCCGGAGTTTTAATCGCCCCGCCAAGCCTCTGATCCCCGAGACCGAGCGGCTGGCCCTGGCGGCCCGGGCGGCCGCAGAAGACCTCGGCCAGAGCCTGCCATTCGCCAAGACCGGGGGGGTCTGCGACGGGAACACCCTGCAGGACGCCGGGCTGCCGACGCTCGACACGCTGGGGGTGCGGGGCGGTGGGCTGCACACGACCGAGGAGTGGATCGAGCTGGCGAGCCTGGTGGAGCGGTGCCAGCTTTTGGCGGTGCTGCTGTCGAGGCTTGCTTCGGGGCGGATCGGGCTGGATCCACCCCGCTGAGCCGCCCGATAAACGCCCTCATACGCTTCGGTGGAGCGGGACGGGATTTCCTGCCGCCCGCCGCCCGTTCGCCTTTGGGTTTGTCCGCACCTTCTGATCTTCTTTGGAGCCCCCCATGCCCGCATCCGCCTCCGCGTCTCACAGCCTCGGCGCCGAGCTGAAGTCCGACCCCGCGATCGCCTCGGCCATCGACACGATTGTCGAGCGTGTGACGGAGCGGTCGGCGCAGATCACCGATGTCCGCCCGGCTCGCGAGGGAGCGACAGAGAGCTACGAGGCGCTGATGAAGCGTGCGGCCGCGACGAAAGGGCGCGACCTGCTCTACCCCTACATCGGCTCGGGCCTCGGCAACGGGGCGCTGGTGGAGCTCGCCGACGGGTCGGTCAAGTGGGACATGATCTCGGGCATCGGCGTTAACTTCTTCGGGCACTCGCACCCCGAGATCGTCCGGGCGCAGGTCGAGTCATCGCTGGAGGACACGACCAAGCACGGCAACCTGCAGTCGGGCTTTGAGGCGTATCGGTTCGCCGAGACGCTGCTGGCGGAGGCGCAGAAGAACTCGCGCCTGTCGCAGGCGTTCATCACGACCTCGGGCGCGATGGCCAACGAGAGCGCGATCAAGGTCTGCTACCAGAAGAACGCGCCCGCCTCGCGCGTGCTTGCGTTCCGCAACTGCTTCATGGGACGCAGCGTGACGATGTGCCAGATCGGCGACTCCGCCGGCGGACGCCAGGGCATCCCGCTGACGACGCAGGTCGACTACATGCCCTTCTGGAACGAGGAGGCGGCCGAGAAGTTGGGGGGCAAGAAGGCGTTCATCGACCACGCGTGCTGGAGGCTCGATCAGTACATCGAGCGCTACCCGGGCATGCACGCCTGCTTCATCTTCGAGCTGGTGCAGGGCGAGGGCGGGTTCAACACGGCGCCGCGCGAGTTCTTTGTTGAGCTGATGGAGATCTGCCGGGCCAAGGGCATCGCGATCTGGGACGACGAGATCCAGTCGTTCGGGCGTACGCCGCGGATGTTCGCGTACGAGCAGTACGACCTGGGCGATTATGTCGATGTCTTCTGCGTCGGCAAGATGACCCAGGCGTGCGCCACGCTGTACACCGACGAGTACGCGCCGAAGCCGGGCCTGCTCAGCGGCACCTTCACCGGCGCGACCAGCGAGTTCACCGTCGGGACCCGCATCATCGAGATGCTCCGCGACGGGGACTACTACGGCGACACCGGCCTGATCGCCAAGCACCACGACGCCTTCCGGCGCCTGGCCGGGGCGATGATGGACAAGCACCCCGACTGGTTCCCCAGGGTTCCGTTCTACCCCGAGAACCCCGGCGGCATCGGGGGCATGATGCGCTTCACGCCGTTCGGGGGCGACCGGGCGAAGATCCAGGCGGCCTGCAAGGCGTGCTTCGAAGAGGGCGTGGTCTTGTTCTACTGCGGGCACGGGCCGTACCACATGCGCATGCTGCCCCCGCTGGGCGTGATGAAGCTGGAGGACTGGCCCCGAGTCTTCGAGCGGATCGAGGCGGCGCTCGCCCGCGTCGCTTCGCGCTGACGCCGGCGGCTCTTCGCCTTCAACGCACGCCCGAGTGACTTTCAGAAAGCCGGTGCAAGATGTTCGTGATCCGTCGCGCCAAGATCGAGGATGTGGGGACGCTGCTCAAGCTCGCGCGGATGGTGCATTTCATCAACCTTCCGCCCGACCAGCAGATCATCACCGAGAAGATCACGCACTCGCGCAACTGTTTTGTGCGGGCGGCGGCGGGGGAGTGCCGCTACGGCGACCTCGCCCGCACCAAGTCCGGCGGGCTGGCGTCGAACATCCACGCGTCGGACCTGTTCATGTTTGCGATGGAGGACACCGAGTCGGGCGGGATGATCGGCACGAGCCAGCTTGTCGCGAAGATGGGCGGGGAGGGTCGGCCCAACTACACCCTCAAGCTCGAGAAGCGGGACTTTTTCGCCCAGGACATCCACACCGGCACGACGCACACCGTCGCCCGTCTGCACTCTGACGACACGGGCCCGACAGAGCTAGGCGGGCTGATCCTGCAGCCGTCGTTCAGGGGGCACAAGCTGAAGCTGGGGCGGTTCCTCTCGATGGTGAGGTTTCACTTCATCGGTCTGTACCGTCCGGCGTTCGCGGGGCATCTGCTCGCGGAGATGATGGCCGAGATCACCTCCGACGGACGCAACACCTTCTGGGAGTACTTTGGGCGTCGGTTCATACCGCTCAGCTATGACGAGGCGGACCGCCACTGCCAGATCTCGCGTGAGTTCATCTCCTCGCTGTTGCCCCACGACGACATCTACCTGACGCTCTTGCCCCCGCACGCGCGAGACTCGGTCGGCAAGGTCGGCGCCGAGACCGTCCCGGCGCGTCGGATGCTCGAAAAGCTCGGCTTCAGGTACAACAACTTCGTCGATCCCTTCGACGGCGGGCCCCACCTGCACGCTGTGACCGACGAGATCACGCCCGTCCGCGAGACCGTTCGCCTCAAGCTCGGCGACGCGCTGCCCAAGGCCCGGCTGAACCGGCGTGGCATTGTCAGCCTGCTCGACACCGATGGCGAGTTTCTCGCTGTTGAGGATGCGTTCAGCCTCGCTACCGATGGAACGCTCCGCATCGGCAAAGCCACGATGAAGGTCCTGCGGGCAAGCCCCGACGATGAGGTCGGCGTGACCCCGACCGACGGGCTCGGACCGGTCGATGTCGCCGCGAAGATCGGGGGCAAGCGAGCCGGCGGTCCGAAGCCATCGCCCAAGAAGCCCGCTCCGACAACACCACGGAAGCGCAAGGTCTCGGCGACGCCGGGTTCGGGAGCATGATGATGATGACGCCGCACGGCTTTGTTGGCGACCGTGAGATCCCCATCCCGGGCGACAGTCTCGTCTCGATCAACCCGGCCGATCCTTCGGAGGTCGTGTTCAGCGCGGCGCCGGTGGACGCCCACGCGGACGAGGCGGTCGGCGAAGCTCGCGAGGCCTTCGAGGTCTGGTCGCGATGGCCGTTCGAGCGGCGCGTGAAGGTGCTGCAGCGATTCAAGGAGATCGCGTCGGCCAGGGTGGACGAGGTCGCGTTGCTCATCAGCCGCGAGACGGGCAAGGTGTTCTGGGATTCCAAGGCCGAGGCGGGGCTGCTGGCTTCCAAGGTCGACATCACGCTGGACACAACGGTGCCGAACGCGGGCATGGCGCGGGTCAGCGGGTACGAGGTCCCCGCGACTGAGACGCGTGCGGGGCGGTGCTGGTTCCGGCCGCACGGGGTGATGGCCGTCATCGGCCCGTTTAACTTCCCCGCGCACCTGCCCAACGGGCACATCATCCCGGCCCTGGCGATGGGCAACACGGTCGTGTTCAAGCCCAGCGACAAGGCCCCGGCGGTGGGGCAGGTGCTCGCCTCGATGTACCGCGAAGCACTGGCCGCGGAGGGCGCGCCCCTCGGCGTGGTCAACCTCGTCCAGGGCGGCGCGGGCCCCGCGTCGAAGCTCGTCGCCCACGACGGCATCGACGGCGTGCTCTTTACCGGCTCGTGGCCCGTCGGGCGGCGCATCCTCGAAGCCAACCTCGACAACCCCGGACGCATCATCGCGCTGGAGATGGGTGGCAACAACGCAGCCCTCGTCATGCCCGACGCGGATCTGCGTCAGGCCGCGATCGAATGCGTCCGTGCCGCGTTCGTCACCACCGGCCAGCGCTGCACCTGCACGCGGCGCGTGATCGTGCACGAATCGGTCGCGGACCGGTTCATCGGCGCCGTCTGCAAAGCCGCGAGTCTGTTGGTGATCGGGAAGCCCGACGCCGAGCACCCGGTCTTCATGGGCCCGATCATCTCCGCCGAGGCCCGCGACGCGGTGCTGGATTTCCAGCACAACGCCGCCGATGCCGGGGCCGAGCTGCGCCTCCAGGCCCGAGCCATCTCCGAGCACGGCGAAGGCTTCTACCTTTCGCCTGGCGTCATGAAGGTCGACCGCTTTTCGATCGATGACGGCCCGGGGCGGGACGAGGAGGTCTTCGGTCCCCTCCTGCGGATCAGCGTCTCGGACAGTCTCGACGACATGATCGCCCAGGCCAACGCGACGAGGTTCGGCCTTGCCGCGAGCATCTTTAGCAGCGACGAGCGAGCCATCGCCCGCTTCATGCACGAGGCGCGGGCCGGGTGCGTGAATGTCAACACGGGCACCGCCGGCGCCAGCAGCAAACTCCCTTTCGGAGGCCTCGGTCACAGCGGCAACCACCGCCCCGCCGGCGCGTACAGCCTGGACTACTGCGCGTACCCCGTCGCGGGCCTGATCGAGCGGGGCGACGCCGCGGGCCTGCTGCCCGGCATGGCGTTCGAGGACAAGTGGCTGGGGTGAGCCTCAGCCCTTCAGCGAGGCCATGTCGATCACGAAGCGGTACTTCACATCGCTCTTGAGCATGCGCTCGTAGGCCTCGTTGATCTGCTGCATTTTGATGAGCTCGATGTCGCACTCGATCTTGTGCTTGCCGCAGAAGTCGAGCATCTCCTGCGTCTCGGCGATGCCGCCGATCAGTGATCCGGCGATCTGGCGCCGGGGCATCAGCAGGCCGAAGACGCCGACGGGCTGCGGGTTCGGCGGCACGCCGACGAGCACGAGCGTCCCGTCGAGCTTGAGCAGGTTCAGGTAGGCGTTGAGGTCGTGGTCCGCCGAGACCGTGTCGAGGATCATGTCGAAGCTGGCGGCGTGGGCGGCCATCTGGTCGGCGTCCTTGGAGATCACCACCTCATCTGCGCCGAGCCGCTTGGCGTCGGCGACCTTGCCTTCAGAGGTCGTAAACAGCACGGTGTGCGCCCCGAGAGCGTGGGCGAACTTGACGCCCATGTGCCCGAGACCGCCGAGCCCGACCACGCCGACCTTCTTGCCCTTGCCGGCGCCCCAGCGGCGCAGCGGCGAGTAGGTCGTGATCCCGGCGCACAGCAGCGGCGCCGCACGGGCCGGATCGAGGTTTTCAGGGACCTTGAGGGTGAACGCCTCGTCGACGACGACCTTGGTCGAGTACCCGCCGTAGGTCATTCCACCCGAGTGCTTGTCCTCGCTGTTGTAGGTGAAGACGGCGCCCTTGAGGCAGAACTGCTCCAGATCCTCCTTGCAGCTCTCGCAGGATCGGCAGGAATCGACCATGCAGCCGACCGCGGCGAGATCTCCCGCCTTGAAGCGTTTGACCTTCGGGCCGACGCGCGTGACACGCCCGAGGATCTCGTGGCCGGGCACGACCGGGTAGGTCGTGCCGCCCCATTCGTTGCGGGCGATGTGCAGGTCGCTGTGGCAGACGCCGCAGTAGAGAATGTCGATCTCGACATCCTGTTCCAGAGGCTCGCGACGCTCGATCGAGAGCGGGGCGAGGGGGGAATCGGCGGACTTGGCGGCGAATGCTGAAACGGGCATCGTGTGACTCCCTGCAAGAAAAGATCTCGGACCGGCCCCCGAACGCAGCGCCCACGCTGGTCGCGGGAACGCTGTAGCGAAACTCTAGCTGATGCGCCGGCGACGCGCTGCAAGAACCGGCTTGCGGCACCCGTGGGCACACGAGGGCCACTTAGCCGCGCCCGATCAACTCTGCCAGAGGCACACGCGCCCGGTCGCCCGCGTCAGGGTCGAACTGCTTTTCGATGATCGTTCCGGCAGGGAGCCGATGCCTGTGCAGCGCGGGGACAACAGGCGCAACCGTTCCGGTACTCGCGAGTGTGGGATCCAGGACAATCCGGAGGCGAGCGATGAACAAGAGTACGCCGTAGAACATCCCCGACGTCGAACGGCCCGAACTCGAGCGGCTGGCGGGGCTGCCGGGTATGCGGCGGGCCTTGGTCGCATGCTGCAAGGCAGTCCTGCTCGTCGAAGCGGGCTGGATCTACGCCGCCATCGGCCACAAGCTCGACATGCGTGAGCAGTCCATGCTCGAGTGGCGCAAGCGCTGCCTGACCGACCGCCTCGATGGGCTGGCTGAAGCAGATCGAGCGGGTGTTTGCCGACCTGGCAGATAAAGCAGCTCCGGCCCGGGGTGTGCAAGAGCGTCGCAGTGTTGGGGGGCCGCGGCGTTGGCGTACCTCGATGCACTGAACACCGACGCCAAGCCGTTCGCCTGGACCACCGACGCGATACTCGAAATAGTCGCCAAGAAGCAGGCGGCTATCTCGAAGACAGGATACCAGGTTAGCAGCCCGTTGAGAAACCCACCCGGATCGCGCAACTTTCATCCGAGCGACGGGTATCGAGTCTCGGGCGAGCACGGAGGACCGACCGATGGCGATGGGCAGGCGTAAGTCCGAGCGGCAGGAAGAGCTCTGGGTCCCCGCGGGCGAGATCGCCCGGGGCCCGGGCAGCCCCTTCTACACGAGGCTCAACGCGGCGCTCGCCGAGGCGGGCTTCGACCGCTGGGCCGAGGAGCGGTGCTCGGAGTTCTACGCCGAGAAGCTCGGCCGCCCGGGCGTGCCGCCGGGGGTGTACTTCCGGATGCTCATGGTCGGCTACCTCGAAGGGATCGGCTCTGAACGCGGCATCGCCTGGCGTTGCGCCGACTCGCTGAGCCTGCGTGCGTTCCTCGGCTACGGCCTGACCGACCGCACGCCGGACCACTCGACGCTCTCTGTGGTGCGCGGCCGCATCGATACAGAGACGCACAGGGAGGTTTTTAGCTGGATCCTCGATCGTCTGGCCGAGCACGGCCTGCTTGCGGGCAAGACGATCGGGGTGGACGCGACTGCGCTGGAGGCCAACGCGGCGATGCGTTCGCTGGTCCGCCGCGACACGGGCGAGGCGTACAACGAGTTCTTAGAGAAGCTCGCGAAGGAATCGGGGATCGCAACGCCCACGCGCGAGGACTTGGCGAAGCTGGACCGCAAGCGGAAGAACAAGGCGTCCAACGACGACTGGGAGAACCCGCACGATCCC
>REET01000302.1 GCA_007694925.1 Phycisphaerales bacterium | reverse complement strand
GCGGCGACATTGCTGGCGCTGAATGCGTAGGCCTCGCTGAGAGCGCCGGCGGGGCTCGGGCCCGCGAGGGCCGAGCCGAAGGCGACGAGCCTGCCCCGGATCTCGAAGGGCGGGGTCGCCGAGTAGGGCGGGATGTCGAACTCGGAACCGGCGATGGCGTTCGCGCCGAGACAGTCGGCGAGGATCCAGTTGGAGCTTGTGTGCCCCGATGCTGGGACATCGAAACTGCCCATGACCGCCGGCAGGTCCGGTCCCTGGCGCGGGGTGTGCCGGATCGGCGAACCGGCGATGCCGGCGGGCGCGTTGACCCAGGCGTTGACGCCGAAGCCGTCGAAATCCGGGTGCTGGTTCATCGCGGGCGAGACGGCCCAATCCTCGCATGTCGGAGGGGTGCGGACCCACGCGTGCCAGAACCAGTAGCCGGTAACCTGCACAACATCGCCGGACGGCCGGTAGACGAAGTTGTGCTCGACATTGAAACTGACGATCGAGGGCTGCGCGAGCGCGTGCGTGCCGACCAGCAGCGCTGCGCACACACCGAGCCCGCTCCTGATCGTCGTCGGGCGGCTGGGTCTTTCAAGCGTCATCGGATTCTCCTCGTTCAGCTCGATCCGGTTCGACGCCGGACCGATGGCGTTACAGTCGCCAGCATACTCCCATTTGGGACCGGTTCCGCATGAATTTCGCGCACTCGTGTGCTGACCTGCCGTCGCGCGGGCATCAAAGAGAAACCGCCGGCCCCGTTGGACCGGCGGTTCGCAGACAGATCGTGCAAACACGCGGCAAACCGCTCAGCAGCCGGCGGCGAAGATCGTCAGGTAGGCGAAGAAGTCGTCGGCGTCGATGATGCCGTCGGCGTTGATGTCGGCGATCGGGTCACCGTCGGCGAAGAGCTGGAGGAAGAGGAAGAAGTCGTCGGCGTCGGCGACGCCGTCGCCGTTGAGGTCGGCGGCGCAGGGGGCGAAGCAGTCGACGGAGCTGATGGTCAGGGCGTCGATCGCGGCTTCGACGAGGGCCTGTGGGTCGTAGTCGGAGGCGACGAAGCGGAACTGGACGCTGTCAGAGGGCGTGACAAGGTCGTCGAGGCGGAACTCGTGGAAGATCCAGCCGCCGCTGGTGCCGGCGCCCGAGGGGCCGACGGTCTCGACATTGGTCCAGGTCTGGCCGGCGTCTGTGGTGACATCGACGACGAAGATGTCGTTGTTTGGGTTGGCGCCGGCGCTGTTGGAGTACCAACGCCAGTAAGAGACGAGGTAGCGGTCGGCGCCCGAGAGGTCGAAGACGGGGCTGAAGAGGGTGGTCTTGCCGAAGTCGACATCGTTGAAGCCGGCGCCCTGGCCGGGGGTGTGCTGGCCGGTGAAGAAGCAGCGGTTGCCGACGGGGCAGAAGTTCGGCATGACCTGGTTGGAGCCGACGGTGGTGCCGATGGGCGTGCCCCACTCCCAGATGCCGGTGGTCGCGTCGTCGTCGGGGGCGCCGACGGTCCAGCCCGCGGGGCCTGCGCCGAAGTCTTCCTCGTAGACGACCGTGAAGTCGCTGACGGCGGTCGCGGCGAAGCCAGCGCCCGGGATGTTCTGGCGGGGCTCGTTGGCGGTGCCCCCGTCGCTGGTCTGCACCGAGACGAAGAAGCTCACCTGGGTGTCGCACTCGAGGGCGCTGAAGACGGCGTCGTAGACATTCGGCTCGACCTGCTGCATGGGGATCGTGACGGGGCCTGAGCCGTCGTCGTAGGTGAGCGTGCCGGTGCCGGGGACTGGGGTGATGTCCGAGCCGATGACCTCGACGCGGAAGGTTGTGCCGCCGGAGGGGTCGATGATGTCGGGCAGGCCGGCGGGGAAGTTGAACTGCACGGAGGGGGCGGGGGTCATCGCCAGTGCGTTGGCGGCGTTGATGCGCCCGTAGCCGAAGGTGTCGTCGACGCCGGGGGCGCCGAGGTCGTCGGCGCTGAGCTTGATGATCTGCTCGACCTCGTCGGGCGTGAGGTCGGGGTTGTACGACCAGACGAGGCCGATGAGGCCGGCGACGAGCGGGGCGGAGAAGCTTGTGCCGTTGGGCGAGGCGTAGGTGCTGCCTGTGGTGGTGGTGAAGACGCCGACGCCGGGGGCGACGAGGTCGACAGATCGGCCGAAGGCGGAGAAGCTGGCGAGCCGGTCGGCCGAGTCGGTGGCGCCGACGACGATGACATTGTCGTTGTCGCGGTCGCCCCAGTTGAGATTCGCGCCGTTGTTTCCGGCCGACCAGACGAGCAGGCCGCCGGCGTTCTTGATGACGGTGCCGGTGACGCGGACGCTGCTTGCGCCGACGCCTGAGAAGGAGACATTGGCGACGCGGTCGCCCCCGGTGAGCACGGCCTCGCGTGCGCCGGATGTGAGCGCGTCCATCGAGGCGTTCTGCCCGTTCTCGCTGACGCGGACGGGGCGGTAGCCGAGGTTCCAGCCGACGCCGACAACGCCGATTCCGTTATCGCCGTTGGCGGCGGAGCAGCCTGCGACGAGGGTGCCGTGGTTGCCCGTGGGTCCAACCTGCCCGCCCTGGCTCTCCCAGAGGCCCGTGACGGAGTTGAAACCCTCCCGCCTGTGCAGGAGGAGATCGGGGTGGTCGGGCTGGACGCCGGTGTCGCAGATGGCGATGGTGACATTCGGCTCGCCGGTGAAGATCTCCCACGCGCCGTATGTGTTCATGCGGTTTGCGTTGTGATGCCACTGCTGGCCGATGAGCGGGTCGTTCGGCGCGACGAGCGTGAAGACGGTCCAGTTGGGCTCGACATACTCGAACGCGCCCGTCGACATCAGCTCGTGGTGGACGAGGTCCTCGCTGGAGCCCGCGGGGATGGTGATGATGTATTCATCGGTCTCGGGGTAGTAGCGCCTGATCCGGTAGCCGTCGAGCGAATCGACCGCGAGCTGGACGCGACGCTGCGCATCTGCGGGGTGCATGCCCTTGGCGAGCAGGTCGGCGAGCTGGAGCGGGCGTGCGGTCATCTCGCCGGAGAACTCCATCTCCCCGGGGACCTCGACGAAGACCGCCGGCGGCTGCGCGGCGTTGTCGCCCGCGGAGGCGGGCAGCGAAAGCGCGACACCGGCCGCGATCATGATTCCGACGATGGTTGCTCTCTGATACATGCCGCGGCACTCCTGATTGCGCAGAGCCTTGCGTGATTGCTCTTCTTCGAATATCGGCCCCGAAGCCCCACACCCGGGACGGGACCAGCTTACAGCATGAACTCGCCCACCGCGAGCCCAAAGAAACCCCGAAGCGCCCGGGATCCGGGCACAGCATGGGGCGTTACGCGTATCCGGGGCCGCCGGGCGCACCCTCGCGACAAAAAACAAGGGCGGACGCCGATCGACGCCCGCCCGAGAAGCGGCCTTCCGGCCCGGGCACTTCCCGAACCTGGAACGAATCTGTCAGCACCCCGCGGCAAAGAGGGCGAGGAAGACGAAGAAGTCGTCCGCGTCGATCACCCCGTCGCCGTTGATATCCGCCTGCGGATCTCCGGCGGCAAAGAGCGAGAGGAAGGTGAAGAA
>REET01000036.1 GCA_007694925.1 Phycisphaerales bacterium | reverse complement strand
TCACCCCACCGCCGCGACAACCTTCTTCGCCGCGTCGGTCAGGTCCGTCGCCGCCTGCAGCGTCGGCAGGTCGCTCGCCGCGTCTTCGAGCAGCTTCCGCCCGGCGTCGACATTGGAGCCCTCAAGCCGCACGACCAGCGGGATCTTGAAGCCCAGTTCCTTGGCCGCGTTGATGATGCCCTGCGCGATGATGTCGCAGCGCATGATCCCGCCGAAGATGTTCACCAGGATCCCCTTCACCGAGTTGTCGCTGAGGATGATCCGGAACGCCTCGGTCACGGCTTCCTCGCTGGCGCCGCCGCCGACATCGAGGAAGTTCGCCGGCTCGCCCCCGTGGTGCTTGATGATGTCCATCGTCGACATCGCCAGCCCGGCGCCGTTGACCAGGCAGCCGATGTTTCCGTCCAGCGCGATGTACGACAGCCCGAACCGCTGCGCACGCAGTTCGGCGGGGTTCTCCTCCGTCGGGTCGAACATCGCCTGGATGTCCTTGTGCCGGAAGGTCGCGTTGTCGTCGAAGTTAAACTTCGCGTCGATCGCCAGCACCTGCCCGTCGGGGTGGTCCTGGCTCGGCGGCGTCAGCACCAGCGGGTTGATCTCCGCGATGGTGCAGTCCTTGTCGATGAAGACCTTCGCCAGCGCCAGCATCACCTTCACCGCCTGGTTCACCTGCTTGCCTTTGAAGCCCAGCCGGAACGCGACGGTTCGCGCCTGGTGCGCTTCGAGCCCGACAAGCGGGTGCAGCGGCACCTTCATGATCGCCTCAGGGTTCTCCTCGGCGACCTCTTCGATCTCCACCCCGCCCTCCGAAGAGGCGATCAGCACATTGCGCCGCGTCGCCCGGTCGGTCGTGATCGCGAGGTAGAACTCCTTCTCGATGTCCACGCCCGCCGCAACGAGCAGATGCTTGACCTCGAGCCCCTCCGGGCCGGTCTGCGGCGAGACCATCTTGTTCGACAGCATGAACCTCGCCGCCTCGGTCGCGTCCTCGGGGTTGCGGACGAGCTTGACAAACCCGGCCTTCCCGCGACCGCCGGCGTGCACCTGCGCCTTGATCACCGCGAGGTCCGTCCCCGCGTCGCGCGTCACCTGCTTGTAGGTGCTCGCGGCGTCTTCGATCGACTCGATCACCGCTCCGGGTGGGACGGGGACTCCCGCGTCGGCGAGAAGCTGGCGGGCCTGGTACTCGTGAACTTTCATGGTCGCTCCGTCGGGCAAGCGTCGGGTTGGGTCAGGATAAGGGCCCCATCGTAGCCGCATAAGGACCTCGCCCGACCTCGCCATGGGGAAACATCCCGGCACGACCCGCCCCGGTTCCCGGTGCCCAACACAAACGCCGGAACCGGATCCTGTTCGCCACTGAAGCCCGCCCCAGCATCCGCCGATGCCTTGCGCCGAACGGGTGAACGCCACGGAGGAGCGGATGGGCGCGCCCGAGCAGCCGCAAAAGCAGAATCGCCCCGACCAGCCCACCCGCGGCAGCGCGATGGACCGGCGCCTGCCCCGCCACGCCTGCGAGATGGACGCCGCCATCGTCGTCCTCGACGACGGCGCCCCCGCACTCCGCCTGCAGGTCAAAGTCCGGGACATCAGCCGCGGCGGCGCAGGGGTCACCCTGGCCATCCCCATCGAACGGGGGGTCCCGCTCGTGTTCTTGCTCAACAACCCCGTCGCCGGGGGCAAGCGGGCCGTTTACGCCGTCAGCGCGGGCTGCAGTCCCGACAACGATGCGTTCCGGGTCGGCATCGAGTTCCTCCCCACACCCCTCCAGATCCGCTGCCAGCCCTGGTTCTGCAAGCTCAGCGCCGCGTAATCCCGACCCACGCGCCACTTCGATCCCCCGACGGTGGCCCACGCACGCCATGCCCTCCTATGGTTGCTGCCCGCGCCGGGCGGATCGCTCGCCCGCGGACCAAACATCCTTCAAACGAGAGGATCCACGGCGATGGCCAGCGGTACCAAAGGCATCATCTCGCAGGTGATCGGCTCCACCTTCGACGCACAGTTCCCAGACGACGGTTTGCCGGAAATCTACAACGCGGTCACTGTCCAGATCAAGACCGCGTCCGGCGACACCATGCTCACCGGCGAGGTCCAGCAGCACCTCGGAGGCGGACGCGTCCGCTGCGTCGCCCTCGGCTCGACCGACGGCCTCTCCCGAGGCGTCGAGTGCGTCGACACCGGCGGGCCCGTCACCGTCCCCGTCGGGGAGAAGGTCCTCGGCCGCGTCTTCAACCTCCTCGGCGACCCCATCGACAACATGGACGCCCCACAGGACGCACCCCGCAAGCCCATCCACCGCAAGCCCCCAGAGTTCACGCAGCTCAACCCCAACACCGAAGTCCTCGAAACGGGCATCAAGGTCGTCGACCTCCTCTGCCCCTTCGTCCGAGGCGGCAAGATCGGCCTCTTCGGCGGTGCAGGCGTCGGCAAGACCGTCATCATCCAGGAGATGATCGCACGCGTCGCCCGCGAGTTCGGCGGCTACTCCGTCTTCTGCGGCGTCGGCGAGCGCACCCGCGAGGGCAACGACCTCTGGCTGGAAATGCAGGAGGCCGAGTACACCGACGAGAACGGCAACAAGGCCCATGTCATCGACAAGGTCGCCATGGTCTTCGGCCAGATGAACGAGCCCCCCGGCGCCCGTCTCCGCGTCGCCCTCTCCGGCCTGACCATGGCCGAGGAGTTCCGCGACGCCTCCGGCAAGGAGACCATGATCTTCGTCGACAACATCTTCCGCTTCACCCAGGCCGGATCCGAAGTCTCCGCGCTCCTCGGACGCATGCCCAGCGCTGTGGGCTACCAGCCCACCCTCTCGACCGAGATGGGCGAACTCCAGGAACGCATCACCTCGACGGACAAGGGCGCCATCACCTCCGTGCAGGCCATCTATGTCCCCGCCGACGACCTGACCGACCCCGCGCCGGCCACCGCCTTCGCACACCTCGACGCCTTCGTCGTGCTGGCCCGCGGCATCGCCGAGAAGGGCATCTTCCCCGCGGTCGATCCCCTCGGCTCCACCTCGACCATCCTCGACGAGAGCGTCCTCGGCGAACGCCACTACCGCATCGCCTCCTCCGTCCAGCGCATCCTCCAGCGCTACAAGGATCTCCAGGACATCATCGCCATCCTCGGCGTCGATGAACTCTCCGAAGAGGACAAGCTCATCGTCTCCCGCGCACGCAAGATCGAGCGCTTCTTCTCGCAGCCCTTCTATGTCGCCGAGGTCTTCACCGGATACCCCGGCATCTACACCACCCTCGAAGACACCCTCGACTCCTTCGAGCGCCTCGTCAACGGCGAAGGCGACGATCTCCCCGAATCCGCCTTCATGTATGTCGGCACGCTCGACGACGCCAAGGCCAAGGCCGAGAAGCAAGCCGCGATGGCGTAAAGCCACAACGCAACCCCTCATGCACACCCGACGCCCCCGCACCCCGCGGGGGCGTTTTTTTGTTCTGGAATCCGAGGTACTTCGTGTGCCTCTATCCCCCTCATCGTGCTGTGCCACCAGTTCAACCGGATCCGCTTCTGGC
>REET01000270.1 GCA_007694925.1 Phycisphaerales bacterium | reverse complement strand
GGCGGTGGCGGCGGCGGCGGAAGCCGCGGCGGCTACGGCGGCGGCGGTCGCGGCGGCGGCGGCGGCGGCGGCTGGTAAGCCACCCGGGCTTCACCCCGGACTCATCTACAAATCGCACAAGGCGTCGCCGACAGGCGGCGCCTTTTTCATGCGCCCAGCAGCCCCAGAGCTCCCCTCAGCGCATCAGCCGCAGCAAGAGCGCCAGCCCCGCAACATGCAGGAAAACGATCATCCAGAAGACCCTGCGGTAGCTCTGCTTGCGGCGTTTGTGCTTGAACAGCCGTTGCCCAACCAGAGCCCCCGGCCACCCGCCCAGGAGTTCCCAGCGGTGAAGGGTCCGCTCCGAGACCCGCCACCGTCCCTTGCGGGCCGAGCGTTTGTCGTGGGCGTAGAGGGCGATCGTGACGAGGCTCGCCACGCCGTACCAGACGCCGATCACGCCGAGAACGATCCATTGCATGGGCCGAGGGTAGTGGGGTCACCCGCGGCGGGTGCAATTCGATAAACTGGTCCGGACCTTGGGCGGGCGCCGGAGCGCCCCGCCGCACGACGGGAGGATGCGGCACGCAGACGCCTTGCCGCGATCAACGGAGAAAACGCGATGAACCGGAAGATCGGCAGACTGACCGTGGGCCTCATGGCCGCAACGCTCGCCCTTGGCCTCGGCGCCTGCGGCAAGAGCGACCGGGACGGCGACCGCGAAAGGGAGCCGGGCTCACGCGCCCAGGAACGCCAGCGGACGACCACCGAAATCACCATGGCGACCCTCGCGGGCGACTGGGGGTTCGATCCCGAAGAGATGCGGGCCTCCTTCCGCGACCAGATGGAGCAGGACTTGGCGGCGATCGAGGATCCCGCCCAGCGCGAGCAGATGCGGGCACAGATGCAGATGTTCGAGCAGATGATGATGGGGCCGATGGTCGAGGCAATCTCGGGAACCGTCGTGACGCTCAACGCCGACGGCACGATGACCGCAACGCTCGTTGGCGCCGACGGCAACCCCGAGACGGCGACGGGCGTCTGGACTCTCGACGGCCGGGATGTCACGCTGACCGCGGGCGCCGACGAGGAACCCAAGGAAGATCTGAAGGGGCGGGTCATCGACATCGACACGATGGAGATGAACCTGGATGACATCGGAGAGTCCGGTGTGATGGCCCGGCTGCGCCGCAAGAACTGAGCAGGGAACTGGCGGGCGACATTTCCGCTCGGGTTCGCAGCGTCCGCGGGGATGTTGCATACGCTCGCGGTCCGGCAAGGGACCAAAGAGCGGGGCCTTCCCTCTGGACGCACGGGAGGCGTTGGCAGCTCCATCGAATCGGAAGCAACGGAGATTTCAGGCATGAACAGAACGATCACGACATTGGCCGCCGGCCTGCTCGGCACGGGGCTCTTTCTCGGCGCCTGCGGGGGCGAACGCGAGGGCGAACAGGGTGAGGGCCAGCGCACAACCGCCGAGGTCACGATGGCGGCCCTCGCGGGCGAGTGGGGATTCCAGACCGAGGAGCTCCGCGAGGCGATCCGCCGCGGGGTCGAGGCAGACTACCGGGTCCCGGGCATGCCAGCGGGTCAGACGCCGGATCTCCAGCCCGAAGACATCGAGGTGATCGACATGATGACCGAAGAGCTCGCCACGATACGGCTGACGCTTCAAGCGGACGGCTCGATGACGATCGTCGGCGAGAGCATGACCGGGGGCGCCGAGTCCGACGAAGGCGCCTGGGAGCTCCGCAACCGGAACATCCTCATCATGATCGATGAAGATGATGAACCGATCAGAGGTCGCGTGATCGACACGGACACGATCGAGATCGACCTCGAAGACCTCGCCGACTTCGAGGTGAAGGCGATGCTCCGCAGACGCTCCTGACCTCGATATTCCGGCACACATCTCACCCGTCCCCCGCCGGGTACCCTCCGACGGGGGACGCTTTCAGAATGGAATTCATGTCATGAATAGAAAACTCGGGCGGAAGGTCTCGGTGCTGACGGGCGTGATGGTCGCGGTCGGTCTCGGCGCGTGCGCGAATCAGGAGCGAGCGGGCCATACACCGCGTCAGGCCGCACCGGAAACCCGCACCGACCTGACGATGAGCGATCTGGCGGGCGAGTGGGCGTTCGACGCGGCTGAGGCGGAAGCCGCCCTGATCGAGATGGCCGAGGCGACCATCGCCGAGATCGACGATCCCAGGCAGCGCCGAGAAGCGCGTGCCCTGATACCCGACATGACGACGCCGGCCCTCGACGCGCTGACGGGCGCCACGGTGACCTTGCGTCCCGACGGCACGCTGCTCTCGACGAGTGTTGATGACCATGGCCAGCGGGAGGAGTCGGGCGGCACATGGACGCTCGACGCCGGCATCGTCGTGTTCAGCGTCCGCACGCGCGACCGCTTCGACGGGGAAGTCTCCGCCGCCCGTGTGATCGACGCCGACACCATGGAGATCAGTGTCGTCGATTCGGGGGGGGCTGGCGATGCACCGATGACCCTGCTCCTCCGCAAGCGGCCCTGAGGGCGGCTCGCCGCTTTCGCTCGAGAGTGATTGCGCGACCGATGCTGTCCGGCTCGTGATCGGGCTGTTTCTCGCTCCCGGGCGGTTCCGACGGCTAGCATCCGGGCCCGGCCGGGCGGCGATCGTCGCGGCCGGATTGTCCACGCCCGAGGCGAGGAGTTCCGATGGCCAGCACGCTCGAAGGCGCAACAAGCGAGTTTGAGAAGAAGGACCGCTGCGAAGGGCTCGACCACCGCCCACGCGTCCTGTTGGGCAAGATGGGCCTCGACGGGCACGACCGGGGGGTGAAGGTCATCGCCCGGGCCCTGCGGGACTCGGGCGTCCATGTCATCTACTCCGGGCTCTGGCAGACGCCTTCGAGCCTGGCGATCTCCGCCCGCGACGAGGACTGCGATGTCATCGCCGCGAGCATGATGAGCAACTCGCACCTCGTCCTGGGTCCGAAGCTGCTGGAGGCTCTGGCGTCGGTGGGGCGGCCGGATCTGCCGGTGCATATGGGGGGGATCCTGCCCCAGGAAGACATCCCGGCGCTCAAGGAGGCCGGGATCGCCGCCTGCTTCACCACCGGCACCGGGCTGCTCCAGATCGTCGAAGCGGTCAAGAGCGCCGTGAAGCCCTACGCCGAGCGGATCGAGTCGGGGCACCCGACCGCCCAGCTCGCCCGCGACATCTCGATGGCCCACGAGGAGCGGGCGGTTCGTAAGGATGCCAAAAGGCGTCGGCCCAAGCGGGTCTTCGGCTTCACCGGGGCCCCGGGGGCGGGCAAGAGCACGCTGGTCGCGGCCCTCGCGGCCGAGTTCACCCGCCGGGCGGAGGACGACCCCTCGCTCGGACGCGTCGCGGTCCTCGCCTTTGACCCCAAGAGCCCGATCACCGGCGGCGCCCTCCTGGGCGATCGCCTGCGGGTGGACTTCAACCGGCTCGGCGAGAATGTGTACTACCGGAGCCTGGCGATCCGCGGCGAGGACTACCACGCGGTGGGCGACATTGTGGATCTGATCGGCGGGGCGAACGAAGGCGAGAAGGCCTACGACACGCTGTTCG
>REET01000037.1 GCA_007694925.1 Phycisphaerales bacterium | reverse complement strand
GACGCCGAGTATGCGCCGCAGGACCCGTTCGACTGGAACGATCCCTCCCTCAGCAGGACCAGCCGCGACAAGGGGCGCGATGTCGTCGCCCTGGTCAACGGCAACCTCGCCAACGGACGGGGCCTGGAGATCTCGGTCAACTCCGCGACGCTGGGCGTCGAGATCCTGCTCGACGAGCTCTTCGCGACCGATCCGACGGCCGGCTCCTCCGAGTTCCAGATCACAGGGGGCGGCTCGATCTTCCAGCTCGGCCCGAAGATCAACGCCAGCCAGCAGATCAATGTCGGCGTGCCGTCGGTCGCCGCCAGCAGCCTGGGCGGGAGCTTCGTCAACGGCAAGCTCGCGTTCCTGAGCTCGATCACCACCGGTTCAGGCAACTCGATCCCCGAGAGCTTCCAGCGGAACGACTTCTCGGCCATCAGCGAGATCGTCCAGAAGTCCATCGACGAGATCTCGATCCTCAGAGGGCGCCTCGGCGCCTTCGAGCGCAACACGCTGGAGACCAATAAGCGGTCGCTGCAGGCGGCGTTCGAGAACCTGTCGGCCTCGTCGAGCCAGATCCGCGACGCGGACTTCGCCTTCGAGACCTCGGCCCTGACGCGTTCGCAGATCCTGTCGAGCTCCGGCACGACGATCCTGGGGCTGGCCAACCAGCAGTCGCAGCAGGTGCTGCAGCTGCTGGGCTGATCCCGGCCGAACCCGGAGGATCTCTGGGGTCCCGGGTCGGATGATCGCAACAGGTAATCGGACGGGGCGCTTCGCTCCCCGATCCGGGTGGAAGCCCGCACAGACCGAGCCCTTTGACACCCCCTCACGAGGGGGTGTTTTTCTGTGCCCCCGCCGGGTCCAGTTTTTTTTCACACCGAACGCTGGCCTCGGACTGAACCCGCCCCCCCGCTGCGCCGATTCTGCTGCCCGAACGCGGTTGTCCGCGGGGTTGCCCGAACCGAACGGATTCGGATGAGGGCGGGATCGGTCGTGCGTTGCACCGGTCCTCGGGTTGGAACAGGTAAGCACCGGCTCGAAGACGCGATGCCGCACGCCGGGCAAGGAAGACACGCGGCCGAAAAGGCTGTGCACGGAGGTCGTCATGACTCGGATCAATACGAATGTGCAGTCCCTCATCGCTCAGCGTGTGCTGGGCCAGAACAATTTCCAGCTCAACACATCGCTGGAAAGGCTCTCGACGGGCCTGAGGATCAACCGGGGCAAGGATGACCCGGCCGGGCTGATCGCCTCGGAGAACCTCCGCAGCGAGATCCGCTCCACCAACGCCGCGATCAGCAACGCAGAGCGAGCCGACCAGGTGCTCAACATCGCCGAGGGCGGCCTGCAGGAGGTCTCGGGCCTGCTCGTCGAGCTGCAGGGCCTGCTGACCGCGACGGCTTCCAAGGCCGGCCTCTCCAAGGAGGAGCAGGACGCCAACCAGGTCCAGATCGACTCGATCCTCCAGACCATCGACCGCATCGCCGGCCAGACGAACTTCCAGGGCGTCAAGCTGCTCAACGGCAACTTCGACTACCAGACCTCGGCCGTGAACGCGAGTGTCTCGCAGTTCCAGGTCAACGGCGCGAAGTTCAAGGGCGACAGCATGAATGTGGATGTGAACATCACCACATCCGCCCAGCGCGGCCAGCTCTTCATGGATCTGGGCGCCACCGGCTCGCTCGACATGAACAACACCGGCAGCGCGTTCACCATCGAGATCTCGGGCGCCTTGGGCAGCCGCCAGCTCCAGTTCTCCTCGGGCACCTCCTTCGCCGCCATCCAGGACGCCATCAACACCTTCAGCGATGTGACCGGCGTGGTCGCCTCGGCCGAGGGCAACGGCATCAAGCTCCTCTCCAGCGAGTTCGGCTCCAGCAACTTCGTCTCCCTGAAGGTCGTCAATGAGGGCAACGTCCAGGGCGGCGGCATCATGAAGTACGAGAGCGGTGACGCCAACACCCTCAGCACCGACCCCAACGACATCACCGCGTTCGGCGCCGCCAACAACGGCGTCCGCGACCGAGGCCAGGATGTGGTCGCCAACATCAACGGCGTCGCCGCGACCGCCAACGGGCGGACGATCAGCGTCAACAGCGACATGCTCGATGTGCGGATCAACCTCACCGAGAGCTCGGCGACGCAGCTCTCCAGCTTCACCGCCTTCCAGATCACCGGCGGCGGCGCCGACTTCCAGCTCGGCTCCCGCGTCGATATCGAGGGCAAGGTCTCGCTGGGCATCAGCGATGTGAATAGCCGCAAGCTCGGCAGCATCGAGGACGCCGACAACATCGGCAGGTTCTTCAACCTCAGCGATCTGGGCTCTGGCCGCTCGCTGAACGTGGTCGACGGCGACATCGGCGTCGCCCAGGATGTGGTCGGCAAGGCGATCAACGAGGTCGCTTCGCTCCGGGGCCGCCTCGGCGCCTTCCAGAGCAACACCATCGGCGCCACCATGCGGAGCCTGGCGATCGCGGTCGAGAACACCGAGGCCGCCCAGAGCGTGATCCGCGACGCGGACTTCGCATCCGAGACCGCGGCGCTCACCCGCTCGCAGATCCTCAGCCAGGCCTCGATCAACACGCTGAGCCTCGCCAACCAGTCCCCGCAGAACGCGTTGGCCCTCCTCGGCTGATCCCTGATCTGATCCGACTCTGAAAGTTCCACCACGACGCCCCGGCCGTGACTCCCGGCCGGGGCGTTTTTCTGCGCGCTCACCGGCGCTCTTGACTTCGGGGCCCGATCGCCGATGGATCTTCGATGGCCCAGGCGAACCCCAGAGCGATCCCGGCAAAGAAGCCCGGCCCGGCCGGGGCGTCGGAGAAGGACCGTCCGTGGTCGCGGGAGCTCGAAGACGCCCGGGGCGACTTTTCCATGTACCTCCGCGTCGAGTGCGGGCTCAGCCGCGCGACGCTGGACGGGTACGGGCGCGACCTGCGCGATCTCTTGCGGGACCTCCATGCGGCAGGGGTGACCACCCCCGGGGAGATCACCGGGCGTGTGCTCGCCGAGCACCTGCGGTCTCTGAAGATCGATCGGGGCATGGCGTCGACCACGATCACGCGCCACCTCGCGACGATCAAGGTCTTCTGCAAGTGGATGGTGGCGAGGGGGATCGTCGAGGCCAACCCGGCCGATGTGCTCGAACGCCCGACGAGGTGGAAGAGGCTGCCGGGCGTGCTCAGCCCGAGCCAGATGCGGAGGCTCATCGAGGCCCCGCAGCCCCCGCTGACCAACTGCGAGGGCGTGCCCTACTGGGTGCGCGACCGGGCGATGCTCGAACTGATGTACGCCAGCGGGCTGCGGGCCAGCGAGGTCGGGGCGGTCGGGCTGGCTGACTTCCACGAGAAGCTCGGGGTCATCCGCGTGACGGGCAAGGGCGACAAGCAGCGGCTGGTGCCGATGGGCGAGCCGGCCCAGGAGGCGCTGAACCGGTATCTGGCCGAGTGCCGCCCGAGGCTCGTCCGCCCGCCGCTGGACAAGGGCCGGATCTTCCTGTCCAGAACGGGGCGTCCTCTGGAGCGGGTGGCGGTCTGGCAGATCGTCCGAAAGCACGCCAAGGCGGCGGGGCTGGGCGATGTCCACCCGCACATGCTCCGGCACAGCTT
>REET01000151.1 GCA_007694925.1 Phycisphaerales bacterium | reverse complement strand
GCCCGCCAGTGTCTCCTGTCATCACTCCGCCCGACTCAGCACAACTGATACTCCGGCATCGCCGTCGCAAGCAGCAGCACACCCGTCAGCATGTCGTTCGTCGGCCTGCCCCCGTTCTCAGCGATGAACGACGCGATGATCCGCTCCGCCTCGGGCGTCCTGCGCCCCAGCGTCGCCCGCAACAGGTACGGCGCCAGCCGCTCCGGATCGTTCGAGGCGCCCGGCTCGGCCCGCTCCAGTTCCGCCAGCACGCCCGTCGCGTCGAACGCGGCGGTGTCCCGACGCCCGCGACCCGCCGGAACGCCCGTCAGCAGGTACGCAAGCGCGTTCTGGCGCACGAACAGCGTCGATGTGTTGATCCAGGTCCGACCGCCCGGCCACCCGCGCACGCTCGGCGGCTGGAACAACTCCTGCCCCATCAGCCCCATCGCGTCGGCGAGAAGATTCAGATCCCGCGCCGGCGTCAGCAGCGACCGCACCGCCCCCACCACCAGCTCCGCCGGACTTTTGATCTTGTCGTTGCGGAAACCCGCGTGGTAGAAGTGGTCGCTGCGGAACAGGCGCTTCAGCGCCGGCTTCAGCTCGTAGTTCGACTGCGCGATCACCGTCGCCAGCCGCCCGACAAAGCTCCGCGTCTCGCGGTCGATCTCGCGCACATCGGCGGGCAGGTCGGCGACAAAGAACGAGTACAGCCTCGCCGCGATGAACTCCGCGCACGCCCGCCTCGCCAGGATCGCGTCGACGAACCCGTCCCCGTCGATCGCCCCGCGCCGGCCGAGGATCCTTTTGGTCCCCCGATCGTGGGCCTGCTCGTCGAACACGAACTCGTTGTGCTCGAAGGAATACCCCGTCAACGCCCGCGCCCCCTCCTTGATGTCGTTCTCGGTGTAGTTGCCCACGCCGAGGCTAAAGAGCTCCATCAGCTCGCGCGCCAGGTTCTCGTTGGGCCGGCGCCGGTTGCTCCGCTGGTTGTCCAGGTACGCCAGCATCGCCGGGTCGCGGATGATCCCGCGCAGCAGCCGCCCGAAGTTCCCCGTCGCGTTGGCGCGAAAGAACTGGTTCTGCATGTACACGTGGTAGCTGTTCTCGATCTTCCGGTAGCCCGTCGCGAAGTGCCCGTGCCAGAAGAGCGTCATCTTCTCTTCCAGGGGGCGGGGCGTCTCGACCATCCGCGCCAGCCACCACCGACGCATCTCGCGGACCTGAGCCCGGTCGGCCCGCTGCTGCTCCTGACGACGCAGCCTGAACCGCGCGACCACATCCTCGTCCTGGCTCTGCAGCGCCGCGCGGTACCGCCGACGCTCCTCCTCGGTCGGGGGCCGCATGATCTCAGAGTCAAAGTCCTCCGCACCCGGCCGCTCGAACGCCACACGCTCGTAATCGACGATGTGGTCGACCGCCCGCTCGACGCCCATCGAGACCAGCGCCTGGATCTGCGAAGGCGTCCCCCCGAACCCCGCGCGCCACAAGAGGTGCCTCGCCTCCTCGTACCCGAACGAGCCGCTCGGCAGCCGCCCCAAATGAGACAGCGGCTGAGACTGCCGCCTTCCGGGATCGCCCCCCGCTCGCGCCCGGTCGGTCCCCGATGAAGTCTGCACGCTCTGGGCTCGGCTGGTCATCCGATCGATCCCCTTCGCTCGCCGCCAACGCCGCGGCTATGGCTCCAGTCTACAACGGGCCGCCCCCCGCCCCAATTGCCGCGGCAAGCACAAAAACCCGTCCGAGAAAAACCCCCGGAAACCCCCTCTCAGATCCAAAAAAAGGCCCGGCCCCCTTCGGAGCCGGGCCGGATCTGCTGTGCAAACAAGAATCAGCGCTGGTCGCGACCCTGCAACACCACCGTCGTCGTCTGACGCTGGCCTTCACGCACGAACACGACCTCGACCTCGTCGCCCGGGTTGTGCTCGCTGAGCAGCGGCATCCACGCCTCGACAGTTTCGACCCGCTTGCCCCCCCACTCGACGATCAGGTCGCCCTGCTTCAGGCCCGCCAGGTCCGCCGAGGTCCCCTCGAAGACCTCGCCCACCAGGATCCCCGGCTCCTCGCCCGCGTAGTCGCCCGGCGCGATCCCGAAACGCACATTCACACGCACACGCGGCACGCCGGACTGCATCGTCCCACGCCCCGTCCGCGTGAAGCTCAGCGCCTCCTCGCGAGTCACGAGCTCCGAAGCGATCGCGTACGCCAGGCGGCAGACCTCCACCGCCCCGGTCCGGTTGATGAAGTCGCTGATGTCCTCGGGCATGTGGTAGACCGAGTGCAGTCCCGTGTGGAAAAACAGCACCGGGATCCCGGCCCCGTAGAAGACCGAGTGGTCGCTCGGACCCGTCCCGCCCGCAACGCGTCGGACCGTCAGCCCGCTCGAACCGATGTGCCGGTCGAGGATCTCGGTGAACTCCTCGGCCGTGCCTGTGCCGAACAGGTCCATGTTGCCGTCGCGCAGGTAGCCGATCATGTCCAGGTTGATCATGGCGTAGTGCTTTTCGATCGGGCGGATCGGGTTCTGCACATAGTGGCGCGCCCCCAGCAGACCCATCTCCTCGGCGCCGTAGCCCATGAACAGGATCGATCGCCGCGGCTCGTCCCCCATCTCCGCGTACGCCTTGGTGAACTTCTCAGCCAGCAGCAGCACACCGGCCGTGCCCGAGGCGTTGTCGTCGGCGCCCGGGTGCAGCGCACCGCGCCCGCGAGCCCCGGCCCGCGAGCCGAAGCTCCCGTAGCCCACATGGTCGTAGTGCCCGCCGATGACCAGCAGCTCCTCGGCGAGATCGCCCGAGCCGGGCAGCAGCGCCGCGACATTCCAGGTCTCGACCCGCTCGCGCCCGACCTCCGCGGCCAGCACCACCGACGCGCCCTCGATCACCTCGACCACCGCGCCCTCGTCGGCCCGCTCGCGCAGCTCGACGAGGCTCGCCCCGTGCGCCGCAGCGAGCCTGCCCGCCGCCTCGTGGCTCATCATCACCACCGGCGCCGGGAAACGCAGGCGCCCGCGGAACTCGTCGGTCCGGGAAAGCTCGTTGATCCTCGGGTCGTCCGCGCCGGGAGGATTGACCAGAATCACGCCCGTCGCCCCACGCGAAATCGCGGCCTGCACCTTCGCGTTCAGCGTCGACGCGGCAGTCCACCCTTCGCTCTCTCGCCAGCGGCTCGTGCCGTCCTCGCTGATCGGCTCGAACCGGAACATCATCGCGATGTGCCCGGAAAGGTCCGTATCTTCAGGGAAGCTGGTGTACCCGTCCGGCCCGGACTCGATCGAGTAGCCCACGAACACCACCGGGCCCGTCGCAGCCCCGTCGCCGCTGGTGCCCAGCACCGTGAAGTCGCGGTTCTCGACCAGCGTCTTGGGCTTGCCCCCGATCACAACCTGCGCAAAGGCCACAGTCGCCGAGACGCCCCCGCCGACCTCGAACGACTGACGGAACGACGACTCGGGCGTCACGATCTCAGAGCCGTCGATGTTCTCCACGCTCGGGAACGCGGGCTTGAGCCCCATCCGCTCGAAGTTGAACGCGAGGTACTCCGCCGCGAGCTCTTTGCCCCGCGTCCCGGCAGAGCGCCCCTCGAAGAACGGGTTCGCCAGCGTGCGCACATGCTCGTCGTACCGGCGCACGAGGGGGTCGAGCTGGGCGAACAGGTCCGCCAGCGGCTTCTCAGCCCCGACCGTGATCGTGCGCTCGCGCGACGAGGTCTCCTCCGAGGCGACGGCGTGCTGGAGCCCGCTGGCCGCCACGACCGCCGCGGCGATCGCGACCAATCCGACGCGGGACGGGCGGACGCGGGAAGAAACGATTCTGGAAAGCCGCATGCGGAAGACTCCCTTTGCCTCCGGCCGCCGGGCGCGTTCGGCCCCGCCGGTTCAGATCCCGTGACCGCCCGCCGGAAGCGCTCCCGGCAAGGCAAACTCGCCGTCCGGAGCATCGGTCCCGGCCCGGCCGCGAAACACCAGTGTACAGGCCGGGCACGCCCGACCACGACGCAATCTCACCCTACAGTCCGGCGGTGGATCGCGTTGCGGCTCGAAAGGTCCCGCCGCACACACTCCCCCCCCGCTGTTTCCCGGAAGAGGCGCATGACCACAACGAACTCCCAGGCCGCCCAGGGCGGCAATGGCTCCGTCGAACGACCCGAGGCCCCCCAGGCCAGGAGCCTCGCCGGCTCCCCCTTCGCCCCGACGGACATGTTTTTCCACCGTCATATCGGGCCCAGCGACGCCGAGATCCAGCGGATGCTGGACTTTATCGGGCACAGCTCGCTCGACGAGATGGTCCGGGCCACCGTCCCCGAGGACATCCTCTTGGGCCGCCCCATGGAGATCCCCGCCCCCCGGGGCGAGTTCGAGCTGATCGAACACCTCCGCGCCAAGGCCGCCAAGAACAAGGTCCACCGCTCCTGCATCGGCCAGGGCTATTACGACACGATCGTCCCCCCGGTCATCCAGCGCAACATCCTTGAGAACCCCGGCTGGTACACCCAGTACACGCCCTACCAGGCCGAGATCGCCCAGGGTCGCCTCGAAGCCCTGCTCAACTTCCAGACCATGGTCACCGACCTGACCGGGCTGGAGGTCGCCAACGCCTCGCTGCTCGACGAGGGCACCGCCGCCGCCGAGGCCCTGGCGATGTGCTGCAACATCGCCGGGCCCAAGCGCACCAAGGTCTTCGTCGCCGACGACTGCCACCCCCAGACCATTGAGGTCGTCCGCACGCGCGCATGGTCCATGGGCCTGGAGCTCGAGATCGGCGATCCCGCGTCCTTCGAGCCCACCGCCGAGCACTGCGGCGTCCTCCTCCAGTACCCCAACACCTCCGGCGAGTTGCTCGACCACCGCGCCTTCATCGAGAAGGCCCACGCCTCGGGCGCGCTCGTCGTCATGGCGACCGACCTGCTGGCGCTCTGCATGATCAAGAGCCCCGGCGAGCTGGGCGCAGACATCGCGGTCGGCTCGGCGCAGCGGTTCGGCGTGCCGATGGGCTTCGGCGGCCCACACGCCGCCTTCTTCGCCACCCACGAGAAGCATGTCCGCAAGATGCCCGGGCGGATCATCGGCGTCAGCCGCGACAGCCAGGGCGCACGCGCCCTGCGCATGGCGATCCAGACGCGCGAGCAGCACATCAAGCGCGACAAGGCGACCAGCAACATCTGCACCGCCCAGGCCCTGCTGGCGATCATGGCGGGCATGTACGCCGTCTACCACGGGCCCAACGGCCTGAGGCGCATCGCCCAGCGCACGCACAGCTTCGCCCAGGCCTTCCGCCTCGGCCTGCAACGACTCGGGCACGACGCGGGCGACAAGCCGCTGTTCGACACCCTCCGCGTCCGCCTCGGCACCGGCGACCCCAAGCAGGTCGTCATCCGCGCCAACCGGCGCGGCATCAACCTCCGCACCTATTCCGACGGCACCATCGGCGTCGCCTTCGACGAAACCGCCGACCGCGCCCTGCTCAAAGACTTGCTCGAGTGCTTCCACGGGGGCGCCCCCCTCGGCTTCGAGATCGAGGACCTCGAGCACGACATCGACACAACGATCGACCCCGCCTTCGCACGCCCCGTCGACTACCTCACCCACGAGGTCTTCAACACCCACGACTCCGAGACCGAGCTCCTCCGCTACATCTTCAAGCTCCAGGGGCGCGACCTCTCCCTCGCCCACTCGATGATCCCGCTCGGCTCGTGCACCATGAAGCTCAACGCCACCAGCGAGATGCTCCCGGTGACATGGCCCGAGTTCGGACGCCTCCACCCCTTCGCCCCCGCCGACCAGACCGTCGGCTACCGCGAGATGCTCGCCGAGCTCGAACAGTGGCTCTGCGAGATCACCGGCTTCCCGTCTGTCAGCCTTCAGCCCAACGCGGGCAGCCAGGGCGAGTACGCGGGCCTCGTCGTCATCCGCGCCTACCACGAGTCACGGGGCGAGAGCCACCGCAATGTCTGCCTCATCCCCACCAGCGCCCACGGCACCAACCCCGCCTCCGCCGTGATCGCCGGCTTCGAGGTCGTCCCCGTCAACTGCGACGAAACAGGCGCCGTCGACACCGACGACCTCCGCGTCAAAGCCGCCAAGTACGAAGACCGCCTCGGCGCTCTCATGGTGACCTACCCCTCGACCTTCGGCGTCTTCGACCAGAACATCCGCGAGATCATCGACACCGTCCACAAGCACGGCGGCCAGGTCTACCTCGACGGCGCCAACATGAACGCGCAGGTCGGCCTCTGCCGACCCGCCGACTACGGCGCCGATGTCTGCCACCTCAACCTGCACAAGACCTTCTGCATCCCCCACGGCGGGGGCGGCCCGGGCATGGGCCCGATCGGCGCAGCCGAACACCTCGCCCCATTCCTCCCCGGCCACCCCGAGGTCAGCCCATTCGGCCCCTCACGACAGCGCGAGCAGGCCGGCCTGACCAACGCACGCGCGGGCGTCTCGGCCCTCGGCCCGGTCGCCGCGGCGCCATGGGGCAGCCCCTCGATCCTCACCATCAGCTGGGTCTACATCGCCCTGATGGGCGCGGCGGGCCTGAAGGCCGCCTCCGAGATCGCCATCCTCAACGCCAACTACATGGCCAAACGCCTCGAGAACGAGTATGAGGTCCTCTACCGCAACGCCAAGGGCCGCGTCGCCCACGAGTTCATCATCGACTGCCGCAACTTCGACAAGTCCGCTGGCGTCAAGATCGACGACATCGCCAAGCGCCTCATCGACTACGGGTTCCACGCCCCGACCATGTCGTGGCCGGTCCCGGGCACGCTCATGATCGAGCCGACCGAGTCCGAACCCCTGCCCGAGATGGACCGCTTCTGCGACGCGCTGATCGCCATCCGCGAGGAGATCCGGGCGATCGAGGAAGGCCGGGCGGACAAAGAGGACAACCTCCTCAGGAACAGCCCGCACACCGTCGGGATGGTCAGCGCCGACGACTGGTCCCATCCCTACTCGCGCCGCGAGGCCGCCTATCCCAAGCCCTGGCTGGCGGACGCGAAGTTCTGGCCGGCGGTCGGGCGTGTGGACAACCCCTACGGCGACCGGAACCTGGTGTGCACCTGCCCCCCGATCGAGGCATACATCGAGGACAAACCCGCCCGACCTGAACCGGTCGGGAGAGGCGTGTAGCCGCACTGCAATAGGCAAAATACCCCATGCCTGTCAGATTCGCCTTGCGGTCGTCAGTGCTGCGTTTTACGCATGCGAAGCCGGATCTGAACACAATTCGGCATGTGCATGAGCGGTGGACAACCCGCCGCGGCGACTAAAGCACATACCCCAGGCAGTTTTACGAACCGACAGCCCGTCCACACACCGCCACGGACGCGGTGTCGATCCGCGACACCGCTGGCGTTACTGTCGGCACGGACCCGCTCGGCTTGGCACACTGTCCTGCCCAAGAGCGGAGCGAGACAGATGAACACCGAGCACACCATGACCGAGCCCAAGCCCGCCCTCCAGCGCGATCTCTCCCCGGCCCCGACGCACGAGGTCAAGAGGGTCGCCCCCGAGACGCCCCTGCACGACCTGATGGACGGCGACGCCCGGCGTGAGATCCGCGTCCACGAGCACGGGCTGATGGCCCTGGTCGATGTGATGCCCCGCCTGGCGCCCGAAGGCCAGACGGCCGACCAGGCGATCGTCCAGGCCGCACGCGTCTCGTACGGCGCGGGCACCAAGAAGGTGAACGAGGATCGGGGGCTGATCCGCTACCTGCTGCGCCACCGGCACACGACGCCGTTCGAGATGGTCGAGTTCAAGTTCCACATCGCGATGCCGATCTTCATCGCCCGCCAGTGGATCCGCCACCGCACCGCGAATGTCAACGAGTACTCCGCCCGCTACTCGATCGTCCACGACCGCTTCTACCGCCCCGCCCGCGAGGGTGTCCGCAAGCAGTCGGCGACCAACCGCCAGGGCGGGGAAGAGTCCTTCAACCTCGCCGACCCCGCACAAGCGAAGACCGCCGACGAGTACCTCGCGTACCTCGACGAGGTCGAGGCGCTGTACGCCAAGTACCAGCAGCTCAACGAGGCGGGCGTCAGCCGCGAACTCGCCCGCATCGGCCTGCCCGTGAGCGTCTACACCGAGTGGTACTGGAAGTGCGACCTGCACAACATCCTGCGATTCCTTTCGCTGCGCATCGACGCGCACGCGCAGCAGGAGATCCGCGACTTCGCCTCGGCGATGCTCCAGCTCATCGAGCCGATCGTCCCGCTGACTGTCGAGGCCTGGCGCGACTACGAGCTCGACTCCATCCGCCTGACCCGCCTGGAAATCGAAGCGATCCGCTCGATGCGCTCCGGTGGCGACCCAGAACTCGCCACCGACAACAAGCGCGAACGGGCCGAATGGGCCGCCAAACGGGAGTCGCTGGGCCTCTAACTGGGCGATCGCATGATCCGGCTGATCTGTCTGTTTCGTCCTTCGATCAGAGATCTCAGCATGGATGAAAAGCGGGCGCGGGGCGCAGGGAACTGGGCGCAGGGGCGGCTTCGGCCTGCGGCCGAGGCTCGGTTCAGGGCTTGGGATCACAGCGCCTGAGAGCAAAGATAACCCGCGGCCACAGGCCGCTGCCTCACCCAGCGCCCCACACCCTGCGCCCCTGATTCCAGAATCTCAGCCGCAGGCGGCGCCTCCAATCGGCAGAACATGCGATCGCCCAGGGGACTCTAAGCCCGCCCGCCCGACGCCTATCGTCGGCGTCCATGCCCCCAGCCCCCCGGATCTTCCCCGGCTACACCGTCGCCGCAGCCTCGACCGTCGCCTTCATCGCGACCGCCCCGGGCCAGACGATGCTGGTCTCGCAGCTCAATCTGCCGCTGCGCGAGGCCTTCGGCATCGACGAGCTGACGCTCAACGCCTCGTACACCATCGCGACCGTCCTCGCCTCGTTCCCGCTCGTGCTCGTCGGCGCGCTGACCGACCGCTTCGGCCCGCGGCGCATGATCGCGCTCATCGCCCTGGTCTACGGCCTCGGCTGCCTCGTCATGGCCGGGGCCCAAGGGTTCGTCACCGTCTTCCTCGCCTTCTTCCTGCTCCGCTTCCTCGGGCAGGGGGCGCTCGCCCTGGCCAGCCAGCACGCCGTGGCGATGTGGTTCCACCGCAAGCTCGGTCGCGTGCACGGGGTCAAGCAGGTGATCGTCTTCGGCGTCTGGTCCGTCTTCCCGCCTCTCTCGCTGCTGCTGATCGAATCGATGGGCTGGCGCTGGACCTACGCCCTCTTCGCCCTGTTGATCTGGGTCACCGTGATCCCAGTCGCCTTGGTCTTCATCCGCAACAAGCCCGAAGACCTCGGCCTGAACATGGACAACGACCCGCCCGACCCCGCGGCCGACCCGAGCTTCACCACACCACCCGACCCCACCAGCGTCGGCCCCAACCCGCCCCGCCAGAGCGTCAAACCCCGCGAGCCCGCCTTCACCCTCAAACAGGCATCGCGGACGAGGGCCTACTGGACGCTCGCCGCGGCCTTCTTCCTCGCGCCGCTCATCGGCACCGGCTTCCTCTTCGACATGCAGCCGATCCTGGCGCAGCGGGGGCTTGGGGCCGGCGTCGCGGCCGCCGCCGTCAGCGTCTGGACGATCACCATGGCGGTCATGGCCCTGCCCGGGGGCGTGCTGGTCGACAAGGTCCGGCCCTCGGCCCTCATCTCCGTCGGCATGGGGATGATCGCCTTGAGTTCCGTCCTGCTCTGGATCGCTTCCAGCGCCGTCGGGGCGGGGGCGGCGATGGCGGCCTTCGCGGTCGGCCAGTCGCTCGTCGCCTCCTGCGGGACCGCGACCGCCGCACGCTACTTCGGCAGGACCCATCACGGACGCATCCGAAGCTCGCTGACGCGCATCGGCGTGATCGGCACCGGGCTCGGCACACTCTTCACCGGCGTCAGCGCGAGCCTGACCGGCGGGTACGAGGGGGCGATGCTCGCGTTTGTGATCCTCTGCGTCCCGGTGGTTCTGCTGGCGATGAGCCTGGACCGGCCGGAGGAGCCGACGCGGGATGGAGCGGAGGGCTGACATCCACCCGGCTCGGCGAGCCGGGCCACCCCGATACGATTCGCTCATGAGCCAGCCCACAGACGCCAAGAGACCAACCCCGGGACAACGCCTCCGCACCCTGCTCGACGCGGGCTGCGTCGCGATGCCCGGCGCCTTCAACGCCCTGGTCGCCCGCGCGATCGCGAGCGCCGGCTTCGACGCCTGCTACTTCTCGGGCGGGGCGACCTCCGCCGCCAACGGCGTGCCCGATGTCGGCCTGCTCACACTCGACCACTTCGCGACCGAGATCCGCAAGGTCGCCGACGCGTCGGGCCTGCCCGTCCTTGCCGACGCCGACACGGGCTTCGGCGAGGAGGAGATGGTCCGCCGGACCGTCATCGAGTACGCGCGAGCCGGGGCCGCCGCCCTCCACCTGGAAGACCAGCAGTTCCCCAAGCGATGCGGGCACCTCGACGGCAAGTCGCTCATCCCCGTCGAGCACTCGGCGAGCAAGATCCGCTGGGCGGCCAAGGCCGCGAAGGAGAGCGCCGACCCCGCCTTCATCGTCTGCGCCCGCACCGACGCGGCGGGCGTCGAGGGGTTCGACGCCGCGGTCGGCCGCGCCTTCGCCTACGCCGAGGCCGGCGCGGAGATGATCTTCCCCGAGGGCCTTCAGAGCGAGGCGGAGTTCGCCCGCTTTGCCGAGGCGATGGGCGAGCTGGAGCGTCCGCCCTACCTGCTGGCCAACATGACCGAGTTCGGCAAGACCCCGATGCTCCCCCTGAGCAAGTTCGAGGCGATGGGCTACGCCTGCGTCATCTACCCCGTCACCACGCTCCGCATCGCGATGGGCGCCGTCGAGCGGGCGCTGGCGGTGCTCAAGGAGCAGGGCACGGCGGAGCCCCTGCTCGACGAGATGCAGAGCCGCAAGGGCCTCTACGAACTGCTGGGCTACACGCCGGGCACGCCCTGGGAGTTTCCGGGACGGTCCTGATCGGCGGGGACGCTCGCCGGTGTCCCGGAAAAAACAGCAAACTCCTCCGGATCACCGCAACACCTGACTAAACCCGAAGGTACACTACAGCCCCACGCCCAGGCCGACCGGTCCGTGTGAGGCCGATCGGCGGGCGCTCTGTTCACGAGGAGACCCCCGATGGCGACTACGAACCCGATCCCCGCCGGATACCACACCGTCACGCCGTACATCACCGCGCCCGACGCACGTGCACTCATGGCCTTCCTCAAGGACGCCTTCGGCGCCGAGCTCGGCGAGTGCCACACCCGCCCCGACGGCAAGGTGATGCACGCGGAGGTCCGCATCGGCGACTCGCCGATCATGATCAGCGACGCCTGCGAGCAGTCCGGCGGCAAGGGCAAGCCCGCGGGCATCTACCTCTATGTCCCCGAGGTCGACAAGACCTACAAGCGCGCGCTCGAGGCCGGCGCAACCTCGGTCATGGCGCCCGCGGACATGTTCTGGGGCGACCGGTTCTCGTCGGTCAAGGACAAGTGGGACAACGAGTGGCACATCAGCACCCACATCGAGGATCTGACGCGCGAGGAACTCGACCAACGAGCCGCGGCCTTCGCCGAGCAAATGGCCAAGCAGGGCGCCGCCGGCTGACGGGGCTTACCGCTTTTTGCCCTTGACCCTGGGCCCGCTCCCGACCTTCTCCGCTGAGGTCGGCACGACGCCCTGCAGCTCGGCCTTCACCAGCGCGTTGGCCTTGCTGTCGGCCTCGATGGTCAGGACGGTGTCGGTCCCGTCATCACGCTTGACGCCCTTGACGGTGTACGCGCCGGGGCCGTCGCTCCCCGGCGCAGGCTTCACGGCCTCGCCGGGGGGCGTGGACTTGTCGGCGTACAGCGACTGCGCTTCAGAGTGCACCGCGTGGCGGAAGCGCATCGGCTTGGCGATGGCGCCGTAGGTCGCGTACGACCCGCCCGTGCCGACGATCGTGATCCGCCCGTAGCCGAGCACCCGCCCCAGAACCGACTGCGCCACCGAGACCGTTTCGAGCTGGCGGAGGGTGATCTCGAAGACCTTGCGCCGGATCAGCCCGGTCCGCATCACCACGCGCCGGGTCGTCACGGCGTACTCGTACGAGAAGAACGAACGCAGCCCGATGACAAACCGCAACGCCGCCAGCAACGCCACCCCGACCACCACCGCCCCGATCATCATCCGAGCGTTCTGGGGCGTGACCGGCAAGGTCTCGCCCTCGCCCCAGAACTCGGCGGCATCGAGCTTGGCGACCACCCACGACGAGATGTCGCCCTGGAAGTACACCAGGGCGCCGCACCCCGCCAGCAGAATCAGCAGCCTCAGGATCGCAAACCAGGTGAACCACCAGTGCTTGCGAGCACGGAAGACAACCTTTTCGCCCTCGGTCAAGCTTTTCTTGATGTAGCTCATGCTCTGCCTATGCGTTGAGATTCGGAACGCGGGCGTCAGCATACCACGCGCGGCCTCGAAAGCACATGCGGAAATTCGCACGCCGACACGCAGCCCGAGTCCCACGCCGAGGTCGACCCTCCCGAACCCGGCGACGCCCGCCCCGATGCCTCCTTGCTAGCATCTTCTCCCCGGCCGAAGCGCCGGGCCCTGCCGGAGACCTGACGACGGCGGGAAGGCTGACATGACCCGACCCGGGCCGGACCCGGGACGACCCAGACCGGAGGGAAGACCGATGACCACCGCGACCGCAGGCAAAGGGCTCGAAGGCATCACCGCAGGGGACACCGCGATCTGCGCCGTCGATCAGACGAGCCTGATCTACCGCGGCTACGAGATCGCCGACCTCGCCGAGAACGCCACCTTCGAGGAGGTCGCCTACCTCCTGCTCGAAGGCGAGAAGCCCGACGCCAAGCAGCTCAGCTTTTTCAAGGACGAGCTGATCGCCAACCGGGCGCTCGACCCGGTGACCATCAACTTCCTCAAGGAAGCCGGGCCGATGATCCGCGAGGGCTCGGCGGTCCCGATGGACGTGCTCCGAACCGCCGTCAGCCTCCTGGCCAACCTCGATAACGAGTCGCAGGAGATCAGCCGCGAGGCGAACATGCGCAAGGCCAAGCGCCTGCTCGCCAAGATCCCCACGATCATCGGGCACATGCAGAATGTGATCGACGGGAAGGACATCATCGCGCCCGACACCGGGGGCGACGCGAACCTCTCCCACGCCGCCAACCTGCTCTACCTCATGACCGGCGAGCGCCCCAGCGACGAGGTGGCGCATGTCATCGATGTCTCGCTGATCCTTTACGCCGAGCACGACTTCAACGCCAGCACCTTCGCCAGCCGCGTCATCGCCGCGACGCTCAGCGACATGCACGGCGCCGTCACCGGCGCGATCGCCGCCCTCAAGGGCCCCCTCCACGGCGGCGCCAACGAGGCCGCCATGGAGATGCTCAAGGAGATCGACGCCTTCGTCTCCGCCGGCAAGGGCTCCGTCGACGACTTCATGCACAAAGCCTTCGAAGAGAAGCGCAAGCTCATGGGCTTCGGCCACCGCGTCTACAAGAACGGCGACCACCGCGCCGGCATCCTCCACAAGCTCGGCAGGAACATCGCCGAGAAAAAGGGCAAGGACGCCGTCAAGTGGTTCGACCTCGGCGAGAAGGTCCAGAAGATCATGCTCGACGAGAAGAACATCTTCCCCAATGTCGACTTCCCCTGCGGCATGACCTACTTCGTCATGGGCATCCCCGTCCCGCAGTACACGCCGATCTTCGTCGCCTCCCGGATGTCCGGCTGGGCCGCCCACATCATGGAGCAGCACGAGAACAACCGCCTCATCCGCCCCGTCGCCAACTACACCGGTCCCAAGCTCCGCAAGTGGAACGGCTGAGGCCGCGCCCGGCGGGGACCGAGCACGCGAAGCTCAGTCCTCGACCTTCTTCATGATGAACAGGTAGTTGAAGCCGCGCAGGTAGAAGTTCTGCTCCTGCGCGGCTTTGTGCCAGTTGCCCCGCTTGAGCTTCGCGTTGTGGCGGATCACGCAGACGATGTCGACCGGCTCGAAGAAGTCTCGCATGATCGAAAACAGCTCGAAACCGATCGGCATGAACTGACCCGCCCCGCCCCCGGGCTCGCCCCGGCGCTTCCTCCACGAGTCGCTGACATACAGCGCCATGTAGCGCCGGTTTTTCAGAACGCGGTGGATCTCGGCGATCACTTCTTCCATCGCCTCGTAGTACGCCTCGCCCGTCATCGCGCCTTCTTCTTGGTCGCTCTTTGGGGGCGCCTCGCCCGCGTCGAGCTTGCCGATGCAGCGCGGGTCGTCGGAGTAGTCGATGTGCGTGGAGTAGGGCGGATCGACGAACACGAAATCGGCGGATGAGCTCGCCTGGGGGAGCTCGCGCGCGTCGGCCTTCTTGATGTCCGGTCGGGTGGGCGCAAGGTCGTAGCCCACGCCCTTCCGCCCGAGGTCGGCCGCGACATCCAGCGTCGTGCCCGACCCGCACATCGGATCGAGCACCGTGTCGCCCTCGCGCGTGTACCGCTGGAGGAGTTGCCAGATCACCCAGGAGGGCGTCGCGCCGGCGTAGTTCGGGTCGCCCTGCACCTCGCGACCGGTCTCGGCGCTGTTGTAGTGCTGGCTGGGGTACTCCCACGCGGTGGTTGTCATGACGCGCAGCGGCGGCTTCTTGAAGCGGGGCCCCTTGCCCCCGCCCCGGGCCCCCGGCCTGCCGCCCTCGCGCGGGCCCGCGCCACGCTCCCGGCGATCGGATCCTTCCGCTCCGCTCACGAGAGCGCCTCTTTCACCAGGCGGACGAGTTCCTTCTTGGCCTCGTCGATCGTGCCTTCGTACCTGGCGCCCGCGGCCTGGCGGTGACCGCCCCCGCCGAAAGCGGTCAATATCTCGTTCACCGCGATCGGGTCCTCGGCGCTTTTGCTCCGCATGCTGATCTTCGTCAGGGGACGGCCCTCGCCCTCGACCTCCGTCAACACCGCCGCAACCTCGACCCCTTCGATCGCCAGTGCGTAATCGGCCAGCCCGCCCGAGTCGCCCAGACCCACGCCCGTCTCGTGCACATCCTTCGCTGCGACGCTCAACAGCGCCAGGCGATCGTCCAGGTGCAGCTCCATCCCACTCAGCGCCCGCCCGACCAGCCGCAGTCGCCCCGAACGCTGGCGCTGCTCGGTCTCGCGGAACAGGCGGCTGTGGTCCGCGCCCGCCTCGATCAGGTCCGCCGCCGTCCGCAGCGCCCGAGCGTCAACATTGGAGTGCTTGAACCAACCCGTGTCGGTCGCGATCCCGAGAAACAGCGGCTCGGCCACGCCCGCCGGCAGCTTCGAGACCGACTCACGCTCCAAGAGCAAGCGGCAGAGCTCCGCCACCAGCACACAGACCGCCGCCGCCTTGGCGTCGATGAACCGACGCTCGGCCACATCCGGGTTGCCGTCGAGGTGGTGGTCGACGACCACCGTTCGATCCTCCCGGCCCTTGAGCAGGGGCGTCACACTCTCGAGCTGGTTCCAGCTCCCCGTGTCGAGCACGACGATCGCATCGGGCTCGGTATCCTCGACGCCGTTCTCGTTGATCTTCGACGACGAGACCGCCTCGAACTCGTCGCTCTGGGCGATCGACTTGGTCCAGGTCGGCAGCGGGCCGTAGTACCACGCCTTGATGTGCGCCGGGTCGGCCCACGAGCCCCCGATCAGGCGCAGCGTGCGCACAAGGGCGATCGTCGAGCCGATCGCGTCGCCGTCGGGCTTGGCGTGCGTGAGCACGCAGACACGACGGCGCGTCCGCAGCCACGAAGCGATCTCGTCGAGCGTCGCGCTGCTGGCATACCCCGCTTCGGCCCCGACCCTCGCCTCACTCATCACGCACCGCTCTTTCCTCGCCGCGAACGACGCCCGTCGCGCTGTGCGCACATCCGCACAGCCCCGAAGGCAACCCTTCCTCGGCCATGATCAGACAACGCCCGCAGTCCCGCTCCATCTGCCCCAGAAGCTCTTCGAGCGATCCGAAGACCGCCTGGTCGCGCACGAACCCGAGCAGCGACAGCCGGATCGGCCAGCCGTACTCGGGCAGCCCGGCGATCTTGTCGCCATCACGCTCGACCCCCAGCAGGTGCGCCTCGATCCGACGGCGATCGCCCCGGAAGTGCGGGTTGGTCCCAACGCTCACCGCGGCCGGCACATCCCTGCCGCCCGGCAGCACCGCACGCCCGGCGTACACCCCGTCGGCCGGCAGCAGGCAGGGCGTCGAGATGTTCGCGGTGGGATACCCGATCTCTCGCCCACGCCGGTCCCCCGTCACCACCTCGCCCTCGACCTCGTAGGGCCCGCCCAGCACCACCGCGGCGTCGACCACCCGCCCATGGGCGATCAGCCAGCGCACGATCGTGCTCGACGCCCGCACCAATGTGCAGTCGCCCAGCGCCGCCTCGACCGGCTCGACCACCTCGACGCCGAAGCCCAATTGCGACCCGAGCCGACGCAGCACATCGATGTTGCCCGCCCGCATCCGCCCGAAATGGAAATCCGGCCCCTCGACGAACGACACCGCCCCATAAGTCTGCATCATCAGCCGCACGAACGCCTCGGGCTCCAGGGAGAGCAGGTCGGGCGTCGGTTCGAGCTTCACCACGCGGTCGGCGCCGGCCTCGATGAGCAGCGCCTCACGCCGGGCGAAGGTCGTCAGCCGGGGCGGCTCGCGCCCAGGGGCGAGCACGCTGGCGGGGTGCGGGTCGAACGCCGCGGCGATCACCCCCGCCCCCTCCCGATCGGCGACCTCTCTGGCGCGCTCGACCAGCGCCCGGTGCCCGAGGTGGACACCGTCGAAGTTCCCGACCGTGATGACATTTCGGCCTGTCGCCATGCAGCATGCTCCGCGTGGGAACAACCCTAGCAACCGCCGGGCCCGAACGCCGCATGCATCCGCCGATTCGGCCCCGACGGGCCTGAAGCGCAACCCGCCCACGGATACACTTTTGCACGCGGCTGCGCGCTCCGGGCGGGCCCCGCTGCACACCTCCACGCCGTTCTTCCCCGAGGCGATTCCATGGCGATGTTTTCCAAGAAGCAGAAGGCGGGCCGCCCCGTCCCCGCGCCCCGCACCCCCCCCACACCCTCGACCGGCTCGGGCGCTCCCGCCCAGGCCGGCGAAGCCGCCGAGGCCCGCATCCGAGAGATCGGCGAGGACATGCTCCAGCGAGCCCGCGGGAGCAAGGCCGGCATCTTCAGCTCGCGCTTCTACTCCGACAAGCTGATGAACTGGTCCATGAAGGACCACAACTTCAAGGTCCAGCTCTTCCGCTTCGTCGACTGCTACCCCATGCTCACCACCTCCGAGATGGTCCACGAGCACCTCGCCGACTACCTCTCCCAGCCCGGCGTCAAGACGCCACCCGGCCTCGACCTGGGCCTCAAGGCCGGCGGCCTCGCCAAGGGCCTGATGTCCGGCACGATCTCCTCGCAGATCAAGTCCATGGCCTCCAAATTCATCGCGGGCACCGACGCCGCCGACGCCCTGCCCGGCCTGAAAAAGCTCTGGGACCGAGGCATCGCCTTCTCGGTTGATCTGTTGGGCGAGGCGTGCGTCTCCGACGCCGAGGCCGACGAGTACAAGGCCAAGTACCTCGACCTGATCGAGAACCTCCCGGGCGATGTCGCCTCCTGGCCCTCCCGCCCGCTGCTCGAGACCGACCACCTCGGCGCGATCCCCCGCACCAATGTCTCGGTGAAGATTAGCTCGCTCTCGGCGCGCTCTGAGCCCATCGACACCGAGGGCGCGATCCGCGACCTGATGTCGCGCCTCTTGCCCATCCTCGAGACCGCGCGCGACAAGGGCGTCTTCATCAACTTCGACATGGAGCAGTTCGAGCTCAAGGACCTCACCCTCGAACTCTTCAAGCGCTGCTGCGAGAAGATCGATTTCCACGCGGGCCTGGCCATGCAGGCCTACCTCAAGTCCGGCGTCGAGGACGCGAGAAACATCGCAAGCTGGGCCGCCAGCGCCAAGCGCACCGTCACCGTCCGCCTCGTCAAGGGCGCGTACTGGGACTTCGAGACCATCCACGCAGAACAGATGGGCTGGCCCTGCCC
>REET01000111.1 GCA_007694925.1 Phycisphaerales bacterium | reverse complement strand
AGCCGACTTCGAGCTCCATGGTGTCGACCTTGAGCAGGGCCTCGACGGGGGCGGGCTCGGGCGCGGACTCGGGGGCGGTCGCGACTTCCTCGGCCTGACGGATTGCGGCGCGGTTTGTGCGGCTGACGCCGAAGGCGATCAGGGCGATGACCACCGCCGAAGCGAAGAGCGGGAGCGTGGGCAGGGGCGAGAGGGCGAGCAGGGCGAGGAAGCCGGCGGTGAGGACGAGGCCCTTGGGTCGGCTGCTGAGCTGGTCGGCGAGCTCGCGTCCGACTTCGTCCTTGCCGCCGGCTCTGGTGACGATCAGGGCCGAGGCGATGGCGATGATGAGGCTGGGGATCTGGCTTGCAAGGCCGTCGCCGATGGTGAGCTTGGTGAAGGTTTCGGCGGTCTGTCGCGCGGGCCAGCCTTTTTCGATGGCGCCGACGGCGAAGCCGCCGGCGATGTTGATGGCGGTGATGATGATGCTGGCTGCGGCGTCGCCCTTGACGAACTTTGCGGCGCCGTCCATGGCGCCGAAGAAGTCGGCCTCGCGCCTGATCTCTTCGCGCCGGTCTCTGGCCTCCTGCTCGGAGATGATGCCTGCGTTGAGGTCGCTGTCGATCGCCATCTGCTTGCCGGGCATGGCGTCAAGGGTGAACCTCGCGGCGACCTCGCTCACGCGGCCGGCGCCCTTGGTGATGACCATGAACTGCACGATCACCAAGATCAGGAAGATGATGACGCCGACAAAGAGGCTGTCTCCGGCGACGAAGTTGCCGAAGGCGCTGATGACCTCGCCGGCGACCCCCACCGCCGCCTCGGGGCTTTCTGCGTCTGCGGTGAGGATGAGCCTGGTCGAGGCGATGTTCAGGACGAGGCGGAAGAGCGTGGTGGCCAGCAGCAGCGATGGAAAGACGCTGAAGTCCAGCGGGCCGTTCATGTGCATCGTCGTCAGGAGGACGATGACCGCCAGCGAGATGTTGGCCGCGATGAGGATGTCCAGCACCGCGGGCGGCAGGGGCACCAGCAGCACGACCATGAGCAGGACGAACCCGACGGGCAGAATGAGCCCGCGGTGGCGTGCGACCGCTCGCATCCACTTGGGGGTTGCTGCCGCTCTCTGGTTCGGGTCGGTGGCCAACGGTGGCGTGCCTCAGGGGTGAGTAACGGGCGGTTCAGGCGACGGCGGACTTTTCGGTGCGGTAGACATACGCGAGGATCTCGGCGACCGCCTCGTAGAACTTGGCGGGGATCTCCTGGCCGACCTCGCAGCCGTAGAAGAGACCCCGGGCCAGTGGCGGGCGTTCGACAACCGGGACGGCGTTTGCGGCGGCGACCTGGCGGATGCGCATGGCGATGAGGTCTGCGCCCTTGGCGACGACCCTGGGCGCGTGCATGTTGTCGGAGTCGTATCTGAGGGCGACGGCGAAGTGGGTCGGGTTGGTGATGACGACATCGGCCTTGGGGACGGCGCTGTTGACGCGTTGCATGGCGAGCTTGGAGGCCATCTCCATCCGGCGGCGCTTGACATGGGGGTCGCCGTCGAAGGATCGGCGTTCGTCCTTGACCTGCTGCTTGGTCATTTTGAGGTCTTCTGAGTGCTGCCAGCGCTGGTAGATCAGGTCGATGACGCCGAGGAGGAGGAGGGCGAGCAGCAGCCACGCGGCCAGGAGGAGCGCGAGGTGGAGGATGAAGTACATCCCCTGCGTCGCGCCGAGCCGCGGGAGCGCGAGGATCGAGGGCATGACCAGGTGGATGACCAACACCGCGATCCCGACGACGAAGATGAGCTTGAGGACATTGACGATGGTCTTGACGAGGTTGCGCCGGCTGAAGAGGCGCTTGACGCCCGAGATGGGGTTGAGGCGGTTGAACTTGGGCTTGAGCGGTTTGGCTGTCAGCAGCGGGCCGACCTGCGAGAACTGGGCGACGAAGGCGACGATCGCGAGGATGATCATCAGGGGCGCGACGGCCTTGCCCGCGCTGGTGAAGACCCACCCCATCGCGACGCCGACATCGATGGCGCCCGAGGGCTCCAGGCCCGGGGCGCTGCCTTCGAGCACGCGGAGCACGACGGCGTGCATCGTGCGGACGAGGCTCGCGCCGAAGACGACGAGCAGGACGGTCGAGGCGATGAGCAGCACGGCGCCGGAGAGGTCGGTGCTTTTGGCGACATTGCCCTCGCCCCGCGCCTCGCTCATGCGGCGTGGGGTTGGCTTCTCTGTGCGTTCTCCCATCTCGTCAGGCGGCATCGGTTCGCTCCTTGCTCACTCGCCGCCGCGAGGGCGCAGGCCCGAGGCGTACTGCAGGATGGTTCGTGAGGCCTCTGCGATCTCCTCGCCGGCGACCTCCTCGATGATGAAGATCGACCAGAGGAGCGTGGAGAGCCCGACCATGATCTTCAGCGGGAAGCCGACGCTGAGGACATTGATCTGGGGCATGGTCTTCATGACAAAGCCCATGACGATCATGACGAGCAGCAGCATGCCGGTGACCGGCGCCGCGACACGGAGGCCGAGCTCCATCGAGGAAGAGAGCAGGCCGAGGTAGAGCTCCAACGGTGGCGACAGCGCGTCGTAGCCCCCCGCGGGCAGGTGCTCGAAGGTGAGGACGACCGCGTAGAAGAGCATGTCCAGCCCGCCGATCGCCAGCCACGAGGCGGTGGCGAGGTAGAAGAGGAGTTGGCCGGAGATGTCGGCGGAGGTGTCGAGCTCGGGGTTGTACGCGCTGGCGAGGCTGAGGCCCATCTGGTAGCCGGCGACATAGCCCGCAAGCTGCATCGCCATGATCGGGAGCGAGACGAGCATCCCGAGCACCGCCCCGATCATCAGCTCGCACGCGACGATCGGCAGCAGCACGAAAAGATCCAGCTCGGGCGGGGTCTGCATCGACGCGGGCACCAGCGGGTAGACGCCGAGGGCCAGCATGAACGCCAGCATCGTGCGCACCTGGAACGGGATCGAAACGCTCGAGAGCACCGGCGCAAAGACAAACAGCCCCGCCAGCCGGAAGAGCACCAGCGTGAAGGGGATCGCGTGGTCGAGGATGGGTTCGATCGAGAGCAAGTGGGGGCATGGGCGGGGGGAGAAGAGACGGAGAGAACGAGAGACGGAGAGAGGGAGTGCGTTTGGTCAGGGTTTGAGGAGGAACATTTCTGCGGCGTATTCGATGAGGCGCATCGCGATCCAGGGGAGGAGGAAGGCGGCGACCATGATCATCACGCCGATCTTGGGGACGAAGGTGAGCGTCTGGTCCTGGATGGAGGTGACCGACTGGATGAGGCTGATGACCAGGCCGATCACCATGCCCGCCGCGAGGATGGGGGCGGCGATCTTGAGCACGATCAGCAGCGTGTCGCGTACGAGATAGACGGTGGCTTCGTCGTAGGGCATGGGCTTGTGCTTCTCCGTCGGTGGTCGTGCGTTCGCGCCGGGTGGGGTTCGGTGGCGCAGCTAGCCGCTGCCGGCGAGCGTGCCCATGAAGGCGAAGAGCTCCCATGGGACGGCCATCGCCTGTTCGAACATACTCGGGCGAGGCGCGTCTTCGCCGACCTTGAAGCTGGTGAGCAGGCTGCCGACGACCAGCGTCCACCCGTCGACGAGCACGAACATCAGCAGCTTGAAGGGGAGCGAGATGAGCACCGGCGGGAGCATCATCATGCTCATCGAGATCAGCAGGCTGGCGATGACCATGTCGATGACAAGGAAGGGCAGGTAGACTCTGAAGCCCATGAGGAAGGCGGTCTTGAGCTCGCTGAGCATGAAGGCGGGGATGAGGCTGGCGGTGTCGACATCGGCCCTGGTGAGCGCGCCGGGGTCGGAGATGTCGATCTCTCCGCGGTAGTTGAGGACCATGTAGAGGCTCGACCAGTTGCCGGTCGCCTCGATCTGGTCGAACATGAAGTCGCGCATCGGCTGGCGGGCCTGCACCCAGAGGGTGTCGTAGTCACGGATCTCGCCGTTCTGGTAGGGAACGATCGCCTCGTTCCAGATGCGTTCGAGCGTGGGCGACATGACCATGAGGGTCATGAAGAGGGCGAGGGCGGTGATGACCTGGCCGGGCGGGAGCGTCTGCGTGCCGATCGCCTGGCGCAGGAGGCCCAGGACGATCATGATGCGGACGAAGCAGGTCGTGGCGAGCATGATCGACGGGACCAGCGTGATCACCGTCAGCAGGATCATGATGTTGATCGCGGCGCTGAGGCCCGGGGCGTCGGGGTCGGCGCCGGGGAGCATGCGTCCGGCCTGATCGAGCACGCTGGCGGGGTTGATCGTCGTGGGATCGGCCGTTATGGCGCGGGCGCCTGCGGGCGAGACGGGGAGCGTGTCGGTCGAGAGGGCCTGGCCCGGTGCGGGCGGGCCGATCATGTCCTGCGCGGCTGCGGGCTGCACCATCAGCAGCGCGGCGAAGATGGCGACTGCGAGCCTCACCATCGCTCCGCCCCCATCGCGCTGGCTCTTTCGTTCTGGGCGAGCACGCGCCCGGCCTGCGAGCTGTCCCAGAGTTCGGTGATGTCGCCCTCGCCGGAGATCTCGACGCGACGGCCCTCGGCGAACTCCTCGGCGTGGCCGGCTTCTTCGCCCTGCAGCAGCGAGCGGAAGCGGCTGGCGATCGAGTCGCCCTGTTCGTCGCGGGTTTTGACGAGGATCGAGGCGACCTCTTCGGGGTCGGTGATCTCGCAGAGGGTTCTGAAGCCCGAGCCGGGCGAACGCCAGCGTCCGACGCTCTGGCTGAGCAGGAGGACGCGCCGGTCGATCTTTAAGAGCACGAGGCGCTCGCCCCCACCGACGGGGTAGCGGCCGAGCACGCTCAAGACGCCCGAGGGCGCGCGCCCGCCCGGGCCGAGCGAGCAGGCGAGGTCGCCGCCGAAGACCGCGAGCCTGCGCACGACCGTTGCGCCGATGAAGATCAGGCTCAGCACCGCCAGGAGCGCGAGGACCGTTCGGATGCCCCAGCCCGAGCCGGCTGCGCCCGCGGCGGCGCGATCGGCGCGAGAGTCGTCGCTCGCGCCGAGGGGCTTGGTGGTCTCGTCGATGCGCTGGGGCGCGACTTCGACGCTTTGGGCCGGCGAGTCTGCGCTTTGGTGTGCGTCTTGCTGGGCTGCTGGGGGCAGAGCGGGGCCGTAGTCGGTCGCGGGCGCAGCGGGAACGGCCAGCACGATCGCGCCGATGGCCGACGCGATGATTGTGCGGCGAGCGATCCCCACTTGGCCCTCCTGGCCTGCCAGAACGCGGCGATCCTCGCCGCGGCGCCTGCGGTTTTCAGGACGCGTGCTTGCGCGCCTGCTCGATGGCTTTTTGGTCCACGATCTCGTTGATGCGGACGCAGAAGTTGTCGTTGAGGACGAGGACCTCGCCCCGGGCGATGAGTCGCTCGTTGACGAAGACATCGACGGGGTCGCCGGCGAGTTTTTCGAGCTCGACGACGGCGCCGTCTTTGAGTCTGAGCACATCCTCGACGAACATGCGCGTGCGGCCGAGCTCGATCTTGACATCGAGATTGACATCCCCGAGCAGATCGATGCCCTCCGGGCGGGCGTTCTTGCCGGTGTCGACGAGGGGTTGGAGCTCGAAGGGGTGCGCGTTGGGCGGGACGGTCTGGGGCTGGAGCTTTTCGGCCTCGGCGCGGGCCTCGTCGATCGAGGGCTGGGCGACGGGCGGGGTCGCGGCGGCGCCGGAGTTCACCGCGGCGATCGCCTCGCGGGCGGCACGCAGCGCGTCGTCGACCACGGACTGGCTGAATTCCTGGCCCCTGGGCTGTTCGGATCGCTGCGGCCTGGCTTGTGGCGCCTGGGGCTCGGCGCTGGAGGCGGTGTCGTTGACCTGCTGCACCGCCTCGCGTGCGGCGCGGAGCATCTCATCGATGGAGGCCTGCTCGGCGGAGACGGGTTCGGAAGGTTTATCGCCCGGCGCGCTGGAGGCCGCCTCCGGCTGCGCTTCGCCTTGAGCCTCGCCCTGAGGCTTGGCTGGGCGCTCGGTCGGCTCGGGTGTCTGCCCGGCGTTTTGCTCGTCGGGCGGACGGTTGTCGGGCTGCGACCCCGGATCTGGTGTGTTCTCGGCCATCCGTGACCTTTCGTGTCGGCGCGGGCTCCGCCGCGCGGCGGACGGCACTGGGCCGGTCGCCGGATCGTTCGTCGGCATCGGGGGGGAGCAGAGCGCACATTTCCGACAGCGGACGCGCAACAAGCCGCGATCGACGCGCAAATCCCGCGGGTCGATCGCCGGACGCCTGTTGGGTGCGGGGATCAGAAGTCGGCGGGGTAGCCGTCGAGCACGGGGACGAGGACCTCGCCGATGTAGCTCTCGCCGAGGGGGTCGAGGCCGAGGATCTCGTCCATGAGGGCGTGGACCTGGCGGGTGATGGATCGGCGCTCGGGCTCTTTGAGCTGGGTGTGCGGGGCCCTGCGGACGATGGTGGCGATTCCGGCGCGGATCTCGGCGCTGCGGTTGTCGAGTGTTCTGCGGACGCGGTCCATATTCTTGTTGCGGACCTTCAGGTGGAGCTCGACCTCCCAGTCCCAGACGCGTCCGGTGGTCATGTTCTGGAAGCGGCCTGCGAGGAGCTGGACCTCGGCGAAGGACTCGGCGTCGGCCTCGTCGCGCCCGACGATCTTGGCCTGCGCGTCGCGTCCGCCGCTGGTAAGCTTCATGACGACAACGACCGCGACCCCCTCGATGATCATGAGCGCCGCGACGACGACGAGGACGAGCTTGCCGGACTTCTTGGGCTGCTGTTCGGGCTGCTGGGGTGCGTCAGGCATTGCTCACCTCTGACCGGGCGATTAGGGGCCCTGCCACTCCGGGTTGGGGTGGCGTTCGCTGAGCGTCTGCTCGGTCAGCACGATCTCGACCCGCCTGTTGCCGGTGGTGTCTCCGACATCGAACGGCCCGGCGGCCTTGGGCTCTGTGTTGCCCGCGGCGACCGGCAGGAGGATCTCCGCTCGGACGCCCTGTTTCTCGACGAGATACCGCTCGGCCTCCAGCGCCCTGCGGAATGAGAGCTCCCGATAATCCAGGCCCGACCGCAGATCCGCCACACCCCACGCGTGCCCTCGGAGCTCGACTTTTCGGTGCTGGCCCCGGATGCGTTCGGCGACGGAGGCGAGCGCCTCTTCGGCGGCGGGGGTGAGTTCCCACGAACCGGCCTCGAAGGCGATGCCCCCGCCGATGGCCCAGCGGCTGCCGTCGTGCAGTGCGGTGACGGTCTGGTCGCGTCCGGGGACATTCTGCTCGTTGATTTCCGCCCTGGAGGCTTTGTCGCCGGCCATGGTGGCGTTCTCGCGCATTCGGTTGATCATGGTGTTGCGCGGATTGCCCTTGTTGATGATCTGGCCGAGGCCGCCCTTGAAGCCCAGGGCCTCCTGGATGGACTCGACGGCGCGCCGGTACTCGCGGGGCTGCTTGAGCTCGCTGAAGGCGGCGAGCAGGATGAAGAAGCAGAGGAGGAGGGACATGAGGTCGCCGTAGGTGACGACCCACTCGGGGACCCCGGCCTCCTGGCGTTGCTTCTTCTTCCTTGCCAAGGGTTCGCCCCTCCTCTGCTCAGGCCGCCTGACGCCCGGCCTGCTCGTCGAACGCCATGCGCTCCGAGGGCGGCAGGTAGGTGAGGAGCTTGCTCTCGACGACGCGGGGGTTGTCGCCCGACTGGATGCTCATGACCCCGGCGATGATGATCGTCTTGATCAGGATCTCCTGGTCGGAGGTGGCTGCGAGCTTGTCGGCCAGCGGGTTGGCTGCGACATTGGCGATGAGCGCGCCGTAGAGCGTGGTGATGAGGGCGACGGCCATGCCCGGGCCGATGGCCGAGGGATCGTCCATGTTCTGGAGCATGAAGATCAGGCCCATGAGGGTGCCGATCATGCCGAAGGCCGGGGCGTAGCGCCCGACCTGGTCGAGGACCTTCTTGCCCTGGGTGTGGCGTTCGACGAGGGCTTCGAGCTCGGTGTCCATGATCTCGCGGATGAGCTCGGGGTCGGTGCCGTCGACGGCCATCTTGACGCCCCGGACGATGAATGGGTCGCTCATCTCCTCGATGAGGTTCTCCAGGGCGAGGATGCCCTCACGCCTGGCGACCTCGGCGTAGCGGACCATGTCCTTGATGAGCTGGGTCGGATCGCCGGCGGAGTTGAAGACGCTCTTGAGGATGACAGAGTGGAGCTTGAGGATTCGCGCAACGGGGAACGCGACGACGATCGCGCCGAAGGTGCCTCCGAAGACGATCAGGATGGAGGGCAGGTTGAAGAGCGAGCCGAGCTCGCCTCCGCCGATGATGATCGACGCGATGATCGCGACGATCGCCACGAACAGGCCTGCGATGGTTCCGATATCCACGCGGGCGACCTCCGCCGGCGTGCGCCGGGTGTCTGGACCAGCGCACTATCGGAGATGCGGGGCGGCGGCTTGATCGGGGTCGGGCGCGGGGTCGGTGTGCGAGGGGCCGCACCCGCAACGGGGGGTGGTTCCGCCGCAGAGCGAGTGGATGCTCCGCCGGTAGGCGATGACCTTGGCGATGATGCTCTCTGCGCCCTCCTTGACCATGACGCGGTCGCCGCTGGTGAGCGTGACGACGGTGTCCGGGCGTTCCTCGACGACGCGGATGAGGTCCGCGTTGAGGACGAATCGGCTGCCGTCGAGTTTGGTCAGGCTGATCAAGGTCGCCTCCGGTCAGCGCCGTGCGTCGTGCCGGGTTCAGCCGACGATGGAGAGGAGCTGCTGCATCAGTTCGTCGGTCGTTCTGATGACCCTTGATGAGGCGGTGTAGCCGGTCTGTGCGAGGACGAGGTCGATGAACTCACGCCCGATATCGACATTGGACTGCTCCAGCGCCCCGCCGATGATCTGGCCGGAGCCGAGCTCGCCGGGCTGCGTGATCATGGGCGGGCCGCTGTTTGCGGCTGGCGAGAAGAGGTTGTCGCCGAGGGAGTTCAGTCCGGCGGGGTTTGTGAAGGTGCCCATCACGACCTGGCCGAGGGGCCTGATGAGGGTGTTGCTGAAGGCGCCGTAGAGGACGCCGTCGCGTCCGACCGCGAAGTTCTCCAGCGTGCCGATGGGGGCGCCGTCGCGGAATGTTGTGGCGACGCTCGAGTTGAGGTCGGTGAGGGCGCTGAGCTGGTCTTCGTCGCCCCTGAAGCCGAGCTGGAAGCGCATTGGGCTTTCGGCGCCGGTTCCGGCGCGGTCGATCTGCACCTCGACGCGCTGGTCTCCGACGAGGCGTCCGCGGTTGTCGAAGTTGATGACGCCGGTGCCCGCTGGGACCTTTGCGCCTTCTGCGTTCTTGGAATCGATGAAGTAGCGCCACGCGGTGCCGCCGTCGCCTCGCTGTTCGAGCACGAAGCCGACATCGACCTCGACTGGGGTTCCGAGCGAGTCGTAGACGACCATGGTGGTGCGGACGGACTCGCCGGTCGCGTCGCCGAGGCGTTCTACTGAGAAGACCTCGCGGGAAGTCCCCGTCGCGGGGTCGGCCATTCGGATGCGCGACGCGTCGAAGCGGAGGTCGTTCATCACGCCGGTGTTGCCGTTGACGGAGAAGGAACCGGTCGCGGGATCGAAGGCGACGCCGGGGGGCGTGATGCCGGGGGGCAGCGCGTCGGTCTGGATGCTCATGGCCGAGGAGAGGAAGTCGGCGAGGTCCTGGAGCGTTGACTGCGCCGTGATCAGGAACGACCTTGCGGGCAGAGTGGTCTCGCCCCGACGCACGCCGGAGACCTCGATCGACTGGCCGGGGGCGAAGAACTGGCCGGCAGCGCCCTCTGCGGGGTCGGCGACATCGAGCAGGAGCGAACCGGGCTCTAGTGGGCCGGCGCCGGGGAGGGGGGTGAACCCGTTGGCCTCTGTTGCGCCCAGGCGGAAGACGCTTGCTCCGCCGGCGACGATGCCGCTGGCGTTGAGGTTTCCGGCCATGCGTGCGTTGCGGGTCGCTTCGGCGATGGTGAGCGTGCCGATAGGCGCCGAGAGTGTGCCGAGCTGCCCTCGCTGGATCTCGTACTGATCGTTGACGGGGTGGCCGAGCAGCCTCGCGCCGCCTGCGGTGGTGAGGTTGAAGTTCTCGTCGAGCTGGAACGATCCGTCGCGGGTGTAGAAGCGTTCGCCGTTGCGTTCGACGATGAAGAAGCCCGAGCCGTCGATGGCCAGATCTTCGGGCTTGCCTGTCGCGGCGATCGGTCCGGGCGTGAAGTCGCGCTGGGTGCCGGCGACGGTGACGCCGAAGCCGATCTGCGAGGGGTTGCGTCCGCCGCTGAAGTCCGAGGGCGGTGTGCCTCCGGAGATGCTGCGGCTCAGCAGGTCGTTGAAGACCAGCCTTGTGGACTTGAAGGCGGTGGTGTTGACATTGGCGACATTGTTGCCGATGACATCGATTTTTCTGGCGTGGGCGTTGAGCCCGCTCAGACCGGTGAAGAGCGCTGTTGTTGAAGCCATGAGGACCCGCCGCGTAAGGATGCGAGAAAGAGGCCTCCGTGCCCCCGGTTCACCCCGGCTCCGCCGGGAACAGTCCGTCATGGGCGTCGGGCGCAAGCGCCGTCTGCCGTAGTGTCGATCTGAGTCAGTCGGCGCCGAGCCTGGCGAGCTGCTGCACGAGCGAGGCGTTCAGCCCCGGTGTGGAACGCGCAAGGTCTGCGAGCTGGGCGACCGCGGGGCGGCCGTCCTGACCGCCCTCTTCTTGTTCTGAGGCGTTGACGACCGCGTCGATGTCCGAGAGCACCTCGCCGTGCTTGAGCTCGACGCTCCTGAGCACCTGGCGCGACTGCACATCCAGGTGCAGCAGGTGGCCGTCGATCATGACGACGACGCTCTGTGCGCCCGCGGCCTCGGCCCTGTCGGCGGCCTCTGCGAGGCGCTTGAGCTGGTCTTCGCTGAGGTCGATGCCGAGATCGCCCGGCACTTTCACGGGCCTGCCCGAGCCCAGCTCGCCCTGGCGCACCTGCCGCAGGAGCTCTGCGAAGTCTGCGGATTCGGGCGAGGCGGGCTGCGCGGGAGCCGCGGGGCCGACGGGGCGCACGCCTGCGCCGAGCATCTTCAGCATGTCTGTGCCCGTCGTGGTCACGGCTGGTCACCCGATCCGTTGGAACCGTTGAGCGCCTCGCGGAGCGTGGGTCGGTTGACGACCTCGTCGACCTGCTTGAAGTTGACGCGCTGGCCGGTGTCGAGGTTGAGCACGGCGCCGTCCTTTGTGCGCGACACGGAGAGCACGATGCCGACCGCACGCTCGTTGTTGGTGCTCACGCCCCCCACCACGCCCCCGATCAGGCCCGAGGCTGCGCTCAACTCGTTCTGCTTGACCAGTTCGCCGAGGCGGTCGGACAGGTCGACATCGGACTGGATCGAACGGACCGTGGCGATCTGGTCGAGCAGCGCGCTGGTGTCGCTGGGGGCGAGCGGGTCCTGGCGGCTGAGCTCTGAGAGGATGATCTGCAGGAACTCGCCGCTGCCGAGGGCGCCGAGCCCGTCTTTGCCGGTGTTTGTCGGAGGCAGCGCAAAGGCGGCCTGCGCATCGATGGCGCTCATCGGCTGGCTCCCCACCGGCGCGTCGTTACGCGACGGTGTCGATCAGGAGGCTGCCCGGGCTCCGCCACGCAGCGCTCGTGTGTTCGTGGTGCTGGGCGCGGTCCTCCGCGCTCTGGTCCGGGCTCCGCCCGTTGCTTGTTCCCGCGTCGCTCCCGCGACGGTTGCCCTGGTCGGCGTGGCCGCCGGCGTTGTTGCCGGCGCGTCGATCGGCGTCTTCACCCATCGCAAATCTCGGGCCAGCGTCTTCCTTGGCCTCCGGCGCGAGCGTGATCTCGATGCGCTGGACCTCAAGCCCGCGTGATTCGAGCGCGGCGCGGAGCGCGGGCGTGTGGCTCATGAGCATCTCGCGTGCGGCTTCGGTCGTCGCCTCGACCCTCGCCTGCACCGTCGACGCCTCGACACGCACCTGCACCGTCAGTTTGCCGAGGGCTTCGGGGTGGAGGCGCATGGTGACCTCGCCGTCTTTGCGCTGCAGGGCCTGGGCGAGGCCCCGTTGGGCCTGCTGGATGAACTTTTCGGCGTCGGGCCGCTGGGGCTGCTGCGCCGGGCGCTGCTGGGCGACCTGGCGCGCCTCGGCGCGGCCTTCGGTCCGCTGCACACCGGCCGCAGGCTGCACGGGCTGGGCTCGGGCGGCCTGCACAGCGCCGGCCGAGGCGAGGCGTGCGACCCCGGCCCTCGCGTCGGTCGGGGCTTCGCGTGCGGGCCGCTGCGTCACCTGCTGCGCCGCGGCCGCTACACGCCCGGACTGATCTCGTGCGCTCTCGGATTCCGGTGTGCCGGGCTGTCGCGTTGCCGGCTCGCGAGCCTCTTGCGTCGGCGCTCGCTCGCTGGGTTGTTCGGCGCGGGGTGTCTGCTGTGGATCGCGCGGCGTCTGCGCCTGCTCGCCTTGGTGTTGGGTGCGCCGCGCGTTCCGCTGGTGCGGGGGCGTGCCCGCGTTGTGCTCGGGGCTTTGGCGCTCGGTCGGTGTGCGGAGGGTCTCGCGGGCTTCCTGTCCGACGGGGCCGGCGTAGATCGTCGGCTCGGCGGCTTCTGATCGCGGCTGCCCGTCGCGGCGGTCCGGCCCCTGCTTCAGCTCGTTTCGAGACTCGTCTTCCTGCTGCGAGGCGCGGGGCGTCTGCTCGCGCTGCATGCCGTCGAGCAGCAGCGAGAAGGCGCCCAGACCGGGGGGTGCCGCGTGCTGCGCGTGCCGATCGCCGGGATTCAGGCGCTTGAAAGGGTCTGAGATGTCGGGGGGAGTGGTCCCGATCGTCATTGAGCTTCCTCACGGGCGCGGGCTTCGACGCCGCGCACCCGGAGGCTTTCCAGCAAGACCGCTGCCAGAGCGGGGTCCTGCTTGACAATCTCTTCCATGACGCCGATGCGTTGGCGTTCGCCCATGGCGTTGAGGTAGGAGACGGCCCTGGCCATGCCGTCGCGGGCGGGGTCGGTCGCGTCGAAGGCGCCGGCGAGGCCGTCGTCTGCGGCTGGCGTGCCCGGCAGATCCTGCCCGGCGATCATGGCCATGAGCGCATCCCTTGCCTGGCGGGGCGGGAGGCCTTCGAGGGTTTTGACGGCCTTGCGGAACTGGGCGGAGCCGTCGATGCTGCGGACACGCGCCATCTCGGCCTCGAACTCCTCGCGGTCGCGCCGGACCTTGGCCCATTCCTCGTCGAGGATGCGCCGCTCGGCCTGGTGGGCCCGCTGGAGGTCGTTGGTCTCGCGGCGCAGGCGTTCGCGGCGTTGGCGGTCGATCTCGCTCTGTTCCAGGCGGAGGACGAGGCGGTCGGCGGAGCTGACGGCCAGCGCGGGCTCGGAGGGCTCCTCGTCTTCATCGCTGTCTGCGGCGGTTTTAATAGTTTCGGCGGCGGGGATCTCGCCATCGGCGATGAGGGCTCGGACCTGCCCGAGGCGTTCGGGCGTGATGCGGTCGGTGATGACCAGCCACGAGAAGAAGCCGAAGAGGGCGAGCAGATTCGCCACCGCCATGATCGAGACGATGTTCCAGAATGTGCGGAGCATCAGCGGTACTCCCCGCTTCTGGCGGCGCGCATGACCGCGAATTCATCGAGCTCGGCCGACTCGCGCCGCATGAGCTCTTTCTTCCACTCGAGCAGGCGTTGCTCCTTGAGGAGCTCGATCGCCTTTCTGTCGGCCGCGGCCTTGCGCAGGGCCGCGCGTTCCTTTTCGAGGTTGGCGAGGACGCCCGCGAGGCGGACGGAGGCCCCGCCGATCTTCGCCCGCAAACGGAGGGCCGCGCCGGCCTGGACCCGCATCATCGTGCCGGAGCCGCCCTCGACGAGGATCGAGGCCATCTCGTTGCGTTCGCGGATGATCTGGGCCTGGTGGCCCTCGATCTCGCGCTCGATGGCGAGGCGATCGAGATCGAGCTCGGCGACGCGCTTGCGCCGCTCGTCCTCGACGAGGCGCCGCTGGCGGAGGACCGCTTCGAGCTTGAACCTGAAGACCGCCACGCCCGCTTACCTCCCTGCGCCGAAGGACTGGCGGCCGGCGGCGCGCAGGCCGTCGACGCCCTCTCGCGCCTGCATGGCGACCTTGATCATCACATCTCTGGCGTCCTCGAAGGGGACTCGCTCCTGCCCGCCCTGGCGGAGCAGCGCGTCGACTGTTTCCTTCATGCTGATCGCGACATCGACCTCCGGGTCGCTGCCGTGGGCGTACGCGCCGATCTGCACGATGTCCTCGACCTCGCGGTAGCGGGCCATCAGGCCGAGGAGCTCGGACCTGGCCGCGGCGTGATCGGGCGACATCACCTCGCCCGCGATGCGGCTGATCGACTCCAGGGCGTCGATGGCGGGGAAGTGCCCCCGCCCTGCGAGCTTGCGCGAGAGGATCAGGTGCCCGTCGAGGATGCCGCGGACCGCGTCGGCGACGGGCTCGGTCATGTCGTCGCCTTCGACGAGGATGGTGTAGAGGCCGGTGACCGAGCCGGAGGCGTTCTTTGCGTCGATGCGCCCGGCGCGTTCGAGCAGCAGGCCGAGCTGGGTGAAGACACTGGGGGTGTAGCCCCGCGTCGCGGGCGGCTCGCCGACGCTGAGGCCGACCTGGCGCTGGGCGTGGGCGAAACGCGTCACCGAATCCATCATGAGCAGGGCGTCGTGGCCGCGCGAGCGGAACCACTCCGCCGCGGTGCAGGCGACCTTGGCGGCCCTGATCCGCATCAGCGGGGATTCGTCGCCGGTCGCGACGATGACGACGCTGCGCCGGAGCCCTTCGGCGCCGAGGGTGTGCTCGATGAACTCGCGGACCTCGCGGCCTCGTTCGCCGATGAGAGCGATGACATTCACATCCGCGTCGGTGCCGCGGGCGATCTGGGCGAGGAGCGTGCTCTTGCCGACGCCGGGGCCGGCGAAGATGCCCATGCGCTGGCCCCGCCCCATCGGAGTCAGGAGGTCGATCGCGCGGACGCCGGTGCCGATGCGTTCCTTGATCGGCGCGCGATCCATCGCGCAGGAGGGATCGGGGTTCAAGGGCGCAGGCTCGGTGTCGAGCAGCGGCCCGCGCCCGTCGATCGGTCTGCCGAGCCCGTCGATGACGCGCCCGAGCATGCCCCGCCCGACGCCGACGGTCTGGGCGACCTCTTCCCCCACCACCGTGTCGCCGGCGCTGACGCCCCCGGTCTGGCCCAAGAGCATGACCATCGCGAGGTCGCGCGTAAAGCCGACGACCTCGCCGCTGACGGAGCGCTCGCCTCGCCGGGTGTGCAGCGTGACCAGCGAGCCGACGGGGAGGGGCAGCTCGCGGACGAGCAGGGTGAGGCCGCGGAGCTCGTGCACGCGCCCTGTGAACCGGACGGGCTCGCAGTCGGTGACGGCGGAGATCGCACCGGCGAGGACGCTCATGCCGCGGCGCCCCGGCGCTCGTCATCGAGGCGGACGCCCCCGCTGTCTTGTTCGTCCCGGTCGGTGTCGTTTGCTTCGGCGTCGTCGGGCTGGGACTGGGACTGGGACTGGGGCTGGGGCTCGTCGATCAGGTCCGAGCCCCCGGGGAGCACGGCTTCGGCGATCCGCCGGAGCTTGGTCGCGATGGTCGCGTCGATGACGGCGCCGCCCGCGGTCTCGACGAGGCACGAGCCCCGCTCGATCGATCCGTCGGCGCGCACCTCGGCGTGGGCGGAGTCACCCAGACGCTGCACCAGCGGGCCGACCACGGCGGTCGCCCGCTCGGCGTCCTCGGGGTGCACACGCAGGACCAGTCTCGTCGGCTCGAGCACCGACATCACGACATCGCGGACCACGCCCTCGACGATCGAAGGATCGATCTCGACGACGCGACGGGTGATCTTCTCTGCTGCGAGGACCGCGAGGCGGAGCACATCCCGCCTCGCGTCGGCCATGATCTGCTCGCGCTCGTGCTCGTAGTTTTCCAGCGCTGCGCCCCACGAGGCGATCAGCGCGTCGATCGCTTGGGCCTGGTCGGCCAGGGCCTGGCGCCGGCCCTCCTCCAGCCCCTGCTGGAACCCTTCGCGATGCCCCTGCGCCCGCCCGTCGGCGCGGCCTTCCTCGCTGGCGCTGCCGAGCATCTGCTCGCGCTTGGCCTGGGCCTCTGCGAGGATTTTCTTGGCGGTCTCCTGCGCCTGGGCGCGCATGGTCTCGGCCTGGCGGGCCAGGTCGCCGAGGTCGAGCGCGATCGCGTCGCGGGCGACCCTCTCCGCGTCGGCGCGTCGGATCATGCCCATCGGCGCACCGCCCCGCCGACGCGGGCGTCTCTTGGGTTACATGACAAGGTCGCTCTCCCCGCCTCGGCCCTGGATGATGACCTCGCCCGCCTCTTCCAGCCTTCTGACGATATCGACGATGCGCTGCTGGGCGGCCTCGACATCGCTGACGCGCACGGGGCCCATGAACTCCATGTCTTCCTTGATCAGCGAGGCGGCCCGCTCGGACATGTTCGTGAAGATCTTTTCTTTGAGGTCATCCGACGCGGTCTTGAGCGCCAGCGAGAGCTCGTCGTTCTCGACCTCCTTGAGCACCGCCTGGATGCCCCGGTCGTTGACGAGCAGGATGTCCTCGAAGACGAACATGAGCCTGCGGATCTGCTCGACGAGGTCGGGGTCCTCGGCCTCGAGCCCTTCCATGATCGACTTTTCCGTCGAGCGGTCGGCGAGGTTGAGCACCTCGGCGACGGTCCCGACGCCCCCGGCCTTCTCCGTCGACTGCATGAGCATGTTGCTCAGGCGGCTTTCGAGGCCCTTCTCGACCTCGCGGATGACCTCGGGGTTGGTCTGCTCCATGTTGGCGATGCGCTTGATCACCTCGATCTGCTTCTGCATCGGGAGGCTCGAAAGGATCTCGGCCGCCTTGTGGTGCGGGAGGTGGCAGACGATCAGCGCGATCGTCTGGGGGTGCTCGTCCTGGATGAAGGTCAGGAGGTTCTCGCTCTCGACCTTCTGGATGAACGAGAAGGGCGTCCGCTGCACCTGGGTCTGGATCTGCGCGAGGATCCGCTCTGCGGCCTTGGGGTCCAGCGCGTTGAGCATGACCGCCCGCGCGTAGTCCAAACTGCCCTCGTTGACATGGCGTTGGGCGATCGAGAGGTGGTAGAACTCCTCGACGACCTGCGCCTGCAGCGAGGCGGGCACGCGGCCGAGCGCCGCGAACTCGCGCATCACCTCCTCGACGGACTGCTGGGGCAGCTCCTTGAGCACCGACGATGCCTCGTCCTGGCCGAGCGCAAGGAGAAGGATGGCGGCCTTGGTGCCCGCCTCCAGCTCCTCGATTCTGTCTGGCAGCTTGGTGCCGATCCGCCTGGCCATCGCTCCGCCGGCCTCCTGTCGTTCAATCGTCCGTTTCGATCCACCGGTTCAGCAGCTTGGCCGAGCCGGAGGGATCGTCCTTGACCATCTGCGCGAGCTGTTCGAGCATCCGCTGGCGCTCGACATCATCGGCCCCGACCTCGATGCCCGCCATCGGGAGCTTCGTCTCGTCCGCCTCGCCGATCAGGTCCGAGTCCGTCTCGAGGGGAGGCGGGATGCCAACCAGTTCCTCCGCTGTCGGCAGCTCAGGCTGCTTGGACGCCTTGCGCACCATCACGATCATCATCCCCAGCGAGACGACAGCCAGCAGCGCGAGCAACCCCGTCTCGATCAGCCCCTCGCCGAGCAGGGGCAGCCCGCCGCCGGAGCCGAAGATCCCCGCGCCCTGCGGCTCGGCGGGCAGGAAGTCCCCCATCGCCACCGGTGTCAGCGAGACATGCACCGTGCCGTCGAGATTCCCCGCCCGCAGGTGTGGGCGGACGCTCTCGGCGATGTCGGCGCGGATCTGATTGAACCGCTGCTCGACCTGTTCTTCGGTCGGCTCTTGGTCCTCTTCGAGTCCGCCGGCGCGGCGGAGCGCCGCGACGACGAAGTCGCGCGGGACATTGACAGAAGCGACCAGGCGCGTGGGCATGCCCTTGGGGTCGACGCGGTTGGTCACCGTCGAGCCGACATGGTTCTCCATGGCGGTCGTGGTCGTGCTCTCTTCGAGCGACATCGAGTCGCCCGAGCCTGTGTTGATCTCTGCGGTCGCGTTGGCGCGAACGCCCGGCTCGGC
>REET01000262.1 GCA_007694925.1 Phycisphaerales bacterium | reverse complement strand
TGGGGTCGTCCATCGCGCTGATGGCGTCGATGGCGGCGCGTTCCTGGTCGACGAGCGCCTGGAGGTCGTCGATGACGTCGCGCATCGGGACTCCGAGCTCCTGGAGGGCCTCGCGCTCTTCGGGGCCGACGCGGACCTCGAAGGGGCGGTCCATCACGACGGTGTGCGTCCAGACATCGTCGACGATCGCCATGACGGCTCGGAACTGGCGGAGGTTCTCGGGCGCCACTTCCAAGACCACCTGCCCGTCGTAGATGCTCTGTGCCGGGGCGATCCCCGCGAGGAGCGAGAGCGAGCAGGCCGTGACGGCGGCGAATCGGTGCGTGTGCCTTGGCATGGATCAAACCCCGGATAGAACAGCTTTGGGCGGGCCCTCGTCGACCGAGCGCCCGCACATGAACCCCGTGGGCCCGCATCCCCTTTGCCGCGGACCCTCGAAGACAATCTACACGAGATCGCCCGGCACAGGAAGGCGATCTGGGCTGTTTGCAAGAAGATAGGTATCGGGCCCTTTGTCAGCGTGTCGGAGGCGGAAGTCTTTCCCCGTCGGGTTGAGGGCCCGCCCCCTGCCAACAATCCCCGCTTCCGGCCCGTCGGGGCCCTGATTTTTCAGATGAGAGACCACGCGACCATCGGCGTTCCGGCGGGCCCGTCCAGGGTGGAGAAGAAGGTGCGCACCGGCGCGGTCGTCGGGTCGCACGCGGTGGTCGACTCGATGCCCGCGATCGTGCTGGCGATCCTGGCGGTGCTCGAAGCGCGTCTGGAGATGACGCCCGGGCAGACGGCGCTCATCGTCGCGGTCGGGGCGGCCTGCTCGGGGCTGGTGCAGCCGGTGGCGGCGTGGTTCGCCGACCGATTCGCGCCCAGACTGATCGCGGTGGGGGGGATCCTGCTCGCGGCCGGGGCGTTCGGTTCGGTCGGGCAGGTGACGAGCTTCGAGCAATTGCTGGTCTTGCAGATCGTTGCGTCGCTGGGGGTGGGGGCGTTCCACCCGCCTGCCGCGGCGGCGGTGGGCAAGCTCTGCGGGCGTCGGCGGGCGCTGGGCGTGTCGTTCTTCTTCGTCGCGGGGATGATGGGTGCGGTGGTGGGCTACCGGCTCGGGCCGCTGGCGGTCTCACGCGTCGGGCTCGAAAACATCCACTGGCTGTATGTGCCGGTGGTGCTCGTCGCGGCGGGGGCGGCGCTGGCCCTGCGGGGCGTCTCGCACCACGAGGGCGACGGCACAAAGGAAACGCGCACGCCGGTCCCAGAGAACGCCGGCGAACGCTGGCGGGCGGTCTGGCTGCTGTACGCGGGCAATGTGCTGCGGTTTACCTGCGACGCCTCGCTGATCTATCTGCTGCTGCGATGGTCGCAGATGTTCACGATCGAACGCAATGGGGCGGCGGGGTTCGATGCCGCGATGGCGGCGCAGGCGGGCGACCTCAACGGCTGGATGCTCGCGGCGAGGCAGTTCGGGATGGCGGTCGGCGGGCTCGTGCTGGGCGTGATGGTCAAGCGGGGGCTTGAGAAGAGCGTGCTGATCTCCGTGCCCCTGGCGGGCGCGGGCGCGATGGCCCTGATGGCGTTCAGCCCCGAGCTGATCGAGATGCTCGAAGACCCGCGATTGCTGCTGCCCCTCGCGGTCGGGCTGGTCTTTGCAACCGGGTTCGGGTACGCGGGGCCTGTGCCGGTGACGGTCGCGGTGGCGCAGCGGCTGCTTCCCCATCGCACGAGCATGGCCTCGGGCCTGATGCTGGGCGGGTCGTGGGGGTTCGCGTTTGTCGGGCCCTTGCTGTGCGAGGGGGTGATCCGTGTCGCGGGGCTGCAGAGCGCGATGTTGGTGGTGGCGGTGATGCTTGCCGCCTCGGCGGGGGTGTCGGCGCTGGTCTCGGGTCGGTTGCTGCAGGAGACGGCGAAGTAGGTTGCGGTCGCGGGACCGTCTTTGTTTGAGACCATCGGCGCAAGAGACGGTCAACAGTTTCTTTCTGGTCGTGCCACCGACCTCTGCAAGAGGTCGGTGCATCCGATGCGTTTGCGATGCGTGTGCTCGGCGGCGATCGCGCCTGCACAGTGTTCGTGCGCAGATGTTCGACCGTGAAATGGGGAGCGAACGGCACCGACCTCTCGAAGCAGAGGTCGGTGGCACGGTTGGGCGCTGAATTGTGATTAGTTTTCGGGGTCTTCGTCGGCGGGCTCTGGCGTTGGGACGCCCCCGGGAGATTCGACCTCGCGGTCGGGCTCGGTGTCGAGCTCGGGCTCTTCGTCGGGGTCGCCCATGCCCGGGAGGGGGAGGAGGGTGCCGTCGGGCGCGACGCGGAGCTGGTCGGTCTGGAGGAGGAAGTTGAGGACGGCGTTTCGGAGGTTGGTCCGTTCGCTGTCGCGTGCGTTCTGCGCATCGGTGAGCGCGTCCTGCGCCCGGATGATGTCGTCGGCGCTGATCTCGTCTTCCTTGAGTTCTTGCTCGCGCAGGCGCTGGATGGTGATGTTGATGCGCTCCTCGGCGAGGGTGAGTCGGAGGCGGGCGAGCTCGATGGCCCGGACGGACTGGCGCGCGTTGACGATCACCTGGTCGCGGAACTGCTCGTAGCTGCGCCGGCGTTGTTCGAGGTTGATCGACGCCTGGCGGACGCCGAGGCGTTCGATCTCGCGGTCGAGCGGGAGGCCGAAGGTGACGCCGACATTGTAATTGGTCTCGCCGAAGTCGTAGACGAGGCCGGAGGCGCCGTCGCCGTCGAGGCCGACGCGTCCGGTCAGGTCCAGGTCGGGGAGGACGCGGTTTCGCGCGTTGGCGAGCGATCGGCGGGCGTCGCCGAGCTGGTCGCGCTGGATCTGCAGGTCGAGGCGGTACTCCAGCGCGAGCTCGGCGGCCTGGTCGGGCGTGATGTCCGGCTCGGGCAGGAAGAAGGGCGTGCGGTCGATGAGGATCGGCTGCTGGGGGTCTATGCCCAGGCGGATGCGGAAACGCTCGATCTGCAGGCGGTACTGCTCGCGCAGGCGTTCGAGCTCGGCGAGGGAGGCGCGGACCTCGTTGTCGACCTCGGCCAGCTCGAACGCGGCGCGACGACCCGCGTCGACGCTCGCCTCGGTTCTGCGCAGCAGACGCTGCTGGTTCTGCAGACGCCCCTCCTGGCTCTCGATCCGTGACTCGGTCTCCAGCAGGCTGAAAAAGTCGTCGGCGATGTCGACGAGGAACTGCCTCCTGAAGCGCTCGAAGCGACGCGCGGCGTAGATCAGGTTCCGCTCGGCCTGGATGAGGTCTTCGCGCGCGATCATGCCGGCGCCGCGGAGCAGCGGGATGTCGGCCGTCAGCGCCAGCGTCGACGACTGGATGTACCCCTCGGTCGACGCCGAGCGGAGCTGGTCGGTGGCGCGGTAGATCCAGGAGGCCTCGACCTGTCCGCCGAAGGGGAGGCGCTGTCGGGCGCGCATCTCGTTGATGATGCGGAGTGTTGTTTCTGCGCCGCTGCCCGTCCCGCTGCGCCCGACGCCGACGGTCGTGTCGTTGAACAGACGGGGCGTCCAGAGGTGGCGCTCGATCAGCACGCGGATCGCCGCGAGGACATACTCCTCCTCGGCGGTCATGAACTCGCGAGCCGACTCCTGGGCGATGCGCAGCGCGTCGAAGATGTTGATGAGGATCGGGTCGGGGTCGTCGGGGTCGATCCGGTCCGCCGCGGCCAGGCGTGCGGCGACATCGCGGTCCTCTGCGGCCTGGCGGAATCCCAGGTCGCTGGCGTCGGGGTTCATCGTGCCGGGGTTGCGGAAGTCGTCCCGCCCGGTGCGGGTGTCGCTGAAGCGGATCGGCGGTGTCCGTGTTTCAGCGCCGAGCGCTTTGGAGCGTTCCTCCAGCAGCTTGAGCGTTCGTCGGTCGATCGTTTCCATGCCGCCCGAGCACCCCCAGATCGACGCGCACGCCACGAGGAGTGCGGCTGCCGCGGCCGGTTTGGGGCGGAGGGCGGGGACGGTCGATGCGCGGACGCCTGGGTGCAAGGGCGGTGACCTCCGATAACAAAGCGGTAGGGGAGAGATGGAGCGGACTATACCGCGTGGGGGATCGGGTGTTGCACCAGATCAGAACCCTTCCAGAATTGCCGCGGGCCGGGGTGGCTCCTATCCTCTCCGTTCCGCATCGAACGCCAGTTTCGACGCCGATTTGCCCGGGATTTGTTCGCTATCCGGCCCCGCAGGACCCGCGGAAGCGGGCCGGCGTACACCCGGCGCGGCCTTTGTCGAGACGCAACGGAGACTTAAATGCCCTCAGTCACCTACGACGGACGCAGCTTTATGCTCGACGGCCGACGGATCTGGCTTGTCAGTGGATCGATCCATTACGCCAGGGTGCCCCGCGAGTGTTGGCGTGATCGGATCGCCGCCGCCCGCCACGCCGGCCTGAACTGCATCGAGACGCCCGTCTTCTGGTCGCGCCACGAGCCCAGGCCCGGCGCGTACGACTTCGAGGGTCAGAACGATGTCCGCCACTTTGTAGAGCTGATCGGTCAAGCGGGGATGGTCTGCATCCTGCGCCCGGGCCCCTATATCGGGTCGGGGTGGGACATGGGGGGCCTGCCGGCGTGGCTGCTCTCGAACCCGGATTTGAAGCTCCGCTCGGCCAACCAGCCGTTTCTTGAGGCCGCGGGCAAGTTCCTGACGGCCCTTGCGGGCCAGATCCGGGACCTGCAGGTAACCAGCCCGGGCCAGGGCGGGCCGCTGCTGCTCGTGCAGAACGAGGCCCACTGGACCTGCGGGCACGACGACGAGGCGCGGGGCTACCTCGGCGAGCTGCACCGCTACCTCCGCGAAAACGGGCTGAATGTCCCGACGATCAACAGCAACAACCTCTGGCAGGGCGTCGAGGGCGAGATCGACTGCTGGTCGGGGTCGGAGGCGATGCTGACGGTGATGCGCCAGCTCTCAACGGTCAAGCCCGACCAGCCGCGCCTGGTGATCGACTTCTCGGTCACGGCCCCTTCGGTGTATTCGGAGGGGGACGCGGGCACGCCCGAGCCGATGGCGGTGCAGCGTCGGCTGGCGGAGATCCTCGCCGGGTGCGGGCAGTACAACATCGACCCGTTCTGCGGGGGGACCAACTTCGGCTTTTCCGGCGGGCGTCTGCCCGGCGGGGCGTCGAGGTTTGTCGCCCAGAGCAATGACCGGCACGCGCCCGTCACCGAGGCGGGCACGCCCGGCGCGTCGTACGGGGCGGTGCGCCGGATCTCGATGTTCGCTTCGGCCTTCGGGAAGGTCTTCTCGCACGCCAACCCGGAGTACAGGCCGGTGGTGCTCGACCCCGAGCAGGCCGGGGGCGGTCGCACGGGCGCCGGCGTCTCGATCTCGCATGTCTCGGGCCAGCAGGGCGGTTGCGTGTTTGTTTTCGGGGCCGACCCCGCGGGGCCGCACGGCGCCGTCAAGCACAGCACGCTGCTGTTGGCCGGCGGCTCCACGCTGCCGGTCTCTCTGGGCGAGCAGGCGGTCGCGTGGTGCCTGTTCGATGTGCATCTGACCGGTCGGTCGAGGCTGGATTACACCAACCTCAACGCGCTGACGCTCGTCGGGCGGACGCTGGTGCTCTTCGGTCCTTCGGGGAGCGAGGGGCTCGTCTCGATCAACGGCTCGCCGATCGAGGTCAACGTGCCCAAGGGCAAGACGCCCGAGGTGATCGACCACGAGGGCGTGACGATCGTCGTCTGCTCCGAGCAGCAGGTCGACAAGGTGTACGCGACCGACGAGGCGGTCTACCTCGGCTGCGCCGGGATGACGGCAGACAACCAGCCGATCCCCGAGGGGCGCAACTGCATGATGTTCAACGCCGAGGGCGAGCAGTCGACCACGACCGGCGCCGCCAAGGCGCCGAAGAGCCCCAAGGCGCCGAACCTCTCGGGCTGGGAATGCGCCGAGACGCGCGAGCACATCGACGGGAGCAGCCCGCGCTACGCCGCGATCGACGGCCCGGCCGACCTCACGCCCCTGGGCGCACAAACGGGGTACGGGTGGTACCGCATCACGATCCGCTCTGGGGCGACGCGCAAGCCCAAGGTGATCGCGCCCTGCTCGGGCGACCGGCTGCTGGTCTTTGTCGACGGCGAGGAGACGGGCCTGCTGGGGTTCGGCCCGGGCTCGGTGAACGAGCTCGCGCTGCCCTTGAAGAAGGGCGTGCGTCAGGTGGTGGTGCTGGCCGACAACCTCGGGCGGTACTCGACGGGGGCGGACCTGGGCGACAAGAAGGGCCTGTTGCGCGATCTGTGGGAGGTGACGCCGCTCAAGGGCGTCAAGCACAAGCAGGTCGAGAGCACGCCCTTGAACCTGCTGGAGTTCCGCAAGCCGCTGTGGGAGGTCCGCGAGGGGGATGTCACCTCGACGGATCGTGTGCAGTGGGCGTTCATGCACCGCAAGAAGTCGCCGATCATCCTCGGCGTCGACCACTTCCCGGCGCGTGCGGTGCTGATCGTCAACGACACCCCGGTGCGTTTCCTCGAGACCGGCTGGACGGGCCACATCTTCCTTGATGAGGAGCAGCTGACGCGGGGCAACAACTCGATCGAGGTCGCGTTCGTCGACGAGCTGGACGCCGAGGCGCTCGGCGCTGCGATCAAGGGCGCGGGCACGGCCGTCCGCGTGCTCGAAGGTGTCAGCGCCGTGACAGACAAGGCCGATTGGGCCTTCGCCAAGTGGGAGGCGCCGTCGGAGGCGGCGTACGAGTCGGTCGCCAAGGCGCACATGGAGGGCGCGGCCTGCCCCGCGTGGTGGCGTTGCAACTTCGACCCGGCCGAGGCGGGCGTCCCGCTCTTCCTCGAGCTCAACAGCCTGACCAAGGGCCAGGTCTATCTCAACGGTCGCCACCTCGGGCGGTACTGGGTCTCGACCTTCGACGGCACGCCCGTTCCGCCCCAGCACCGCGTCTGGCTGCCCGAGTGCTGGCTGAACACCGACGGGCCGAACGAGCTGCTGCTGTTCGACGAGCGAGGGGGGCACCCGGGCAAGTGCCGCCTGGTGCACGAGCCGTCAGGGAGAAGCGTGATCCGATGAGTGTCGCCGGCGACAGAAGCGGGGACGCTCGCGGGCTCGGGCGGCCGATGTGGCAGAAAGCGGTCTCGTTCGCCGCCCGCGCCCACGACCAGCAGCGCCGCAAGGACGGCAAAACGCCCTTCGTCGCCCATGTGGTGCGAGTTGCGATGACGGTGATGTATGTCTTCGGGTGCGACGACGAGGAGGCGATCACCGCCGCCGTGCTGCACGACACGATCGAAGACACGCCGACGGACTTCGACGACATCGACAAGCGTTTCGGTCGCCCGGTCGCCGAGGCGGTCGCGGCTCTGACCAAAAACATGCTGCTGCCCGAGCCGGAGCGCGAGGCGGACTACGACCGGCGACTTGAGGCGGCCGGCTGGCGCGTCAAGCTCGTCAAGCTCGCCGACACCTACGACAACTGCTGCGACATCGTCGGCGAGGCCAAGGCGACGCGCCGGGCCGTCTCGCGAGCGAGGCGGGCGATCGAGATCGCCCAGCGCGACGGCTCGGGCCGGCCCGAGCTGCAGCGAGCTATCGCCATCGTCGGCGAGCTGGCCGACCGCATCGAAGCCGACATGCGAAGCGTCTAAGCCCGCTTCACCAACCCGGCACCTTGGGGGGCGGGGGCGGGCTGGTCCTGCCGAAGAGCGCCCGCAGCGCGAGCGGGATCGCACGCGCAAGCGAGCCGAGCACGACCAGCGCCCCGCCGGGTTCGATCGCCGTCGTCCCCTGCTCGTCTGCACGCCATGTCTCGCGCCCGATCAGGATGGGCGTCTCGCACCTGCCATCAAAGACGACGACGGCACGCACCCGCCGACGCAAGAGCGTTGCGTGCAGGCGCAGGACGCCCGCCCTCGATCCGGGCATCGGCAGTTTGCACGGGTGGTCGATCGCGGTGGAGGTCAGCGCGATCGTGCGCTCGACCAATTCCTTCGGCGCCTCGGCGAGCCAGCGCTCGGCCATCTTCCTAGCCCTTGGCCCGGGCACGACCAGCAGCACGCTGGCGCCGCGCGGCAGGCGGCGCAGTGCCTCTTCGAGTTCCAGCCGCTCCGGGGCGGGGACCGTCAGCCTGCCCCCGCGCGAGCGCATCGCGTCGCGGGCGGCTCGCTCCGTCAGCACCGATTCGTACCGCTTGCGCCTAGCGGCTTGCCTGACGCACAGCCCGGCGTACTTGAGCAGCCGCTCGCGCGCCAGCGCCCGGTACCGATCCCGCGGCAAGTGACGCTGCCAAAGCCAGAAGAGGTTCCGCCGGCGGTAGTACTCGCGCACCGGCGAGACCTTCGCGCTCCACGGCTCGTGCAGGTGCACCGCGTCGAGATCGCAGACGACTTTCCACCCCTTGCTCTTGATGCGCAGGCACCACTCCGCGTCGTCGCCGTTGATGAAGTAGCGGTGGTCCCAGAGCCCCGCGTCGGCCGCCGCGGCTTCGCGCACCAACAGACACGAAGCGGCGCAAAGATCCGCCTCGGCCACGCCCGATGTCGGCTTGGGGCGGTCGGGATCGTCGTCGGGCGTGTGGTCCGGTGTGGGGGTCAGCAGGCCGGACTTGTGGCTGAAGTAGACCGGGCCTTCGAGCGTCGAGCCGGGGTTCGCAGGGTCGGCCATGCGGCTGCCCACCGCGCCGATCTTCGCGTCCGATCGCATCGTTTGCAGCATCTTCGCCAGGCAGTCGGGCGTGACGGTCGCGTCGTCGTCGATGAGCCAGAGCATCCGTTCGGCGTCTTTGGGCGCGGGGCCGGTGAAGATGCGTCGGGCCGCGAGCATGCCCGTGAGGTAGCCGCCGCAACCACCGAGGTTCTCGCTGTTGCGCACGAGCGTGAACGAGGCGAGGCCGTCGTCGCGGGCGCCCGATGGCCTGCGGTCGGCGGCGGGTTCGAGCATGACGAACTTCGGCGACTCTGGCCGGGCGGTCTCGTTGGCGAGCTGGGCGTCGGGGCGCCAGCGTTCGGACAGGTGCTCGCCGGTGGCGTCGGCCGAGGCGTTGTCGACGACGATGAGGTGGACGGGCAGTGGAGCGCGTGCCGCGGCTTCGCAGACCGCCCGGATCGAGCCATCAAGCACACTCCTGCGGTTCCAGGTGACCATCACCGCGGCGACCCCGGCGCCTGCGGGCTCGCGCGGCAAGGAGACGAACGGTTCGGGCTTCAGCCCCAGTGAACTGTCTGAAAGCGCTGACATACGGATCGGGTTCGGGCGGTTGCGCGGTGCACGAGCGGTGCAACTGAACCAACGCACAAACGGGGCGCACAAAAAAGGGCGCATAAAAAGGGGCGGCTTCCCCGCCGCCCCGTGCTTAGCAGTCTATGCCCCGCCCGGGGACGCGGCGATTACTCGAAGGTCAGCAGGCGGAAGGAGCGCATGTTGCCCCTGGAGACCAGCAGGCGGGCGCTGCCCAGTTCGCGGTGCTCGCGGAGGGCCCGACGGAAGTCGGCGGGGGAGTTCACCTCGGTGTCGCCCACGCGGAGGACGGTGTCGCCGGCCGCGAAGCCCTGTCGCTGGGCGGGGCTGCCCGGCTCGACGCCGGTGACCGTCACCCCCGGGCCGGGCTGCGCGGCGCGGAGCGAGAAGCCGAGCTCTCGGTCGATCTGCGGCTCGGGCGCCTGGCGCGGCGCCGCGGCGACCTGCTCGGTCTCGCGCGTGCCGATCTCGACGCTGATGGTGACCATTTCGCTTTCGCGGAAGACCTCGACGGGGACGACGGTCCCTGGGGCTGTTTGCGCCACGCGCATGCGGAGGGTCTCGAAGGTGCTGACATCGCGTCCGTCGAAACGGACGATGATGTCGCCGGGCTGGATCCCCGCGTTCTTGGCGGGGCCGTCGGGCACATCGCTGACGAGCACGCCCTCGCCTTCAAAGCCGAAGGTGCGGGCGAGCTCGGGTGTGAGGTCCTGCAGCGCGACGCCGAGCCAGCCTCTGGTGACGACGCCTTCTGCGATCAGTTCGCGCATGACCATCTCGGCCATGTTGCTGGGGATGGCGAAGCCGATGCCCATGAACCCGCCGGTGCGCGAGGCGATGGCGGTGTTGACACCGACGACCTCGCCACGGAGGTTGACAAGGGGCCCGCCGGAGTTGCCGGGGTTGATCGCCGCGTCGGTCTGGATGAAGTCCTCGTAGTCGATCAGGCCGATGCGCGAGCGCCCGGTGGCGCTGATGACGCCCGCGGTGATCGTCGAGGTGAGCCCGAACGGATCGCCTGCGGCGACGACCCACTGGCCGATGCGGATCGCGTCGGAATCGGCGAAGCGAGCCGGGGTGAGCGCCGAGAGGCCCTCGGTGTCGATCTTGATCACCGCGAGATCGCTCTGCGGGTCGGCGCCGACGAGGGTCGCGGTGCGTGTGGCGCCGTCGTTGAGGCGGACGGTGATCTCGCTGGCGTCCTGGATGACATGGTTGTTGGTGAGGATGTGGCCTTCTTCAGAGACGATGAAGCCGCTGCCCCCGCCCCGGCGCTCGAAGTAGCGGTCCTCGGGCTGGGGCTGGCCGGGGCGATCGCCCCGGGGCATGTCGCGCTGGCCGGGGGGCGCAAAGCGGTCGAAGAAGTCCTCGAAGAACCGATCGAAGAACGGGTCGCCGGGCATCTGCGGCGCCGGCCTGCCACGGCGCATCTCGACACGGCGCACCGAGGTCACGCCGACCACCGACGGGCGCACGGCTTCGGCGGCGAACGAGAACGCCAGCGAGATGTCCTCGGCGGCACGGATCGCCCGCTGCGTCCGCTCGTCGGGCTCGGGCTGGGTCGCGCCGGCGAGGGCGTGCGGCGCGATCGCCAGAAGGGCCGCCGCGGCGATGAGCTTCGGTGTGTGTCGGATGCGCATGTGGTTGCCTCCGTGGGGCGGTCGGTTTGGAGTTCGATACTCTCGTGATCTAGCGTTGAGCGGTGTGTTGCGTTGCGATTGATAATCCGCGGCGCGGGGTTTCGCCCACGCCGCGGGATGGGTCAGCTCGGATTGATCTCGATGCGTCTGGCCTGCCTGGCTGCACGCTTTGGGAGTGTGACGGTGAGCACGCCGTCGGTGAGCGATGCGGTCATGCGCTCGTCGTCGATGTCCTCGCCGATGCGGACGCGTCGCCTGAAGTCGCCGACGCCGAACTCGCGGGCGATCCAGGCGTTGTCGCCGGACGGGCCCCGCTCGTTGAGATCGCGGCGGACGCTCGCTTCGAGGGTCAGGACGCCCTCGTCGATCGTGAGCGAGACGCTGTCGGCCGTGGCGCCGGGCAGGTCGAAGACCATCTCGTAGCGGTCGGAGAACTCGATGAAGTCGGTCCCGGGCCGGTAGGTGACTTCCGCGTGCTTGGCGTGTTCACGCTGCTGGATTGCGGTGGTGTTTGTGTTCATGATGGCGCCTCCGTGTGGATGGTGCATCGTTCTGATCGGTTACGCTCTTGAGCTTTCGGGGTTCGACGCCTCCCCGGCCCGCTCCGGCGAAGTCTCGGGGAGCTCGGCCGGGCGCGGGTTCGTGCCGGCGGGGAGTTCGCCGGTGACCTCGATGCGCCGCGCCCGCGCCTCGGGCGTCTTGGGCACGGTGATGCGCAGGACGCCGTCGCGGAGCGAGGCGCTGATCCCGTCCGGATCGATCGGCACACCGAACGAGACGGTCCGCTCGAAGCGTCCGAACGAGCGTTCGTAGCGGACGGCTTCTGCGCCCTGCGGGTCGTGGCGGACGCGTTCGCCCCGGATCGTCAGCGTGTCGTGTGTCGCGAGGATCTCGATGTCCTCACGCCGGAAGCCGGGCAGCTCCGCCTCGACCGTCAGGGTCTCGGCGTCCTGCCAGATGTTCAGCGCCGGGGTGAGTTGTGTGCGGGCGACGCCCTGGCCGACCGACTCGAAGGCCCGGTCCAGACGGCGCGACAGTTCGTCGAACGATCGAAGCATGGACATGGTGCTCAGCATGGCAACACCTCCTTACCTCTGTGCCCGGCGTCCCGGTACGCCTTCGTCCGGTGCGATCCCGCCGGGCGTGTGCTTGTCTGGCCCTTGGCAAGGCCCGTGCCAAACCGCGTACCCGCCCGGAGGATTCCGGGGCCTTGATGTTCGGGGCGCCGGACGGGGCGGAGGTTGTCACCCTTGCGCCGCGCCGGGCCGTCGATTGCCGTTTTGACAGTCCGTGATAACAAAAAACGCCCCGCGAACGGGGCGTCTGGAAAAGGGCAGGGCGGGGCTCAGGCGGGCGGGGCGGCGGGCTTGGGGCTCCCCAGCTTCTTGTCTACAGAAAGTTTGCCGGCGCCGACCCAGAGCAGGAACAGGCTCCCCATCACCATGCAGAAATCGTTCCGCGAGGCGTGGGCCATCTCCCAGAACCCGTCGCTTTCCAGGATCGGGACCTTGGTCTGCCAGATCGCCACGCCCATGATGACCAACAGGGGCACCACCGCCGGGCGCGTCAGCAGCCCGATCAGCACCAGCGCCCCGCAGAGCACCTCGAACACGCCCACGACAGGCGCGAGCACCTGCGGCTGGGGAAGGCCGATCCGCTCGAACCGTCCCGCGCCGACCTCGTCGGCCCGAATGAACTTCTGGATCCCCTCGGAGATGAAGACCGCCCCGACCATGATCCGGATCAGGATCGTCGCGGGCGGGGCCTTGGTCTTGGTGAGTTTCTTGAGCATCGGGTTTCCTTTCACCCAGCCCGAAGATCGGCGTTGAGCCGCTCGGGTCTGGACAAAGCCTAGCGTGGGTCAGCCCCAAGCCGCGAGGGTGCCCGAATGCCAGAACCCCCGACATCCGACGGCTCGTCCGGCCCGCCCGGCGAGTTGCGCAGGGCCGTCGGCCTGGGCGGGGCCGTGATGATGGGGCTCGGTTCGATCATCGGTACAGGGGTCTTTGTCAGCATCGGGATCGCCGCGGGCGTCGCGGGGCCCTCGGTCGTCCTGGCGATCGCGATCGCGGCGGTCGTCGCCTGCTGCAACGGGCTGAGCAGCGCCCAGCTCGCCGCGGCCTACCCCGTCAGCGGCGGGACCTACGAGTATGGGTACCGGCGACTGACGCCCCTGCTGGGGTTTACGGCGGGCTGGTTGTCTCTGACGGCCAAGAGCGCTTCGGCCGCGACGGCCGCCCTCGGCGTCTCGTTCTACGCCCTCCGCCTGTTCGGTCGCGATGGCGATCTGGTGACGGTGGTCGCCCTGGGCGTGGTCGTGCTGTTGACCCTGCTGGTGCTCATGGGGATCCGGCGATCCAGCGCCGCCAACATCGCGATCGTCTCGCTCACGCTCGTGGTGCTCGCGCTGTTTGTCGTTGTCGGTCTGCCCGCTGCGGTCAGAGGTGCGGGTGAGAACCTGACGCCGGTCTTTCCGTCGATCGGGGGCGTGCCGGGGCTGCTGGAGGCCGCGGCGTTGATGTTCGTCGCCTACACCGGCTACGGGCGCATCGCGACCTTGGGCGAAGAGGTCGCCGAGCCCCGCCGGACGATCCCGCGCGCGATGGTCATCACGCTCCTTGCGACGATGACGATCTACCTCACCGTCGCGCTGGTGGCCGTCGCGAGCGCCGGGGCGGAGGCGATAGCGCCCGAGCGGGCGGGCGGAGCGCCGCTGGAGGCGGCCGCGGAGGTCTTCGCGGGGCGATGGCTGGCTTGGGTGCTGGTGGTGGGCGCGGGTACGGCGATGCTCGGGGTCTTGCTGAACCTGATCCTCGGGCTGTCGCGCGTCGTCCTGGCGATGGCGCGCCGGGCCGATTTGCCGCCGGTCTTTGCACGCGTCGGCGAGAGGTCGGCCAGCCCGCAGGCGGCGGTGGTGCTGACGGGTGCGGTCATCGCCGGGCTGGTGCTCATCGGCGATGTGCGCCTGACCTGGTCGTTCAGCGCGTTCACCGTGCTGCTGTACTACGCGATCACGAACCTCGCCGCGATCCGGCTTGAGCGAAGCCAGCGGCTGTTCCACCCCGCGGTCGCGTGGGCGGGGCTCGTCGGGTGCCTGGGCCTGGCGTTCTGGATCGAATGGCGCGTGCTGCTGGCGGGTGCGGCGGTGCTGGGCGTGGGGCTCGTCGTCCGCGGCGTCTGCCGGCGCGTGTTCACGCCCGCCTCAAACAACGGAGTGTCCTGACCGATGCGAGCGATCGTCCAACGCGTCAACCACGCACAGCTCACCGTCGAGGGCGAGCCGGTCGCCAAGATCGGGATCGGTCTCGTCGTGCTGGCGGGGATCTACCAAGACGATACAGATCGAGACCGCGTGTACATCGCAGAGAAAACGGCCAACCTCCGCATCTTCCAGGACGAGGCGGGCAAGATGAACCTGTCTGTGCTGGATGTCCGGGGCGAGGTGCTGCTGGTGCCCAACTTCACCGTCGCGGGCTCGACACGCAAAGGGCGCAGGCCCTCGTTCGACCGGGCGATGGCCCCGGACAGGTCCCGTGCCGAGTTCGACAGGCTCGCGGCCGATCTCGCCGCCCAGGGTGTTCCCGTCAAGACCGGCGTGTTCGGGGCCCACATGCATGTGCTGCTGGAGAACGACGGGCCGGTGACGCTGGTGATCGACTCGCGCGAGGCGTAGGCCCGGCGGATCTCCAGATTCGCTGCCAGAGAGCGATCCGCGTCGGGTATGCTGCGCCGGTGATCGCCGCTCGCCCGGCTCTTGGGCCGGGAGACCCTCATCGCGGAGGACCGTCATGATGGCCCAAGGACCGCAGACCGCGTCGAACAGCGTGCTCGTCTCGACCGACTGGGTGCACGCTCGCCTCGATGACCCGAGCGTGAAGCTGCTGGAGGTCGATGTCGACACCCAGGCGTACAACGCCGGGCACATCCCCGGGGCGGTGGGGATCGACTGGCAGCACGAGCTGCAGGACCAGATGTGCCGCGACATCGTCTCGAAGGATGGGTTCGAGCGGCTCATGTCACGCGCCGGCGTCGGTCAGGGCGACACGCTGGTCTGCTACGGGGACAACAACAACTGGTTCGCAGCCTACGCCTTCTGGGTCGCAAAGCTGTACGGGCACGCCGATGTCCGCCTGATGGACGGCGGGCGGGCGAAATGGCTGAGTGAGAAAGACAAGCCCATCACCTCTGACAGGCCGAACCCGAAGCCGACCCCGTACGCCGCGAGCGACCAGGACCTCTCGCTCCGGGCCTTCCTGCCCGAGGTCCTCCAAGCCTCGAAGAGGGGCGAGGCGATGATCGATGTCCGCAGCCCGGCGGAGTACACCGGCGATGTCATCGCGCCGCCCGGCATGACAGAGACCGCCCAGCGGGCCGGGCACATCCCCGGCGCGAGGAATGTCCCCTGGGCGACGGCCGTCCGGGCCGACGGCACCTTCAAGCCCGTCGCCGAACTCAAGCAGATCTACTTCGACGGGGCGGGCGTCGATCCCGCGGGCAAAGTTATCTCGTACTGCCGCATCGGCGAGCGGTCGAGCCACACATGGTTCGTGCTGAAGTACCTGCTGGGCGTCAAGGACGCGAAGAACTACGACGGCTCGTGGACCGAGTATGGTTCGGTTGTCGGTGTCCCGATCGAGCGCTAACGCTCCTCCGAGGGGGCGGGCGTTCGGCGGCGAGCGATTCCGGCGGAAAGGCGGCCCGATGCACGAACCATTCAGCATCGCCAACATGACCCTGCAGGGCTTTGTCGACCGGCTCGGCTCGCACTCACCCGCACCGGGCGGCGGGGCGGCCTCGGCGGTGGGGGGGGCGATCGCCTGCGCCGCCGCTCGCATGGTCGCCGTGTACTCCTTGGGCAAGAAGTCCCTCGCCGAGCACCAGCCGATGCTCGAATCGGCCGACCGGAGGCTCCACAAGGCCTCGGCGATGTTCCTGGCCCTGGCCGACGAGGACGCCGCGGCGTACGCCGTGCTGAACGAGGCGATGGCCCTGCCCAAGGACACGCCCGACCGTGCCGACCGGGTCCAGGCCGGGGCTCACCTGGCGGTCGCCCCGCCCATGGCGATGCTCGGGGTGGGGGCGGAGGCGGCGGGGGTCATCGCCGGCCTCGACGGGCGATCCAACAAGTACCTCAGGAGCGACCTCTGCGTCGCCGCGGCGGGCCTCGTCGGCGCCTGCCGGGGGGCGGCGTGGAATGTCCGGGCCAACCTGTCACTCCTCGGCGAGGCGGACCGCTCCCGGGTGGAATCTGAGGCGGAGTCGATGCTGGCGCGCGCCATTTCGCTGGCGGAACCGCTCGCGGGATGAAAACCCCCTCGGCGGGAGTCCGTACCATCCCTGAATGGCCCCGATCGCCAAGACATCTTCAGAGCGGATCGCCGTGCTCGGCGAGCTCCTGCGTGAGATCAGCCACGCCCAGAGCCCGAGCGAGATCACCCGTTCGTTCGTGACGGGCTACCGGCGGATCCGCCAGGTCGACATGCACATGGCCGTGTCGGTGCGCGGGCTCGAGCCGGGGCAATACAAGATCACCCGGATGATCTCGCCCGAGCAGACCAGAGCGGGCGATGTCGAGGAGTACGCCTCGGCCGACCCTTGGCGCAACTGGGAACAGATCCCCGCCCATGAGTGCGGGCTGATCGCCGAGCTGATCTCCACGCCAGAGCCCAAGCTCCGAACGCACCTGCGCGTCGACGACGATCCGGTGCTCGGCGACGCCGCGGCCGGTCTCGGCTCGTGCCTGGCGATCCCGCTCTACGACGCGGGCGAGGCGCAGAACTGGACCGTCACCTTCAGGCGCGACCCCGAGGGCTTCACCCACGCCGACCTCGAACAGAGCTACCTTGTGGCCAACCTTGTCGGCACGGCGACTCGCAACCTGCTGGCGCTCCAGCAGAACCGCGAGCTGAACAAAAAGCTCGAGCGTCAGTTCGAGGAGGTCGCCCGCGTGCAGCAGACCCTGCTGCCCAGGAAGACGCCGGAGATCCCCGGGCTCTCGATCGCCACGAGCTACCTCACCAGCCAGCAGGCGGGGGGCGATTACTACGACTTCTTCCGCCTGCCCGACGGCGAGTGGGGGATCCTCATCGCCGATGTCTCGGGGCACGGGGCCGCCGCCGCGACGGTGATGGCCATGCTCCACGCGATCCTGCACGGCTACGCGGGCCCGGACTTTCAGCCCCACTCGATCATCTCGTATGTCAACCGGCGCCTTGTCGAGGCCGAGCTGGAGGGGATGTTCGTGACCGCGTTCCTCGCGGTGTACGACCCCGAGGACGGCAAGCTCCGCTACGCCCGCAGCGGGCACAACCCGCCGCTGCTGAAGAAGGCGGGCAGCGCCGAGGTGCGCGCCATCGACGGGCAGGCAGTACCGCCCCTGGGCATCTTTGCCGACGGGTACGAACCGGTCAGCAACGATCTGGCGCTCGACAGCGGCGACACCCTGGTGCTCTACACCGACGGCATCACCGAGGAGTTCGGCCCCGACCGCGAGATGTTCGGCGTCGAGGGGCTCGACAAGGCCCTGCGAGACTGCACCGGCGAGCCCGAGTGCGTGATCGACTCGGTGCACGCGGCCCTGTTCCGCCACACCGGCAAACGCGCCCGGAGCGACGACCAGACCCTCGTCGTCATGCGCTACCTCGGCAAGCCCGGAGCCGACGCGTGAACCAACCCCGCCCCGAGTGGTTCGCCGACCCCGAGCTCGGTGAGCCGGGCCTGCGCTTCAACTGCACCATGTGCGGCAACTGCTGCACCGGCCCGAGCGGGTTCGTTCGCTTCACCGAGCAAGAGGCGCAGCGTCTGGCCCGACGCCTCGGGCTGAGCGTCGCCGAGTTCATGGAGCGCTACACCATGGTCGTCGAGGGCGAGCCCTCGCTGAACGAGGTCCGCGCCGAGCACGGCTACGACTGTGTGTTTCTTGATCGGGAGAAGATCCCCGGGCGGGCGGTCTGCGGCGTCTACGAAGACCGCCCGACGCAGTGCCGCACATGGCCCTTCTGGCAGAGCAACCTGAAATCCCCGCGCAATTGGGCGAAGGCGTCGAAGACCTGCCCGGGGATGAACACGGGCAAACTTGTCAGACCCGAAGAGATCCGCATCCTGCGCGACAAATGTGATGCGTGAGGGAGGGGTGTGGGTGGGAGAATGTCGGTGGTATGTGTCGAGTTATGGTGAGAAGTATGTCGTGTGTGATCTGGATGCGCATCGG
>REET01000184.1 GCA_007694925.1 Phycisphaerales bacterium | reverse complement strand
GGCCCTCCCCCATCAGACCCGCCGCCCGGAGACGGCTCCGGATCGTCGTCGCCTTCGTCGTCACCCCCGGTCTCGATCGCCATCCCGAAGACCGCGGCTTCCATCAGCCGGTGCAGCCAGTGCGTGCCCTCGACGCCGAGCGGCCCGTTGACAGGAGCATTGATCGGGGCGTTGATCGAGCCGGGCCCCCGCCGCTCCTGGCGACGCAAGAGTTCCTCGGCGCTGATGACCTCGACACGGACGCCCGCGTCTCGTTCGAGCAGGCTGCGGAGCGTCTGGGCCATCACCTCCGCGTCGGCCTTCGACCGGTCGACGCGGATCGTCCGCAGCGATCGCCCGGCCCTGACCGTCGCCTCGTCGAGCTGGCCCGCGACGCGTTCGATCCGCCGGATCTGCTCGCCCGTGCCGCGCACAACCAGCGCGTTCGCCGAACGGTCCACCCGCACCGAAGGCGGGGTCGATGTCTCGTCGTCGAACAGGCCTTCGAGGCTCGCCGCCAGCTCCGAAGCGTCGGCGTTGATCACCGGCAGCACGCGGATCTCGCGGTCCTCGCGCTCGGCCGTCTCGGTGGTGTCCAGCTCGCCGATCACCTGCTCGGCCAGCGCCAGGCTTCCGGCGGGGCCGGAAACCACCAACGCGTTCAGTCGGGGCTCTGCCACGACGCGAACCGCCTGCTCGAGGGGCTGCCTTCGGTCCCTGAGAAGCTGGATGCGTGTCCACTCCGGCACCAGGTCGAGCTCCGAATCCTTCTTCAAGACCCGCTCGACCAGCGGCGCCAGCGTCTCGGCCCTTGCGTGACGCAGGAAGACCGTCCGCACGCCGACGCCGTCGGCGTCCACGGCGATGTCCATCTCGCCGATGAGTGCCCGCGCCTCGGCGATCTGGTCGGAGGTGCCCGAGAGCACGACCGAGTTGCTCGCCCGCTCGGCGCTCACGCGGATCTCCGGCCGCCCGGGACGGGCCGCGCCGCGCATCGCCTCACCGATCGCGCCGGCGACGGACTGCGCGTCGCCCTGGCGGAGGCGGACCACCCGCACCTCGACCACGCCCTGCTGGCCCGGCCGATCGAGCGTTTCGATCAACTCCCTGGCCAGCGGCATCATCGGCGTCGGCACGCTGACGAGCAATCGGTTGGCCCCGCCCTGCGTGTCGGCGTTCACCGCCGGCTCGGTCAGGCGGACGCCGGCGCTCTCCAGCCTGCGCAACGCCTCGGGCCATCTCGAACGATCGGCGAGCAAACGAGAAACCGTCTGCGCGACCTGCTGCGCGTCGGCGTGTTCGAGCTCGAACAGCCGGAACTCGACGGGCGGGACCGAGGGCGTCCGATCGTCAAGATCGCTCAAAACCGCCAGGGCCTCGGCCGCCTTGTCCGCCGGCGCAACGACGACGATCGCCCCGCTGCCCGTCTCTGGGATCAGCTCGACAACGCTCCGCCCGTCCATCGCCGAAGCGAGCACGCGGTCGGCGGTGCGCACGAGGTCCGCGGCTCTGGCGTTGGTTGGGGTGAAAGTCAGGACCGTGCGCTCGCCGTCGGGCGAGGGCGAGTCGAGCCGTTTGATGATCGCCTCTGCGAGCTCGACGGTGGCCGCGGGGCCGGAGACCATCAGCGAGTTGGTGCGCGCGTCGGCCTCGACGCCGATCGGCGTGCGCTGGGGGAGCTGGCCCCGCGTCAGCCGCATGCGCTGCAGGAGGAGCGCCGGGTCGTTGGCGGCCTGATCGACCAGCAGCCGTTCGACCGTCCGCCGGATGCCTTCTGCGTCGGCGTGATTGAGGGCGAAGGTCTCGACGCGGACGGCCTCGGCGTCGCTTGGGCGACGGTCCAGAGGCTCGATCAACGCCTCGACGCGGTCGAGGTCGGCTTCGAGGCCGGTCAGCACGATCGCGCCCGAGCCGGGCGCCGCGACGACGCCCACGCGCCCGCCGCTGGGCAGGTCGGTGTTGGGCAGCGTCTGGTTGAGCGTGCGTCCGATCTCGGCGGGGTCGGCGTAGCTGAGGGGGACGACACGGATCGACTCGCGCCCGGCACCCGCGTGCTCCTGATCGAGCGACCGGAGCAACTGCTCGGCCACCCCGTGGACAGACTCGGGCGCGGAGATGATCAGCGTGTTGGACGCCGGGTCGGCGACGACTTCCAGCAGCGAGCCGGCATCACGCCCGCCGCGATCGAGTTCGTCCTCGCGGATGCGCGTGACCAGCAGGCGCTCCATCAGGGGTTGCAGGCGGTCGGCCCGCGCGTGCGCCAACGCGTACATCCGCACGGTTGTGTCCGGTCGCTCGGGCCTCGCATCGAACCCGTCGAGCACCTTCTCGACCTGCGCGAAGATCTCAGAAGGCCCGCTGACGACCAGCGTGCGGCTGCTCGGCTCGGTCTCGACCGTCACCGGCGTCTGTCCCGTCGCGCCGAGGGCCCCGCCGCTGGCGAGCTGGCGGACCGCCTGGGCGGCCCGGTCGAGATCGGCCCGTTCGAGGCGGTAGGTGCGCAGCTCAACATCGGCCGCGAGCTGGTGCTGGTCGAGGTTCTTGACGAGCTGCTCGAACCCCGCCAGGCGCTGCGTGGGCGCGTCGACGATCAGCGAGTTGGTCGCTCGATCGGCGCGGACCACGACCTCCTTGGGCTGGGCCAGATCGGGCCGGGGCTGACGCGTGCGCGGGTCGATCGGGATCGGCGGCGCCGGGAACATCTGGTCGATCGTTCTGGCGAGCTCTTCGGCCCGCGCCACCTTCAGCGGGAAGATGCGGATCTCCCGCCCGTCGGCGTCGAACGACTGCTGCTCGTTGAGCTCGCTGACGATCGCCTCGATCTCTGGCATGAGCTCGGGGTGCGCCGAGACGATCAGCGCGTTGGTCGCCCCGTCGGCCTGCACCGCAACAGGTCGACGCGCGCGGTCGTCTTGGGGGCGACGGTCGAAGTTCTCCTGCAGCATCGACGCGACCGCCGCGGCATCGGTCGAACGCAGACGCAGGATCCGCAGAGGCGGACGCTCCGACGACTCCTGCCTGTCCAGCCCGCGCACGAGCTGGTCGATGATCGGCATCTGCGACGAGCTCGCGGCGATCAGCAGCGTGCTGGTCCCCTCGATCGGCTCAAAGACCGGCGCCGGCCCGCCCTCGATCCGGAGCGTCTGGCTCGTTGAGGCGAGCGATCGCAATGCCTCTGCCGCCTCGGCTGGGTCGGCGTAGCGCAGCTCGATCAGACGCGACTGGCGCCTCGGCCCGGCCTGGGCCTGGAGCTGCTCGACGACGCGCATGAAGCGGTCCAGCGCCTCGCGGTCGGCGACGACCTGCAGCGCGTTGTTGCTCTCGTCGACGGAGACCTCGACCTCGCCAGCGTCGGGGATCTGGCGGACCTGCGCCTCGTAGATCTCCACGGCTCGGCGCCGGACATCGGCCGCGTCGGCGTTGACGACCGGCACGATCCGCACCTCGCGCTCGACGGGGACCGCCGAGAGGTCGCGCAGCATCGCCTCGACCCGCTCGAAGGTGATCTCGTCGCCCGCGACGATCAGCGTCGAGCTCCGGGGCTCGGCCTCGATCACCACATCGGCCGTGCGACGCCCCGCCTCGCGCGGCGCCGACAGGTTGCCGCTACGGGCGAGACCCTGCAGCGTCCGGGCCACGACCTCTACATCCGCGCCGACAACGCGGAAGGTCCGAAGCTCGGCGCTCGGCGGCGTCTGCACGCGGTCGAGCTTGGCGGCCAGCTCCTCCAGCGAGGCGATCCGCTCCGCCGGCGCGTCGATGATCAGCGAATTGCTCGAAGGGTCGGCCGAGACCTGCACCTCCCGCTCCTGCTGCAGCCAGGGCATCGGGCGCCCCTGGCGGTCGCGCGGAACGGGCGGCGTCGGGTAGAGCCGGTCCATCGCGCGGGCGACATCGTCGGCGCGGGCGACCTGCAAGTTGAACAGCACCGTGACGCGCTCGGGCCCCTCGCGACCCTCGTCGTTGAGGCGCTCGACGAAGGACTTGATCTCGTCGAAGAGATCCTCGTGGGCGGAGACGATCAGCGTGTTGGTCGCCGCGTCGGCGCGCACCTGCACCGGGCGGGCCGAACGCTCCGCCTGCGAACGCTGTTGGTACTGCGAGTGCAGCATCGATGCGATCGCGTTGGCGTCGGCGGCTCGGAGCTGCAGCAGGCGCAGCGGCGGCAGGTCGCTCTGCTCGACGCGGTCGAGGCGACGCACGAAGTCGCGGATCACATCGTGCTGCGCCGGCTCGGCCGTCACCAGCAGGGTGTTGGTCCGCTCGACAACGCGGAGCCCCGGCTCGGGGATCGCCCGCGAGGGATCGGTCGGGCCGGAGGCCTCCAAAAGCTCGCGCAGGGGGCCGATGATCTCCGAAGCCTCGACATGCTGGATCTCGAGCATCCGGGTCGTTCTGTCCGGAGGGAGCAGACGCTGGGCCTGCTCGACCGCCTGGGCGTACAGGCGCAGCGCCTCGGGACGGGCCGAAACGAGCAGGTTGCCCGAGGCCTCGTCGATTTCGAGCGAGATCTCGCCCAGATCCTCGCGTCCCTCGGTCATCCGGGCGTAGAGCGCCGAGGCCCGGTCGGCGATCTTCGAGGCCTCGCCCCGCGCCACGCCGATCACCCGCAGCTCACGCTCAGAGGGCCGGTCCGAATCGAGGCGTTCGATCAGCGACTCGATCACGCCGAACTGCTCGGGCTCAGCCCGGACGATCAGTGTGCCGAGTTCGTCCATGGCCTCCAATGAAGGCGGGCTGAAGGACGAGCCGTCGGTCGGGCGCAGCATCGCCGGCGCAAGACGATTGATCTGGGTCGCCAGCTCCGAAGGGCGGCGGACGCGCGGCTCGTAGGTCCGGACCTCCGTCTGAGGAGGCGTCGACGCCTCGATCGATCGCAGCAATTCCTCGAACGCGCGGATCTGCTCGCGAGCGCCGATCAATGTGAGACGCCCGCTCTCGGGCTCGAGGTTCACCGCAAGCGATTCTGCGCCCTCGGGGTCGCTCTTGGCCAGAAGGCCCGCGGCACGCTCGACGAGGCCCGGAGCCGAAGCCCGCTCCAGACGCAGCACACGGACTTCGCGCCGGATCTCCGGCTCGGTGTCCAGGCCCTGCACGAGGCGTTCGAAAGCGTCGACATCGCCCGCCGGGCCCGACACGACGATTGCGCGCCCGGTCGGCGCCTGCGCCATGCTGAGCGCACGACGCTGGCGGGGCGAGAGCAGGCGTTGGGCGATCGCTTCGATCCGGTTCGGGTCGGCGTGCTGGAGGGGGATGACGCGCGAGATGCGCGTGGAATCGGTGTCGCGTTCGGTGTTGTTGTCGGCCTTCGGATCGAGCTCGCCGATGAGGGCCGTCGCCTGGAGCAGGAGCGCGCGCGGGCCGACGATCGTCAGCTTGTTGACCTCGTCCATCGACAGGACGGTCGGACGCCGGTTCTCGGGCACGGCCCGGAAGAGCGCCTGCACGCTGGTCATCGCCTCGCGCGAAGTGACCGACTGCAGCTCGAAGGTGACCATCTCCCGCTCGCCCTCGCCGATGTCCGGGGCGTCGAGCAGGGCGACGAGTTCCTCGACTGTTTCGAGCCGCTCGCGCGGGCCGACGGCGATCACCGAGTTGGTCCGCCCATCGGCCTGGAGGCTGACGCCCCCGAGCCCGAGCTCCTCGCGTTCGGTCCTGCGGTTGCCCTGGACCTCGATCACGATCTCGCGCCGGGCGATCAAACCCGTCAGCGCGCGCACGACCTCGTCGGCCCGGGCGTGCTGGAGGGCGAACAGGCGCGTGTCGGAATCGACCGTCCGCTCCGCGTCGATGGCGCGGATCACCCGCCCGAGGCGTTCGGCCTGGGCCGCCGTCTCGATGAGGATGACCATGTTCTGGGCGGTGATCGGCGTGATGCTGCCGTACTCGCCCACGAGGGGGGCGAGCTGCTCGGCGACCGCCGAGGCCCGCGCGTTGCTGAGCGGGATGTTCACCGTCACGATGCGGTCGGGGGTGATCCCCTCGGGCGCCTGGCCGTCGAAGACCGGCGTCGGGCGCCGGAAAGCCTCCTTGAGGCTCGATAGGTAGAGGTAGTTCTTCTCCCGCCGGAGGTGCACGCCCTGGGGGGCGAGGTTGAGGTTGAGGATGCTCAGGGCCTCTTCGAAGGGGAGGGCCTCGCCGCTGAGGAAGGTCATCGATCCGCGCGGGACATCCGTCTCGCGGATGATCGGCAGGCCGGTCTCCGTCGAGAAGAAATCCAGCACATCGCGGAACGGCACTTCCTGCAACGAGAACCTGACCGGCCCGGGCTTGATCGGCTCGGACTCGGTCGATTCCAGGGCTGTCGGTTCCGGTTCGGCGGTCGCCACCGATGCGGGCATGCCCGCGATCGCGGCGAGAACCAACGCGGCGACAACGCCATTGGATCGGTGCTGTTCCATCAGCAACTCCTCTCGGCGGGCTCCGTCCCGCCGCTTTTCTGCTCGGCAGGCCCGCATCTTACTGGATCAGCGCCTTACGGCGCTGGACGCCGGTTGGCCAGCGTCCGGTTGAGGGGCACGACAAAGCGGTCCCCGTCGATCTCAAACCACGCTCCGCCCGAAACATCCCCGCCCACCAGCCTCGCACCGAACAACGAGTCGCCAACCGACAGGCTGCGGGTCGCGGGGCGGTCGCCGTCGAGCATCACCACCACGCGGAGCTCGTTTCCTTCGAAAATGCCGGCGACGCGCCATCGCTCCCAGCGGGGCGGAGGGGGCGGCGGCGCGGGCTGTTCCGCGGGCGGATCTTCCTGCGCCACCCTCGTCTCGGGCTCGGGCGGGGGTGGCGGCGGGCGGAACCGGTTGACCGAGGCCAGCCGCAGCCTCGCCTCGGCACGGGTCGGGTCTTCCTGCACGACCGACCGCTCCGACTCGCCGGCGAGGCGGGGTTCGTAGAGAGCGGTGATGTCGGCCCGGACCTCGAAACGCCGGCGCTCGTCGCCGATGGGGCGGATCGACCACTGCGGGATCGAATCGACCCAGGGCTGGGACTCTAAAAGAGAGATCAGGTGGGCGAGGGTCTCGTGCCCGCCCTGGCCGGTGACGCTGGCGCGGAAGACGCCGAAGTCCGGGCGTTCTTCCAGGCGCCTGGCGATCAGGCGGGGGGCCTCGCCTGTGTGTCGGGCGCCCGCGAACGGATTGGCCTGGCCCCGCGGGGGGTTGGTCGAGACGCTGATGCGTTCGAGGCCAGCCGTCTCTGCGGCTTCGCGCAGGAGCAGGCGGAGACGGTGGTCGGCCTCGTCGGGCTGGCCCCCGAGCATGCCCTCGGAAAACGCCGCGAACCTTCGCCGGAGATCCGAGCCCTGGGCGAGGCGGGCCTCGAACTGGGCGTTCTGGTTGTCCTTGGTCTCCAGCTCGCGGAGGATGCGGTCGCGCGGGGCGACATACCACGAGCTGTACGCCCGCCAGCCGAGCAGGGCGGCGAAGCAGACGACAACGAGCCAGATGATCGGGGTGCGCCAGCGTTTCATTGCTCGTCCTCCGTGTCCTTGTCGGGGATCGGAGCGACCAGCCCCGAGCGGAGGTTGAGCGTGAAGGCGCTGCCGGTGTCGGGGCCCTGGGTCGAGACGCGGTAGCCCCCGCCGGCGATGAGCATCGATCGCTGGCGTTCGAGCACCGCTGCGCCGGCCTCGCCCCTGGGGATGGCGGAGATGCTGACGCGGACCTCGCGTCCGGTGTTCCACTGGCCGTCGAGCGGGCCGCCCCCGCGCCTGGGCGTGTACGAGAGCTCCGAAGTGGCGCTGCCCTGGAGCTGGCTGAGCAGGAGCTCTTCGGTCGAAAGCATCCTGCGGGAGATCCAATCGAGGTGGGCCATCCAGTCTGGGGACAGGCTGGCGCGGGCTTCGAGGTGCTCGACCCGGGCCTGGAGGAGGAGCTGTTCGATGTACTGCTCGGTGAACTGGCGGTTGTCGTCGCTCACGACCGAGAGCCGGGCGTTCAGACGCGAGAGCTCCTGGTTGGCGAAGACCCAGCCCCCGCCCCCAAGAACGATCAGCCCGAAGCCCGCCGCCAGCGCGCCCATGCGGTACTTCGCCGAGCGGTCGGGGCCCTTGCGGGGATCGAGGAAGTTCAGCAGCCTCGGCTGCGGCGCGACCGCCAGACCGATGAGCGGGAGCAGCCTCGCGAGTTCATCGTCGGCGGGGCCGTTCTTCGGGTCGATCTTGATCCAGCCGGGCAGCCCGACGGCCCGAGCGGCGACGCCGATCGAGTCGCCGCAACGCTCGGCGACGCGCGACGCGATCCCGTCCGCCCCGAGCACGAGCACGGCTTCTGAAACGCCGGGCTCTGAAGCGCTGCGTGCGGCGACCCATGTCCGCCTCGCCTCGACCGCCAGACGGGCGGCGAAGCGTTCGCGGGACTCGGCGTCGTCGGTCTCGGGCGTGCGCACCTCGCCGGGGCGCGCGGTGACCAGCCGCCCGCCGCTGATCCAGGCGAACTCGGTCGAGCTCGGCAGCACGGCGATCGCGAGGACCGACCCGTCGAGGGCTTCGGGCTCGCGCCCCGCCAGCTCGAGCATGCCCAGCGTGCGCAGGCTGATTGCGGCGGGCTTGATCCCCGCGGCCTTGGCCATCTCCTTGAAGAAGGCCATCCTTGGGCCAGTCACCGCGGCGGCGAGCACGGCGGGGCCGTCGCCGGCCTCGGCTTTCTCGCCCTTTTCCCGCTTCTTTGCCGCATCGAGCGGGATGTAATCGATCGAGGCCTCTTCGAGCCCGACGGCGAGCTGGCGGTGCAGTTCGAGCTGCACGACGCCGGGCACCTCGTCTTCGCGCACGCCGGGCGGGCAGACGACGCGCTTGAGCACCGCCTCGCGCCGTGGGAGCGAGATGAGGACGCGTCCGCGCTTGGCGGCCTTGCCCATGCATTCGGAGATCCATCGCCCCATCGCGCCGGCGTCGGAAGGGTCGAGCCCCTCGGGCCTGGAGACCGAGGCCCACGAACGCAGCACGCACGACTTGCCCTTGCGCACGATCGTCGCGACCGTCAGGCGGTCGTGGTCGAGGTCGATGACAGTTGTCGACTTAGCGGCCATGGTTCAGTCGTTCTCCGGCAATCGCCAACGCCCGAGGCGCCGGTCGCGAACCGGCAGATCGTCGCCCTCGGGGGCGGATTGCTCGCGTCTGGCTGCGGCCGGGCGCGAGGCCCTCGCCGCTTCGGCCCGGCGTACACGCTCTGGCGCCTCTGCCTCCATCGTTTGCTCTGCGGCTTCCTCGAAGATGTCCGCCGCTTCGATGCGGAGGGCCGATGCGAGCTCGCCCGAGCCGATCATCCGCACCGCGTCGAGCATCGTCACATCGCGCACATACGCGACTCGCGGGCGCTGCGAGGCGACATCGATCACCGCCTCAAGCACCACCCGCGACTGCAGCGGTGTTTCCGTGTCACGGTCGTCTTCGGCGCTCGCATCGAGCGGCAGGAAGCCCGCCTCGACACGCACCCGCCACTGGAGCGAGCGGAACGACAGGTGGTCGACCGCCTGTCCGAAGGCCTCGGTCGAAAGAAGCTGACGCTCGGCCAGCCAGACGACGCTCAGGCGGTCGTCGTCGGACAGATTCTCGCGTTCGGCAGCGATCGACTCCGCCGTGGCCTCGTCGATCCCGGGCAACGAGGCAAGCACACGCGCGTCGGCCCGCACGATGTCGACGCGCCCGGGCCGGAACTCGTCGTCGGAGGTGGTGATCGAATCGAGGACGACCTTCCAGATGGGCCATGCGCCGGGGATGCGTGTGGAGAGTTCCTGCACGACCATCCGATCGCTGGTGAAGGCGCCCTGCGACCGGATAAGGGTCCCGACGGCGCGGGCTCCCTCGGCGTTGAAGCGTCGCGTCAGCGCCCGCTCAAGCCTCGACGACCAGGGCAGGTTGAGGTTGATGCGTCGCGTGCCAAGGTGCTCAGAACTCTCGATGCCCGTCTGCACATTGGGCTCGAAGCTGTAGACGGTCAGGAGGGAGAGGAGTCCTTCGGCGTCGTCGGCGAAAAAGAGGTCGGCGGGGTCTTCCTCGCCCCCGATGCCGCGGAGGTCCTGCCCGCCGCTGCCGTAGAGCAACTCGGCGTCGACGCCGGGCACGCCAGCCAGTTCGGCGACGCTCTGGTACGGGCCGAGGCTGTCGCGTCTGGCGACGATGCGCTGGGCGAGGGCTTCGTCGACGCCGGGCAGCGAGGCGAGCATCTCGGGCGAGGCGGAGTTCAGGTCCAGGCGGGCGGACTCGGAGATTGCGACCCGGTCGCCCACGATCGGGACGAACCGGACCACGCCGATGCGTCCGCCCGGCCCGCCCTCGATGGTCCAGCGTTCGGTGAGCTCCGGCTCGCCGCCGGCGAGGAGACGGTCGCGCTGCGAGGCGAGCTCGGCCATCGCGCCCTCGACGCCCGACCAAGCGAGGGCTCGGGCGGCGTCGGCACGGACGGAGGCGTCGGCGCTCCCGCGCGTCGCCTGCACACCGAGCAAGAGCGTCGAGCTGATGTAAGCGCCGATCCCGATGAGCAGGAGGACGCCGAAGAGGATGACGCCGCGGCGATCGGACGACCGTCCGCCTGTCCTTCGTCCCGAAGGGGCACTTGGCATTGCATTGGCGCGAGTGAACAGCCTCATGCATCACCCTCCGCCGCGTCGGGGATGGCGATAATGCGGAGGCGGTCGGGGCGGCGTGTCGGGGGCGGGCGCTCTTCGACCGGCATGGCGTCGAACTCGGGCTCGCGGGGCTGGCCGTTCTCGAACCAGACGGCGATCTCGACGGCGACCGGGAGCCGGCCGGCCTGCACCGTGTTGAACTCGCTGCGCCAGGCGCTGCCGTCGTGGTAGCGCAGCCGAAGGCGCCGCACGCCCGCGGCGATGATCTGGGGCTGCGTTCCCGCGCTGGCGAGCGAAGCGTCGCGTGCCGAGGCGCGGACGCGCCCGCTCTCAGCAGAGAACCGGAGTTCGAGTCGCTGCAGGTCGCCCGGCGCGAGCAGCCCGCGCGCCGGGTCGGGCACGGTGACCGCTCGGCAGAGCACGACGATGGATTCCTGCGTGCCGTCGATGCCGGCTTCTTCGCCCGGGCCTGCGACCATGGTCGTCGACAGGGCGCGTTCGAGGGCTTCGACCATCCGGTTGCCGGAGTCGAACTGCTCGGCCGAGGTCAGCAGGCGGTCTCGCCCGCTCATGAGGTCGCCGATGAAGTTGCCGATGCCGATCGCCAGGGCGGCGCCGATGCCGATCGCCAGCAGGACCTCCAGCAGGGTCATGGCTCGCCTGCGGCTTGGCCGGCGGATGATGGAAGGCCGCGCGTTCATCGGCCCATCCCGTTTCTGTTGCGGCGGGGCGAGCCTCGTTCGGCCTCGCCGACCAGGGCGTCGATGTCGCCCGCGGTGTCTTCGGGGGCGTCGCGCAGACGGACGAGGCGCTTGAGCGCAGCCTCGGGGAGTGAATCGTCGGCGGCATCGGCCCGCCTGACCTCGACGATCACCCGCGAGAGCCCGTCGAAGCTCGAAGGTTCTGTGTTGACCGAGAGCACCCAGCCGGAGGTGCGGACAGGGCCGGTGGTGCGGCGACCGGCGGGCAGGTCGTCGGCGCTGACCAGGCGGTCGCCCTCCCAGACCGTTTCGTCCTCGTCCCACGCGACGGGCTCGCCCGAGAGCGTCTGGGGCGTAGAGATGCCGGCCTGGATCTTGGCCATGGCGCTGCGCGCGATGTCCGAGGCGGCGATCTCCCGCTCGGCCCGGATCGCGCTGTCGACCCCGAGGGTCATCGCGTTGGTGATGGCCAGCCCCGCGCCCACAAAGAGCGCGACCGCGACCATCAGTTCCAGAAGGACAATTCCGGCACGACGGGTCATGGCGGGTCCCCCAGCCAGTCGCCCCACTCGTCGGCTTCGGCGCCCGAGCCAGAACCGGGGCCGTCCCACTCTTCGTTCTCGCGCTCTTGCTCGGACAGGTCGTCGGAATCTGCGTCGTCCTGCGGGCCGGCCCACGCCCCGATGCGGACGACGGTGCGTGCGCCCGACGGAGCGACGATCACGAACGACTCCGGGGCGATCGCCGAGCCGTCGGGGAGGAACGCCCCGAGCAGTTCCGGCTCGGGCGCCCGCTCCTGGGTGAACGGGGTGGGCGTGGGCACGAAGGCATCGTCGGCGGCCGCAACGCGCTGGAACTCGGGTGCGTCTTCGGCGCCGCGTTCGATGAGGAACCGCTCGGGAAGCGTGAGGACGATGCGCCCGAGGGCCATGGCGTCTTCTGCGGGCTTGAGGCGCAGCGCGATGCGCCCGCCCTCCTCGGTCGCCGCGGAGAGGAGGAGCGGACGCCCTTCACGCCTGGCGTCGAGCCTGGCGGTGTTGATGGCCGCGTTGACCTGCGCGACGGTTTCCTGCTCCCGTGTGGTGCGCAGGCGGTCAAAGACGATGGGCGAGACGATCGCCGCCATCGCGGCGATAAGGCCGACGACGATGAGCAGCTCGATGATCGTAAAGCCCGGTCTGCGCATGGTGCTCCTGCACGGGAGGTCTCGTTGAAGCCGTGAGCGGATCAGTTGCCGCCGAGAAGGCCGCCGCCGAGATCGCCCCCGCCGAAGGGGTCGTCTTCGCCGGTGCCGCGGAAGTCGAAGACGACCTCGATGTCGTCGTCGGTGTCCTCTTCGCGGTCGGGCCCTCTGGAGGCGATGCGGAAGCTTGTGGCGCTGCGTTCCTCGTAGATCCACTCCTCGCCCCAGCGGTCGGTGGGCAGGGGCGACTGCACGAAGAGGGACCAGCGATCCTCGTCTTCCTCGTTGGTCAGCATGGAGCGGTCCCAGAGAACGGCGAGCCCCTCCTCCTCGGTGGGGACGCGGTCGTAGGTGCGGTAGAAGTGGCTGATCGCGGTGCGGAGGGTGTTCAGGTCGGTGCGGGTGAGATCGCGGTTGGCCTCGTCGCGTCTTGAGAAGAGCGCCACGCCGACGATCCCGCTGAGGGCGAGGATGATGGCGATGACGATGAGGACTTCGATGAGGGTGAAGCCGCGACGGGCGGCACGCCTACGCCGGATGGATGTGGGCATTCTTTGGCTCTCCGTAACCCGTTGATTCGGGCGGGGCGGATCCGTCTGGCCCCGAGGTTAGTGAATACTACATTGGGGCGAGCGCCTTCGCAAGCCCCTGACATGTTCTTAAACACCGGCGCTCAACTGGGTCATCGGCAGGACCAGCCCGATCGCAACGACAACGACGATCGCCGCGATCGCCATGAGCATGAGCGGCTCGATCAGACGGACGGCTGCTGTCAGGAGTCGGTCGACCCGCTTCTCGATGTTTTCCGCGAGCCCGATCAGGGCGGTGTCGAGGTTGTTGGCCGCTTCGGCGACCGAGATGATCTCGATGGTGTCGTCGGTGAAGAGCCCGCTCTCGCGGAGGGGGACGGCCAGGGCCTCGCCGGCTCGCACCGCGTCGGCCGCCTTGTCGATCGCTTCCTCCAGCAGCACATTGCCCGAGGCGTCCCGGGCGGTCCGCATCGACTGGATCATCGGGACGCCGTTGGCGAGCAGGGTGCCCAGCATCCGACAGAATCTGGCGGCGGCGATCTCGCGCGTCAGCGGGCCGATCACCGGCGCATAGGTGCGCACGCTCGTGATCGCCCGGCGGACGCGGGGCTTCTTGGAGAAGTGCCAGAGCGCTGTGACGAGCACGACGCCCACGCCGAGGGTGATCGGGCCGTAGGCGCCCACGGCGGAACTGGCGGCGAAGACGATCTGCGTCACGACGGGCAGCCCGCCCTCGATCCCGTCGAACAGCGGGCGGAACATGGGCACGAAGAACCCGAAGATGATTGCGAGGATCGCCGAGCCGAAGACGACCAGGGCCATCGGGTAGATCATGTTGCCGAGGATCTTGCCGCGGAGCTCTGCCTGGCCGACGACGAAGCGGCCGAGGCGTTCGAGGACCTCTTCGAGGAAGCCGCCCTTCTCGCCTGCGCGGATCATCGCGACATGGACGGAGCTGAAGACGCCCCGGGCCTCCATGGCCGAGGCGAGCTCTTCGCCGTCGGAAACGGCGTCGGCGAGGGCGGCGAACTCGGCCGAGAGGCGGGGCTTTGACTTTCGGTTGCCCAGGAGCCGGAGGGATCTGAGCAGGGGGACCCCCGCGCGGAGGAGGTCGGCGAGCTGGAGATAGGCGTCGCCAAGAGCCCGGACGGGGAGCCCCCGCTTGAGTCGGGGGCCGTCGGATGCGGGCTCGATCTTGATCGGGGTGAGCTGGCGCGTGGCGAGCTCGCCGAGCAGGGCCTGCTCGGTGGCCGCCGCGACGCGCCCGGTTGTCCGGACGCCGCGCGCGTCGATGGCGGTATACCTGAATTCACCCATGAAAGAACCCCAGCAACGCCGCGGGACCCGATACAGCGACCGCCCGCCGCGCCTTCCGTAGCCCGGCGGACGCCGTTGGTGTCCGGGTCCGAAAGATCCTACCGGTCAGATTCCGGCAGGATTCAGGAACCCTGCCCGCTGGTCTGGGTCGGCGATGTCGCCAGAAGCTCTTCGACTTTCGAGGTCAGGCGTTCGTCGTCTGGGCGGACGCCGGGCTCGAAGCGGGCGACGACCCTGCCCTGGCGGTCGACGAGGAACTTGGTGAAGTTCCAGCGTGGCTCGCCCCCGATCGGCTCGGGCTGGGCCGCCAGACGCTTGAACAGCGGGTGGGCGTCCTCCCCAAGAACGCTGATGCGGGCGAAGAGTGGGAATGTGACATCGAACCGTTGGCGGCAGAACTCGAGGATCTCCTCGTTGGTCCCCGGCTCCTGGTTGCGGAAGTCGTTGGCGGGGAAGCCGAGGACGACGAAGCCGTTGTCCTTGTGCTCGCGGTAGAGCTTTTCGAGGGCCTCGTACTGCGGGGTCAGGCCGCAGCGGCTGGCGGTGTTGACCATGAGCACGACCTTGCCTTTGTGCTTGTCGAGGCGTTCCTTCCCGCCCTCGATCCGCTCCATCTCGAAATTAAGGACATAGGCGGGGTGATCTTCGCCCGGGGCGGCGTCGGCCCGCTCGTCGGGGTCGGCGTAGTAGGACTGGGAGGGCACGCAGGCGCCGGCCATGACGATGGCGGCGGCGAGGGACATCCAACGGGCTTTGGTGGCGAGCATTCGGGGTACTCCTGGTCGGCGCGGGGTTCGGATGTAGGCCACCGACCGATTCAGAATGGCCACTGGTAGACGACATCGTCGGCGGTGCCGGCCTCGCCGTCGCGGCCCTTGGAGAAGAGCTTGGGGCGCTGCTCGCGCCCGGTCGGGGCGCGGTATTGGACGGGGTTGCCGTGGATGTCGTTGAGGTCGCTCTGGCGGACCGTGCCGTCGTCGACGAGGACGGAGAGACCCTCTTCGTTGGTCGGCCAGCGGTTGTGGGTGGTGTGCCAGGCCATCAGGGCGGTGGCGATTCCGTGGAGATTCTGGGTCGAGGCCGTCCGGCGGCCGGTTTCCATCGAACCGGTGATTGCCTGCTCGGTCTGGTCGCAGCCGATGAGCGTCAGACCGGGCAGGGCGAGGCAACTGGCGAGCAATGCGATTCTGGGGCGTCGGGACATCGGCGGCCTCCCTTGGTGTGAGAACGGACTGACCGTCCTTAGAGTACAACCGATGCACGAACTCAGGCGCACCGTCCGCTACTCCTTTAACCCGGCGATCCCCGGCTCAGAGCGCATCGGCTCGGGGGGCAACGGGTTCGCCGGCAAGCCCGCGATGGCGGGGCTGGGCGTGTACGGCGAGATCGAGGTCGCCTGCGAGGGGGAGCCCGACCCCCAGACCGGCTACCTCGTGGACATCAAGGTGATCGACCGGGCGGTCCGGGAGGCGGCGCTGCCTGAGATCGCCCGGGCGTATCGCGAGCGGCCCGAGTCCTGCCCGGGCGAGGTGCTGAGCGAACTCATGCGGCCGCTTTCGGAGGCGTTGCCGGCGAGGCTCAGGCGGCTGGTGTGGCGGCTGACCCCCACTTACTCGTGGTCGATCGACACGGAGGACGCAATGAAGGCGGTTTTGAGGCAACGGTTCGACCTTGCGGCGGCCCACCGGCTGGACAGCCCGGAGCTGAGCCCCGAGGAGAACCGCAAGATCTACGGGGCGTGCAACAACCCTTCGGGCCACGGACATAACTATGTCTTCGAGGCCGCGGTCGAGGTCCCGCTCTCGGGCCGGGGTTCGGAAGGGCCGTTCACGCTGGCGACGCTCGAGAAACTGGCCGACGATCTGGTTATCGGCCCCTTCGATCACAAGCACCTGAACGAGGACACCGAGGTGTTTGATCCGCGTCGGGGCGGGGTGATGCCGTCGGTGGAGCACATCGCCAGGGTGTTCTTTGAGCGGCTGGAGCCGGGGGTTGCGGCGCACGGGGGGGCGAGGCTGGTGTCGGTGACGGTGTGGGAGACGGACCGGACCTGCGCCGCATATCCGGCATAAGCGTTCAAAACGGGAAACCGATCCGGATCCGACCGATAGAATCGAGACCATGGGCATCGGCACGCTGCTGCTTGAACGCGGCGTTATATCTCGGGAGGACCTCGATCGGGCGCTGCGGGAGCAGCGTTCGACCGGTGAGCGTCTGGATAAGGTGCTGATCCGCCTGGGGATGGTCGACCGCTCCGAGGTGCTTCGGGCGCTGGGCGAGCAGCTCCACATGGAGGTGATCGACCCGGCCGAGCTCGAAGTGGACGACGCGGTCCTCCGCATGCTGCCGGCCAAGATCGTTTACCGCCAGCACTGTGCTCCGATCGCCAGAGAGAACGGGACGCTGGTGGTCGCGACGAGCGACCCGCTCGAACTGGCCGCGGCGGACGAGCTGCAGATGCTCACGGGCTGCGCGATCGAGTTCGTGCTGGCGGACGAGGAAGAGCTCGGCAAGTTCATCCGTACGCACTACGGCGTGGGCGGCGGGACGCTCGACGAGTTGTCGGAGGGGATGGAGGATGCGCCGGACGCGAGCCTTGAAGGCAGCGACGAGCTCGAACAGGCGCAGGCCGCGTCTGTGGTCAAGCTGGTCAACGACCTGCTCGTCGAGGCGGTCAAAGAGCGTGCGACGGACATCCACATCGAGCCCTACGAGGGCGACCTCGTGGTGCGGTACCGTATCGACGGCGTGCTGCAGCGGGCGAGCACGCCTCCGACTTTGCGTCGGTTCGGGGCGGCGATCATCAGCCGCCTGAAGATCATGTCGAACCTGAACATCGCGGAGAAGCGCAAGCCCCAGGACGGGCGCATCTCGATGCGTGCGCGGGTCGAGGGCAAGATGCAGGAGTTCGACCTGCGCGTGAGCGTGATCCCGATGCTGTTCGGCGAGGGTGTCGTGCTCCGCGTGCTCAGCAAGGAGGCGGTGCTGCTGAGCCTCGACGACCTGGGCATGCCCAAGCAGGTCTTGGAGCCTTGGGACAAGCTGATCAATAGGCCCCACGGCATCCTGCTTGTGACGGGCCCGACGGGCTCTGGTAAGTCGACGACGCTGTACGGTTCGCTGAACCGTATCGTGTCGGACGAGGTGAAGGTGATCACGGTCGAGGACCCGGTCGAGTACCACGTCGACGGGGTGAACCAAATCCAGGTGAACACGAAGGTCGGGCTGACCTTCGCGGCTGGGCTGCGGTCGATCCTCCGCCACGACCCGGATGTGGTGATGATCGGTGAGATCCGCGACAAGGAGACGGCCGAGACGGCGATCCAGGCCTCGCTGACGGGGCACCTGGTCTTCAGCACACTGCACACCAACGACGCGCCGGGCGCCGCGACGCGGCTTCTGGACATGGGTGTTGAGCCGTTTTTGGTGTCGTCTTCGGTCGAGGGCGTTTTGGCGCAGCGGTTGGTGCGGCGGATCTGCGCCCACTGCAAAGAGACCTACACGCCTGAAAGAACCGATCTGCCTCCGGGCTTTGTGGTTCCCGAGAGCGGGACGCTTCAGCGTGGCGTGGGCTGCCGCGCCTGCCGCGAGACGGGGTTCAGGGGTCGCGTCGGTGTCTTTGAGCTCTTGCAGCTGAGCGACGCGGCGCGGGACATGGTGATGCGCCGGGCCAACGCTCGGGAGATCGCCGAACGGGCCAAGGCCGACGGCGACTACTACCGCCTGAAGGACGACGGGCTTGAGAAGGCCAAGGCGGGGCTGACAACTGTGCCCGAGGTCGTGCGGGCGCTGTCGGTCTGACGGCGCGGTCATCCCAAGCGGATCGCAACGGTTATAGAAAACGCCCCGGGCCGATGCCGGGGCGTTGTTTGTGTATCGAGATGTGATCGGGGCTC
>REET01000170.1 GCA_007694925.1 Phycisphaerales bacterium | reverse complement strand
TTTGGCGGCGGTCGAGGCGGTGCCGTACTGATTGAGGTTGGAGGCGAAGATGCCGGCCGCGCTGACGGGCAAGAAATCCTCGTAGCGCTGGCCCTCGCGCCGGGCGAAGCCGCGCCGGACGAGCTCTCGCATGTCCGTCGTGTCGATCGAGCCCGCGGCGAGGCCCCGTTCGGTCGGCTCGTAGATCGAGTACACCAGCCCGCGTTCGAGCAGGGCGTCGAGCGTTTTGGGGAAGGGGGCGAAGGCCTCGGCCTGTTTGCTCAGGAAGGCTTCCTCGTCGCGTTTGCTCGGGTCGGGCTGCGCGGCTCGGACTTCTTCGAACGCCGCGAGGCACTGGTCGTAGAGGGCGCGCCCGGCGGGGGTTGTCGCGTAGAAGCGTTGCTCGATCTCGCCGAAGCGGGCGGTGTGCTCGGTGTTGATCTGTGTGCCGTCGTCTTCGGTGAAGGTGACCGGCTCGGTCAGGGCCTTGTAGGCGTCCTGGCGGAGGAGGACGGGCGTATCGGTCGCGGGGCCCTCGGTGAAGTCCTTGAACCCCGCGTGCGGGAGTGTCGAGAGGTCGAGATCGGGCCGCGAAAGCCTGTCGGTGAGGGTCTTTGCGGCTTCGTCGAGCTCGGCGTCGGTCATCTCGGCGCTTCCGAAGCGTTCGATCTCGTCGCGCGAGAGGTGTTTGAAGTGGAGCTGCAGCCAGTCGGGCCCGCTCATGGTCATCAGGCCCCGCAGGGCGCGCCCGGCGCGGCCGAGAAATGTCTCGCGGTCTGATTCGCCCATGCAGAACTTCATCGCCGCGGTGTACAGGTCCATGCAGAGCGTGTTGGGCGTGAGGTGGTTGAGGTGGTGGGCCTTGAAGCACGCGAAATCCGCGGCGATCTTGAAGCCCGCGTCGCAGAGCTCGGTGTAGAGCGCGTGGCCGGTCGCACGCCCGGTCCATTTGAAGATGCGTCCGGTCGCCTCGCGGATCAGGGCCTCGGCGTCGGCTTCGGAGAGGCCGCCCTCGCGCTCGTGCTTGTCGAGCAGGGCGATCGCTTCATCGGAAAAGACCTTCCGCTTGGCGAGCAGAGCTTCGATGCGATGCTTTGTCGCGTCGTCGAAGTAGTCGGTGACCAGGAGCGAGGTGAAGACGCGGTGCTCGGGGCGGTAGGTCGAGCGGAAGGCGGTGGCGATCACCGGCTGGCTCTTGGCGCCGATGGCGGTCATGTCGTAGAAGTTGTGGGGGTGCATCCCGAAGCAGGCGAAGAAGCGGGCGATCAGGCGGTACTCGTCGGGTCGTCCGATGCGGATAGCGCCGTGGCGCTCGCCGCTGGTCTTCTCGATCTGCTCGTCGGTGATCTGCAGGCCGGGGTGTCGCTCCGAGAGGATGTCGCAGACGGCGCGGTTGCAGGCGCTGTTGACGGCCAGGGCCTTGTCGTACAAGGGCACCTCGCGCCCGAACATCGCCGAGAGCTCGGCGAAAAGCCTGTGCTGCATTCTGATTGGGTCGGCGTGTTGCGGCATGGTCTTCTTCCGTCGGCGGGGCTCTGTGGCACTGGCGGCTCGCCCGCCAGTGGGCTTGCTCGATTCCCCGAAGACCCGGCCCTTCGCATCACTCAGGGGTCGGCGTCAGGGACGGGGAATGGTACCGCGCGGCGGGCGCACGCCAAAGCGGACCGGGACGCCCGGCAAGGGGTACTTCGGCAGAACCGGGATCGTGCTTGAGGGACCGGGTTGAGGGGGGCGGGGCTCAGCTCGCCGCAACCACAGAACTCCCCGCCCGCGTCCGCAGGTTGTCGAGCACATTCATGAAGTTGATGTACGCGTCGTACGGCGAGTCGTACGGCGAGAAGTACTTGTGCACATCCCCGTCGGCCCAGTACTTCGTGCACATGTAGTAGAAATGGTCGCTCGTTGACAGCTTCCGCCAGTCGTTGAGCAGGTGGAAGGCGAGCTCCTTCTCGGCTTTGTCTTGGGCCTTGCCGCTCTCGTTCATCGCCTCGGCGTAGCGGCTCTTGACGAGCGTGCCCACGCGGTAGAACTCGTCGAGCGCGTTGTGCTGCATCGCGTTCTCGCGCCAGGCGCTCAGGTCGCGCTCGGTGTCCGCCCACGAGGTGTACTCGTGCGCGTCGTAAACGCCGACCGGGTCGAACCTCGTGAGCATCTCCGTCGGCGTGTTGAAGTGGTTGTGACCGGGGTTGACATCGAAGATCGCCTCGGGCAGCTTGTCGAGGAAGCCGAAGATCCCCGTGTCCTCCCACTGGTGCTCGCCGAAGGTCTCGTAGTCCATGAACAGGTTGCAGAGGTACCCGTTGCCGTTGATGTGGTTCACCCAGCGGGCGAATTTCTCGGTGGTCAGGGGCCACTCCGGCCACGACTTGTTGCTGAAGCGGAAGGCGATGTCGTCGCTGAGGCGGTAGTTCTTCAGCAGCAGGCCGAAGGGTCGCCCGTCGCGACCGGTGAGCGTCTCGCCGTCGGGCCCGGGCGGGGGCGAGTAGACAAAGTTGGGCGAGCGGTCGCCGAGGATGCGGTCGACGCCCTCGCAGATCGTGCCGTAGAAACGCTTGTTCCCGTCGGCGTCGGTCATCTTCGAGAGCTCGATGGCGAGCTCGTTGGCGTAGATGAGCTCGGTGTTTCTGAAGACGGTGGGGGTCTGGCCGAAGAGCTCCTCGATGCGGGCGGTGTGGGCGTCGACCTGCTGGCGGAACTCCTCCTTGTTGTAGAGGAAGCTCAGCGAGTGGAAGTAGGTCTCGCCAACGAACTCGCAGCAGCCCGTCTCGGCCAGGGCCTGGAAGAGCTCGATCACATCCGGGCAGAACTTCTCGAGCTGGTCGAGCACCGTCCCCGTGATCGAGTACGAGAGCTTGAAGTTGCCCTTGTGCCGCTTGACGAGGTCGAGCAGCAGCTTCGTCGCCGGGCGGTAGCACTTATCAGCGACCTTGCGGCAGATCGCCCCGTTCTTGTCGTCGTCGAAGTACCACGGGTGGTCGTCGAAGACGGAGTAGCGGGCCAGCCGGTGGGGCTGATGGACCTCGAAGTAGAACACGACCGACGCCATCGCACACCCCTTCCGTGGAAACCGTCCGACGCCGCCTCACGCGGCCGCCGCCAGTCTACAGGGTATTGTGCCCAAATCCGCCCGGCCCACAACCCCCGGACAAAGACTGTAAAACCATCGTGAATTCGGCCCCGATCCTCAGCTCTTGATCGAGGCGAAGGCCCAGAAGGTCATCGGCACCAAGGCCAGCAGGGGCAGGAAGACCCCGATGGCCGCGGGAACCCCGGGCACCGGCGCCGCAGAGCCGATGATCCCCCCCATGATGACCCCAAGAGCGATGGGGGCGGCCTTCAGCGACTGCACGGCCATGTTCTTCGGCTCTCGCGTCAGGAAGAAGGGCAGGGCGATCACCAGCCCCAGCAGGTTCGCCGCCAGAACCGCGAACCGGCCCCAGCGGATGCGTTCGAGCCGGTCGACGCGGACGCCCGCGGAGCGTTCGTCGCCGGTCCGCCTGACGATCCGCATCATCTCGGTCACCTGGCCGAAGCTCAGGCTCTGCATGTACTCGGCGTGCTGGGCGATCGTCAGGGCCGTCGGGTCCAGGTCGGTCTCGATGCGCTCGACGGGGCGGGGCGTGGGCGCCACGGCGGCGTCGGCCGAGGCGGGCTCGATCCCGACCCCGTCCTCCAGCGTCCAGCCCCCGTCCTCCCAGACCGCCGAGCGGGCCTCGATCCGCCGGGTCATCAGGCCCGAGGCGTCGCGCTCCCAGATGAAGACCCCGCGCATCGTCCCCGCCTTGGCGTCGAAGCTCTCGGCGGCGATGAGGCGGCGAGAGCCGTCGGGCACGAGCATCACGCTGGTGACGGCCAGGTCCCGCGTCCCCGCGTCGCTGTAGCCCCGCGTCAGCAGCGGGGCGAAGCGGGGCAGCAGCACCTCGGCGTTGACGATCTGCAGCCCGCCCAAAAGCACCGCAACGACCAGGATCGGGCGGGCGACGCGGACGAGGCTCTGCCCGCTCGCGAGGATCGCCACCAGCTCGCGGTGGCGGACCATCTGGGCGCAGGTGAACCCCATCGCCCCGACCATCACGATGCCGAGCATCACATTGAAGAGCTGCAGCAGCCTGGGCCACCACAGGTCGATCACCACCAGAGGCAGCGCCAGCCAGCGCCGGATCGCCGAGGCGTCCTCGCCCACAAGGCTCTCTGCGGCACGCGCAAAGCGCCCGATGTTCAGCGTCGCGTCGACAACCACGACGAAGCTGCAGAGGATCGCCAGCAGGATCAGGAAATTCAGCGCGAACTGGCGGGCGATGTAGCGGTCGAGAATGGTCATGCCCCGTTCCCCCCGCCTTCGATCCATGACTGGCGCCGAGTCTCCCACTCCGGCTCGGGGCGGAAAAACAGCCCAACGCCGATCCCGATCATCGCCCCGAGGGCCACGTCGCTGAGCCAGTGCGCGCCGGTCATCATGCGGCTGACGCCGCAGCCGGCCGCCCAGACCCAGAAGACCGGCGCCGCTCTGGGGAGCATCGCCGCGAGGACCGTCGCGCCGGCGAAGGCGACGGCGGCGTGGCTGCTGGGCAGGCCCAGGTTCTTCCCATGGATCACCCCTTCCAGCCAGGGCTGGAACGAGTACCAGTCGCCGACCTCGCCCGGACGCTCGCGGACGAAGATCCGCTTGAAGATCTCCGCCAGCAGCCCCGCGGCCGCGGTCGCGACGACGATGCGGAAGGCGAACTCGACGCCGTGGCGGCGCTCGCCCGGCCCGGGGCTCGCGGTCCTGGGCGGGCAGAGGGCGACGACGATCGCGATGCCCATCCACGCCCACAGCCCGCCCCCCTGGCGGAGGACATGGTACCACTCGGTCCGTTCGACCTTCCGCTTGGCGGCTTCCTGGTCCTCCCCCGCGAGGACCAGCGCGTGCGCCGGCATATCCAGCAGGTGCGCCACCAGGAGCACCAGCGCGAAGATCGCGCCGAGGTGGAAGGCGCGCACCTTGCGCCGGTGTCGTGTGTAGGCGTCGATCGGGACCATGGGTCGCAAAGACTACTCCCGTTCCCCGCCCGACGCGTCCCGCGGCAGTTCCTGCCCGAACCCCCTGAACCCGTAGCCGATGAATGTCGGCCGGTCGCGTCGGTCGTTGCCGGGCAGGCCCTCGACGCGGTCGAAGGCGGGCTTCCACTGCTCGTACCCGCCGCCGACGATCACCGCGTCCCGCCCGATGAGCGCCGGCGTCTGCTCGTCCAGCGACCACTCGGGCCAGAAGTCGAGCTGGCTCTTGCGCCCCGGGAACAGCCCCTCCTCGGGCACGCTCGGGAACTGGGCGCTGGCGGCATGCACCACAGGACGCCCGGGCAAGAGCCAGGAGAGCAGGCTCGAAGTCCCGTAGTGCCCGGTCATCACCACAGGGGGCCCCGCGGGGTTGTCTTGTGCTCTGAGCTCTTCGAGGCGTTCCTGCACGCCCTCGGCGAGCACCGGCCCGCGCTCCAGACGGCCTAGAGGCAACCTGTCGCCCACGAACGGCAGCAGCCGGTACGCCGGCAGGTACTGCAGCGAGAGCCCGACGAAGATCCCCACCCCGATCGTCCAGTGCCAGAGCGCCTGCGAGTGCGTCTCGGGCGAGCGGCGGAGCATCCCGGCCCTCGGGCGGGGCTCTGGCAGCGCTTTCCACATCCGCACGCGCCAGCGGTACCGGCGCATCGCGACGGGCAGCCACATCCCCGCCGAGGCGCTGAGCGTGACATACGCCGCGAGCGTCCAGTTGCCCTGCGTGGGCGTGAAGAAGCTGACAACGAAGTAAAAGAGGATCTGCGAGAGCCCGATCGACCAGCAGTAGAGCTGCGCCCGCCAGAGCACGGGTTTGGAGCGTCGTTTCTTCAGGGCGTAGCCGAAGCCGATCGCCGCAAGGGCCAGCGCCGGCCCGGCGACGAGGATCTGCAGGCCGAGGTACTCCAGCGTCCAGAGGGGGCTGTAAGGCTCGGCGCGTTCGAGGCGCTCTGCCGGGATGTCCCCGCCCTCCAGACGCAGGTGCCCCATCAGGTGCAGCACCGTCGCCCAGCCGTTCTGGCTGTTCCAGATCAGGACAGGGATCAGCCCGAGCGAGGCGCACGCGACACCGATCAGCACCGGCCCGAGCCGCAGCGCCGCACGCGCCCGCCGGTCCAGCAGCAGGAAGACCAGCAGCCCCGGGATGAACAGCAGCATGGTGTACTTGAAAAGGAACCCCGCGGCGATCGCAAGGCCCGTCGCGCCCCACGCCGACGCCGAGCCGGTGCGCAGCGCCCGCCACGCACACAGGCACGCCAGCGCCCAGCAGGCGATGTAGGGCCCGTCGATCGTCATGAAGAGCGTGGTCGCCTGCGTCGCGGGCAGGAGCATGAAGACGGCGGCGCCGTACACCGCCGCGCGCCGGTCGCCAGACGCCCACTTGGCCAGCAGCCCGACGCAGATCGCGCCGATCGCGCCCGCGACGGGGGCGAGCCAGCGCACGCCGAAGACCGTGTCGCCGAAGGCGGCCGTCCCGAGCCAGATCGCCCAGGCGATGCCCGGGCCCTTGGAGTAATACGACCAGCCGGGGTGCTGGCTCCAGAGCCAATAGTGCGCCTCGTCCTGCACGAGGTCGTACGGGACGACCAGCCAGAGCGAGAGCAGGCGCAGGGCCGTGACGATGGCGACGAGCAGCAGCATCGGCCCGAGTCCCGCGAGGGCCCGGTCACTGCCGAGGAGGGGTTGTTCCCGCTTGGCCTCCACGCGTCAGTGCCGCACCAGCCCGCGGTACCCGACGATCGTGAACGCGCCCATGACGACAATCCCGCCCCAGAGCACGAAGAGGCCCTCGATCCCCTGGCGGTAGAGCATGTTCTGCCCGCCCGAGACCGAGGCGAGGATGATCAGGGCCGGGATGAAGCTCAGGAGGTAGACGGAGAGGGGGTCACTGTGGCGGAGGCGCATCGCCGCGATCGTGCCGGCCATCATCACCACGATCACGCTCAGCGAGAGCCCCGCCCGCTCGTGGATCTTGCTGAAGACCTCGTCTTCGAGCTGGCTCACGCGCCCTTCCAGCTCGTGGCGAGGGCCGACCAGCGTGCCTGCGCCCCACGACTCGGCCTCGATCCGCCGGTCGGCCTCGGCCAGCAGCTCGGGGATCGGCCGCTCCATGAACTCCGCGGTCGGGTCGAACCAGAGCGTGAGCGCGGGGAAATCGAGCTGGTCGCGCTTGCCCGCGGCGCCGAGTTGGTCGCCCGTCACCGCCGAAGCGCCCATGAGCGAGAGGGTGAGTTCCAGGCTGCGGAACTCGCGCTCGCCCTCGACGGCGGCGTCGAAAAACGCGCGGTCCGACTCCCACCGGATCGTCCGGCCCTCGGGGTCGAAGCGTTCGATGCGCACCGGCCCGTCCGCGGCCTGCTCGATCAGGTGCCCGCGCGGGCGCGGGGTGAGCCCCTTGCCGCTGACGAGCACCGTCCGCCCGAGCTGGTCGCGCAGTCGCACGCCGCCCTCGGAGCGGAGCTGATCGTCGATCGCCTCGAGCGCTTCGAGGCGGGCGAGGTGGAACGCCAGCTCGCGCTTGCGCGACTGGATGTAGTCCATCCGCTCGGGGTTCTGCGGCAGGTCGCGCAGGTCCCGATAGGTCATGTACTTGACATTGTTCTCGAAGGTCCCGCCGATCGCGTAGGGACCGGTGCGGAAGCGCTGCGCCCGCGCGATCGGCACATCACGACCGCGACGACCGACCGTCTCGGCGAGGTCGATGAACGCCAGCGTCCCGCTCTGGGCCGCCGGGTCGTCATCGTCGGCGATCGATTCGGCGCGGAAGAGCCAGACGATCGCCTCGGTCGCTGTCAGCTCCGACTCGATCTTCATCGTCGGCGCGTCGGGGTCGTCCTCGGGCGGCGCGACGCGTTCTGTCCGCACCAGCGCCACCTCGCGAAGGCGGATCCGCTCGTAAGCCCCCACGCTGCGGTCGGGCCCGAGCGAGGTCGCGCTGGCGGCGTGCAGCGCCACATTGCCGAACCGGATCGGCTCTCCGTTGTCGACCGACCGCGTGATGATCCGCTGCACATCGCGGGCGACCAGCGTCTCCATCGAATTGAGGAAGCGGGGGATCACCTGCTCGTTCATCACCCCCATCACGCCCGCCAGCACGATCGCCGTGGCCAGCGCGGGCGCCACGATCGCGTGGTGGGAGACCCCCCCCGCGTGGGCGGCCAGCACCGCGTTCTCCTGCGTGTGCCGGTGGTAGACCATCGTCGCCGCGAACCCCGCCGCAAAGGGCAACGCGTACGCCAGCATCGGCGGCATCGCCAGCAGCATGAACAGCGGCGTGTCCAGAGGCTGCAGCAGCCCGTCGGACAGGGGCTTCACGGAGATCGCAAAGCAGATCACCACCAGGACCACCGCGGTCGACAGCAGGAGCAGACGCCACAGTTCGAGCGTCAGGTGCGTCCACAAAGTCCAGGGCAGTCGGGGCATCGGGAAGGATGATACGGACCGCCCGACCCCGGGCCGGCCGCGGCTACGAACTCTGCGGCACCATCACGAGCTGGCTCGGCTGCAGCCGGAAGTTCCGCTCGGCGTTGCCTCGCGTGCCCGGGATCCGCTCGCGGATGCCCTGGCCGTTGAGCAGGTTGTTGGGGTGCTCGCGCCTGACCTCGCGGAGCCTCATGCTCTCGCTGCGCATCACGCCGTCGGCCCCCCGCCCGCCGACCTCACCCTCTGTAAAGAGCCCGACGGTCACCGAGCTGCGGGTCGACCCGTGGAAGTAGAAGGCCTCCTGACCCTCACGCCGGAGCCCGGCGACGGCGGTCTCGGCCGTCCTCCTGATCTCGGCGAGCTCCCGGTCGGAGGGGCGGCCCCCGTCCTGACGCCCGTAGATGGCGATCTGGAGGGTGAACGCCTTGTCCTGGCCGTGGTACTGCCGAGCGTTGCGCAGGTCGAACTCGGGGATCTCGCCGTAGACCTCGCGGACCTGGGGCGGGCCGATGATCGCCCTTGAATAGGGGCGTTCATCGTCGATGGTGATGCCTCGGATCCGCTGCAGATCCTCGCGGGCGCGTGGATCGTTGAGCTCGCGATAGTTGCCATAAGCGATGACGATGCGGTCGCCCCGGTCTTCCAGGCGGGCCTCGGGGAGGCGTCCGGCGGTGCGGACGCGCTGGAGCGCGTAATTTGCGCGTTGGGCGCCGTCTTCATCGGCGGGGAAGTGGGCGATCACGATCGACCAGCCCGAATCGTCCTGGGATGCGGACCCCCCGCGCCCCCCCCGCGCCCCGCCGGTGCGTGAGCCGAAGAGTTCCGACCCGACCTGGCTCTGGCCCGCGCCGGACTGGGCCTGAGTCGAGCCGCCGCCCCCTGCGCAGCCGGCCATCACCAGATGGCCCACCAACAGACCCCCGGCAAGGCTCCACCGGAGCCGGGGATAGCGAACACGCCACGAACGACAGCGTACTGTCAGTGGCTGAAGCGCGATCCGGGATTCAGCGCGAGATCGTGAAAAAAAGTCCCGCGTCCGTTGGGTCGTTATTCTCATAAGTCGTTGTGAATACTGGACTTGCATCATTGAGCACCTGCACATCTGTTTTGGAGCCTTTTCGTTCCCGGGGACGATAAGCCTTGCCAGAGCAAATGAGTACGCGGCCCGCGGAGCGGGCGACCGACCGCCGGAGGGCACAGATCAAAACATCGACCCCTACACGAGGGTCGGGCCGGCAAACCGCCGGCCGAGGAGGTGGACTCCAGATGACCGACATCACTCCGATCAACTCCCAGCCCGCCGCCCGCATCGAGAGCCCGGGGCGCACCGCGGCGGGCCGCACCGAACCGGAGGCCTCGGCGTCGTCGCGCGTCGAGCGGGGCGCAGACCGTGCCGACACCGACCCGCTCAACGCTTTCCTGCAGCGTTTGCGCGAAACCGGTGTCCTCCGCGTCGACCTCATCAACGATGTTCGCTCTCAGATCGAGGCCGGAACCTACGACACACCAGAGAAGCTCGACGCCGCCCTCAACGAGATGATCGACGACGAAATCGTCTTCGGCTGATCTTGCGCCCCGTCGGGGGCCTGAACACAATTCGGCCATGCCTGCAGCTCCGAGGCGGCGGCGACCTTCAAGGCGCCGCCGCCTTTTCGTTGCCATCACGCTACCGGTTCGCGCCCGCGTCGTCCTCCGCGTCCCTTTCTTGGGGGGACTCGGGCGAGGCCAGGTGCACCACCGCCCCGATCGCGGCACGCGAAACCTGCGCGTACACGGGCAGGTTCAGCTTGTCGAGCGTGTCCGTCGAGCGGTGGTAATGGTCGTAGCGGAAGTTGGCCGTGTCGGTCAGGTGCACCGCCGGGAGCCCCGCGTTCCAGAACGGGGCGTGGTCGGACCGCATCATGTCGGGCAGGGGGAGCGGGAGGAACTCCGTCGACAGGATCTTCACCTCCGGCTCGGCCCGACGCATGCCCGTGGCGACCTCGCGGAGGAAGTCGGCCTGGGCCGCGAACGAGAGCACCGCGACAAAGTCTCCCGGCGCGTCGGGGTCGCCCGGGAAGCCCCGCGGGTGGCGCTGGCTGCCCGGCTCGTCTGAGTAATACCCCATCACATCCAGATTGACGCACCCGATGAAGCGTTCCTCGCCCGATTCGAGCTTGGGCGTCAGCACCTGGGCGACATACTGGCGCGAGCCGATCAGCCCGAACTCCTCGGCCGTGAAGAACATGAAGCGGATCGTCCGCGGCGCCGGCTCGCCGGCGAGCACGCGGGCCCCTTCCAGGACCGCCGCCACGCCCGAGCCGTTGTCGTTGGCGCCCGGGCTGCCGGGCACGGCGTCGAAATGGGCGGAGAAGATCACGACCTCGTCGGGCGTCTGGCTGCCGGGCAGATCCGCCCAGATGTTCCGTGTGACCACGACCTCGCGGCCCTCGCCCCCGCGGGCCCGCCGGTGGGGGACATAGCGGACCTCCTGGGTCTGCACCTTGTACCCGAAGCCTTCGAGCTGCTCGATCAGCCAGTCTTCGGTCGCCCGCAGGCCTTCGATATAGGCCTCGCCCCCCTGGACGGCGCGCTGCTCGGGCAGTGCACTGATCACGCCGGCGAGCGACTCGGGCGTGACCCCGGAGAGATCACGCCGTTGCTCGGCGAGCGTGGGGCTTGCGCAGGCGAACGAGAGGATCGCGGGCAGCAGGAATCGGGGGGTCGGCATCTCCCGAGCATACCCGAGCCGGGACGGTCGGGGTTCGGCACGGCGAGGGGACGCCGTTCAGCGGGAGTAGGCGGGGTCGCCGAGGCGCTCGCGGGCGAGCATCGCGGCGCCGAGGATGCCCGCGTCGTCTTCCAGGCGGCTGGCGACGACCTCGACGCCCTTGATCTTGTCGGGGAAGGCCGACCGGCGCAGCTCCTCTGCGACGATGTGGACATACGGGGTGCCCAGGGCCTCGACCAGCCCACCCCCGAGCACGATCCGCTCCAGCGAGAGCAGCGAGTGGATCCCCGCCAGGTGGGTGCCCAGGAGGCGGGCGGACTCCTCGATCACCTCGACAACGAGCGGGTCGCCGGCGCGGTAGGCCTGGGCGATCACGCCCGAGCGGATCTGCGAGAAGTCGTCCTCGACGAGGTCGGTCAGGAGGCTCTTGCGGTTAGAGCGGATGAGCTTGACGAGCCGCTCGACGATCGCCGACCGCGAGCAGTTGTGCTCCAGCGAGCGCGAGCCGGCGGGGTTGTAGGGGATGGCGAGCATGTGGCCGACCTCGCCGGCGGTGAGGAAGTGCCCGTAGTAGAGGTCGCCGCCCAAGATCAGCCCGCCCCCGATCCCTGTGCCGACCCAGACCCCCAGCATGTGCGAGGCGCCGCGACCCGAGCCGAGGCGGTGCTCACCAAAGACCGCGGCGTTGACATCGTTGTCGACATACACCGGCGTTCCGAGGCGCTCGCTCAGGCGTTCGGCCAGGGGGACCTCGTCCCAGCGCAGGTTCACCGCTTCGAGCACCACGCCCTGGTGGGGCTCAACGACGCCCGGCGCTCCGACGCCGATCGCGGCGGCCTGCGACGGCTTGATGCCCGCGAGCTCGCACGCTTTCTCGACGCCCTTGGCGACGCGTTCGATCACGGTCTCGACGCCCTGGTCGGGCTTGGTCTTGCGTTTCTCGCGTCCGACGACGCGGTAGCCCGGTTCGTCCCCAAACTCGACCACGCCGATCTGGACATTGGTGCCGCCCAGGTCGATGCCGATGACGCGCTCGCCCGGCTGGCCGGGTTCGCCTGTGTCGGGCTGCATACAGAGAGCCTCCTGCGGGAAAACGGTGCGGGCGAGTCTAGTGCCGCAGAATCCGGCGTGCCCCCGCCGGGGCCCACAAAGCGGCTCAGACGAGCCTTGTTCTGATGATGGTCGCGCCGTCTCCATGGAGCACGCGGGCGAGCTCCTGCTCGATGGTCCCGGCCTCGCTGGCCGACACAAGCACGAAAAGCGTGCTGCCCGAGCCGGACATGCGGACGCGGTCGGCGCCGGCGACGGCTTCGGCCCGCTCGATGATCCCCGCCAGGCGGGGTTCGACGCGGATCGCCGCGTGCGTCAGGTCGTTCATGCACAGGTCGGCCTCGGGGGCGCCGGTGGCGGAGGCCTCCTCGATGCCTTTGCGGTCGAAGCCCCGTTTGTCGCGGCGCATGTGCTCGTCGTAGTCCTTGTAGACGGCGCCGGTGGCGCAGCCGAATGGCGGGAGGATCAGCAGCAGTACCGCCTCGCAGCGTTCCAGGCGTGTGATCCGGTCGCCGAAGCCCTCGACGATCGCGGGCCTTGGCGGCGAATCCGCCCCCGACTCAGCATCGAGGAAATAGGCGACATCGCTGCCGACGGTCGCGGCGATGTCGGCGAGTTCCCGGTCGGTCAGGCTCAGGGCGTGGGCCTTGGCGGTGAGTGTGAGCGCCGCCGCGGCGTTCGCCGAGCCCCCTCCGAGCCCGCCGCCGCCCGGGATGCGCTTGCGCAGGTTGATCTTCGTGGGGAGGGCTCTGCCGACCGCTTGTTCCAGCGCTTGGACCGCTTTAAAGACGAGGTCCTTTTCGATCGGCCATCCGAGCGGCTCGCCGGCGTTGAGCGGCGCGTCGTCGGCCCAGCGGAGATCGAAGCGGTCGGCGGGCGGGACATCGCCGGCGATCTGTTCCGCCTCGATGTCGTCGGAGAGATCGATCGCGTGCATCCACGAGGCGATGCGGTGCCAGCCGGCCTTGGGCCCGTGGCCCGTGACGGGGGGGCCGACGGCGAGGGCCAGGTTGACCTTCGCGTAGGCGCGGGCCCGGTGCGTGGTGCTCATGGGGTGAGTCTACAACCCGTCAGGCCCGCTCGGACTCGGGCCTGGGATCGGTCTGGGCCTCGCTCCCGAAAAGCTCCGGGTCGAGGTCCAAGGGTTCGACGAGGGGCTCGGGCGACTCTGCGATGTCGACGGGGCGGATCTCGGGGGGCTCTTCGTGGCCGAGCCTGCGGACGATGTCGCCGACGAGGTCGCCCGCCATCGAGTGCTCGGCGTTGGGGCGCCTTCTGAGCATCATGGCGATGATGCCCGGGATGTCGCAGTGGTGGGTGATGGTGAGGTTCACGCCGGCGCCGGATCGGTCGAGGTCGACCTCGACGATGCCGCGCATGGGCATGGCGTCCAGCTCGTATTGGCGGACGCTGCGGGTCGGCGCTTTCTCTTCGATGATGAGCCATGTGATGCCGTTGCCGCCGCTGTCTTCGAAGCGGTAGAGCGTGCGTCCCTCGTCGAGCCATCTGAACGAGGTGCCCTGAGGCCTGCTGGACTCGTTCTCGACATCGGCCAGCGCTCTCCAGACCTCGCCGATGTCTGCGCCCGAGAGCGTGACCTCGGTGACGGCGGTGAAGCTCCGGGGCTTGTGCACGCCCCCCAGCATGCGGCGCAGCGCAGTGACGAGAACGATCGCCACGACCACGACGATCGCGATGACGATCAGTCCGAAAATGATGGGAAAGCCGCCGGCTGGAGCGGCCTGTGCAACGGTCATCGCGGTCCTCTCGCGAGCGTCATCGGTTCGCCCCGCGCCCGGGCTGGACGAGGGGTCTGAGTCTATGGGGGGACAAGGGTGCGGGCGGATCCGGGCATTGGCCGGATGCTCTACGATGACGCGAAACGAGAACAGCCAACCGGAGCCCGCCCTTGACCAGCGCCCAAACACCGATGGACAGGATCGCCGCAGCCGCCAGCGACTTCGAGCTCGCCCGCGAGATCAGCCCCAGGCGAAAGACGACCGAGGCCTCGGATCTCGACGGCCTGGTCGCCGAACAGCTCGAACACTTCGGCGTCGATCCCGACAGCGAGTACGGGCGCACGCTGGCGAGCTTCACACGCAGCCTGTACTCCGCCCACGCCGACATGCGACGCATGTGGGAGATCGGCGTCGCCGAGCTCAAAGGGATGAGCCGCGTCGACCGGGTCGAGCGTTTTGCGGCCCAGAAGTTTCTCTGCTTCCAGCTCGGCAAAATCCTCGACACGCTGCAGCACCCGTTCAGGGCGACCTACCAGTCGCTGGTGACCGAGCCGGGCCAGCGTTCGCGGCGCGGGCCTTACCCGATCTTCGACAATGTGACGGCGCTCTTCAGCGCCCGCCCGGTGGTGACGCGCACCGCGACCTACATCTACGCCTGCGCCGAGTGGGTCGACGACGCGTTCCAGGGCAAGGAATTGATGCTGGAGGTCTACAGCCGCCTGCTGAACCCCACGAGCATCAGCCTGGCGAACTTCATCGTCGACATCGAGGCGGGATCGCGGGCCAACGAGTACCTCGCCTGGAACTTCAACTCGGGCATGGCCGCCGTCGACGCGGTGCTCAGCCACCTCGTCGGCTATCGCGATGTGATTCTGACCAGCCGGAATGTCTACGGCGGGACCTACCAGCTCATGCACGACTGGTTCGCGAAGGTCTCGAACCTCGATGTCGGTCTGCACTTCTTCGACGGCTACGACGAGGCCGCCTTCCTCAAGGCGCTCGAAAAGGTCGAGCAGAAGGAGCGGGCGCGGCTCGAAGACGGACGCCAGATCTATGTGTATCTGGAGTCGCCCTGCAACCCGCACGGGTATGTGCTCGATGTCCCGGCGATCTGCAAGGCGGCGCACGAGCGGGGCTTGACGGTCATCTGCGACTCGACGGTCGGCACGCCCTTCCTGCACCGCCCGCTGCAGCGAGAAGACCCGCTGGAGCGCCCGGACTTTGTCATCCACAGCTACACCAAGGACCTCTCCGGGCACGGGGGCACGACCGCCGGCGTCGCGATCGGACGCAACGAGCGCATGTTCATGGGCAAGCACGACTCGGTGAAGGGGCCGGATGTCGACGGGAGCGAACGCACCTGGAACTGGGACGAGACGCTCTTCTGGAATGTGTATTACATCAAGGGCGCGTTCCTCGACGCGGACAAAGCTTCGGAGGTCATCGCGGGCATCCAGACGCTGGAGCTCCGCATGCTCCAGAAGTGCATCAACACACTGACCATGGCCGAGGCGCTCAGCGAGCACCCGGATGTGAATGTCTGCTGCTCGGCTGCGCCGGGCAACCCCAACGGCCCGATCCTCAAGAAGTGCCTGTTCCTGGGCCTGCCGGCGCCGCTGTTCACCTTCGACTTCGAGGGCGGCCCGGACAAGCCCGAGGGCATCTTCTCACGCACCGTCTTCGAGCGGTTCTTCGATGCGCTCGACCCGGCCTTCGGGCACCAGGTCTCCTTGGGGCAGACGAACACGATCTGCCTCTGCCCGGCGATCACCAGCCACAGCGAGATGAGCCGCGAGGCGCTGGCGGACGCGGGGATCACGCCGACAACGACGCGCGTGGCGGTGGGCACCGAAGACCCGCGGACACTCCTGGCCCACCTGATCAGCGCCGCCAAGAGCAGCCTCGACGACGAACGCCCCGGCTTCTCAGACCGCTTCCCCGACCCCGACGAGATCGACGCGATCTATCGGAAGCACTACCTCGATGTGCACAAGCGGTACCTTGAGAGCCTGCCGCCGGCGTCGTCGATGATGGAGTAAGCTTGTGGGGCTCGTGCACCGGGAGGCTCTCATGTCGTTTCCAACATATGAAGACTTGATGCTGCCCCTGCTTCGTCTGGCGAGCGACGGCAAGGAGCATCAGATCGGCGAAGCGACTGACCTACTGGGCGAGCAGCTTTCGCTGAGCAAAGAACAGCTTGCGGCGTTGCTTCCGAGCGGAAAGGCCAAAAAGTTTCGGAACCGTGTGAACTGGGCGTCGGTCTATCTTCGCAAGTCCGGCCTGCTGGAGAGCACAAGGCGCGGGTGGATTCGCATCACGCCTCGCGGACGAGAGGTGCTGGCCGAGAACCCGCCGAGAGTCGATCGCGACTTGCTTTCCCGATTTCCCGAGTACCACGAGTTCAAGGCGGCGGGGCGAAACAATCAAGAGCGAACCGGCGACAGCAACAGCGGCGATCGGGACGATTCGGCCACGCCGGACGAGCAGCTCGAGTCGGCTTTCGCGGAGCTTCGAGAGTCCTTGGTAGCGGAGATTCTCGAACAACTGAAGGTTGTCGATCCCCAGCAGTTTGAGCGGATTGTGCTGGATGTGCTCGTCGCTATGGGATACGGGGGCAGGTACATCGATGCCGCCCAGCAGACCGGCAAGAGTCACGACGGCGGGATCGATGGGGTGATCAACGAGGATCGCCTCGGCTTGGACACAATCTATGTCCAAGCGAAGCGGTGGACGAACGGCACTGTCGGGAGGAAAGAGATCCAGTCCTTCGTGGGCAGCATCGAGGGCCGCAGAGCCCACAAGGGCGTTTTCATCACGACCTCGACCTTCGCTGATACGGCTCGCGAGTATGTCAGTCAGATCGGCAAGAGGATTGTGTTGATCGATGGCCAGTTGCTTGCGAGCTACATGGTCGACTTCGGCGTAGGCGTATCGACGGTGAAGACGCTTGAGATCAAGCGATTGGACTCCGACTACTTCGAAGAAAGCTGATCGACCGGTCGACCTTCCGCTTTCTCGGCTCGTGCCCGCGTGACATCGAAGGACTAATGGTGGGATGTTCGCCCGGACGAGACGCCCGGGCCACGATCTGTCCGCGCCCCGCGCCCCGCGCCCCGCGCCCCGCGCCCCGCGCCCCGCGCCCCGCGCTATCGATCCAGCTCGGCCGCGACGATGTTCAGCGAGCCGAGGATCGCGACGATGTCGCCGAGCATGTGGCCCTCGCTGAGCATGGCCATGACCTGGTAGTTGTTGAAGCTCGGCGCGCGGGTTTTGACACGCCAGGCGCGCGGGCCGCCGTCGGAGACGATGTAGTAGCCCAGCTCGCCGTTGGCCGTTTCCTGGCAGCCGTAGGCCTCGGCGATCGGCGGCTCCCAGCCCCGGTTGGTCATGATCAGCTCGAAGTGCTGGATGAGGCCCTCGATGGAGCCGTAGACATCTTCCTTGCGCGGCTTGACGAGCTTGCCGTCGGCGAAGGTGTCGACGGGCCCGCCTGGGATGTTGTCGATGAGCTGCTCGATGATCTTGACCGCCTGCTTGACCTCCTCCATGCGGACGAGGAAGCGGCTGTAGACATCGCCGTCGGTCGCGACGGGCACCGAGAACTTCACGGCCTCTGCGCCCTGGCCGTCCCAGTTGTCGGCGTAGCAGAGGTAGGGCTCGTCCTTGCGCAGGTCGCGCTTGACGCCCGAGGCGCGGGCGAGCGGGCCCGACACGCTCCAGCCGATCGCCTGGTCCTTGGTCATCACGCCGATCCCGCGCGTCCGGTCGTAGAAGATCCGGTTCCGCACCAGCAGGCCTTCGAGCTCCTTGAGCACCTGCGGCAAATCATCGCGGATGAAGTTCTTGACCATCCCTTTGAAGACTTCCTCGTCGGGCAGGTCGCGCATCAGCCCGCCCACGCGCGTCCAGTCCGGGTGGAAGCGCTGGCCGGAGATGTAGTCGCAGATGTCGTAGATCTTCTCGCGGGGGTTGAAGCCGTAGAGGAAGCCGGTGAACGCGCCCAGGTCGAGTGCCGCGGCGGCGAGGTTGAGCAGGTGGTCCTGGATCCGCCCCAGCTCGGCCATGATCGTCCGCAGGACCTTGCAGCGGGGCGTGATGTCGATGCCGAAGAGCGTCTCGACGGCGTGGTGCCAGCAGATGTCGTTGCTGATCGGCGAGAGGTAGTTCATCCGCGAGACGATGGTGACATACTGGTTGTAGTCCAGGTGCTCGCCGAGCTTCTCGAAGCCCGAGTGGAGGTAGCCGATGTGCGGGGTGCAGC
>REET01000200.1 GCA_007694925.1 Phycisphaerales bacterium | reverse complement strand
TCCCGTGCGTGGGAAATTGTAGGGGGAGGAGGGGGAGAAGTGGGAAGCAAGAGGGCGCGGGGTGTGGGGCGCGGGGCGCTGGAGGATCAGGCGGCCTTCGGCCGCGGCTTGCTTTCGCTTTCAGCGGCTCCTGAATCCAAACCTCTGCCGAAGACCGAACGCACCCCCGCGCCCGGCTCCCCGCGCTCTTCCCCTGCCCCCCTCCCCTGCCCCTCCTGGCCCTCGGCATCGCATGGTCCCACAGAAATGAACCCACCTGATGTAGGTGTTTGTCCGGATTCTCGTGAACTTTCAGCCTCGCCCCCAGCCGACACCCGATGACAGTGCTGTGTAAAGACCCTACCATCGGGGTCTTGTCGGGGAAGGGATCCCCGGGTCGGCCAGAGTGGTCCCGGGCGAGATCCAGCGGCCCGGAACGATCGGCGGAGCTCGATCGAACGGGCGACAGGGAACGCGTCGATGGATGATCTTCCAGACCGGGCGTACTTCGGGCCATACCAGCTTGTCCGAAGCCTTGGCCCGAGCATGCTCGCCGACCGCTATCTCGCACTCCATGTGCGCAGCAAGGGCAGCTTCGTTGTGCACCGCTTCAGCAGCGCCTGCACCGATCGCGCCCAGCAGCGCCGCCTCACCGCGGCGCTGGAGCGGATGAGCCACATCCGCCACCCCCACCTGCTCAGCGTCGAGAACTTTTCGTTCGCTCCCGGCGGACGCCCCCTCGTCGTCACCCCCTACACCGGCAACCAGGACGGCCTGCTCACCCTCGCCGACCTGCTGGACCTCAAGGGCGGCCAGATGGGCGCCTTCGAGGCAGAACGGGCGATCCTCCAGCTTCTCGACGCAACCTCGTGCACACACGCCGCGGGCATGCCCCACGGCGAGCTCGGCCTCGACGAGGTCATGGTCGACCGGCGCGGCTCGGTCTTCATCGAGCTCGCCGGCCTCCGCCTGGCCATCGGCGGACGCACCGGCCAGAGCTCCGAGCTGCTCCGCGACGAGACTCGCTCGATCGCCGAGATCGGCTACCGCCTGATCACCGGCCTCCCGGCCGACGAGCCCTTCATCCCCCCCACCAGCGTCGTGCGCCGCCTGGACCGGCACTGGGACGAATGGTTCGAGACGGCGCTGGAGCCCTCCGGCGGCTTCGAAACGCCGTCGGACGCGATCGACGCCCTGCCCGGCAACCGCCGCGAGCAGGCCCGCGAGACACAGCCCGGCCCGGTGCGCGTCGTGCTGCAGCGGCTCGGCATCCCCGGCGGGGCTTGAACCCCACGACTTCATGCCAGAAGCAAAGCGGCACGGTCCATCGCCTGCGCACCTGCGCTGCGTCAGTTGATCGGCTGGCCGGTGCTGATCTCACGCCCGCCGACATCGATGCCCTTGAGACCGCCGCGCGTCCAGCGGTAGTGGGCGATCAGGCTCGTGCCCATGTCCGTCTCGTGCTCTGCGACCTGCGGGCGCCAAGGCCGGTTCGGATCCATGGATGCGACATAGTTGAAGCGTGACGGGGCCGGCGCCTGAGGAGCGTTCGGCTGCCAGCCCGGATTCGTTTTGTCCGTGCGTTCGGCGGTGACCGAACCATCGAACATCGCCAGCAGCACACGCGAGTCGGGGAACGCGTAGTACCGATCCCGGCGGGCGAAGTGGCGATCGACCTCGTCGTACATGTAGACTTTCTGGGTCGGGAACGAGACATCGCTCATACGGACGCCGCCGAGCCGGTTGAACTCGTTGACATAGATCGTGTTTGCGGCGCTCCCCTGAGCCTGGAACATCCGGCCGCGCACGCGATTGCTCGCCGGCCCCTCACGGAGCCCGTGGCTCTGGTTGACATCGAACGAGGCGGGAACGACCAGGTACGAACTCGAATAGATCCAACGCCACAGGCTCCCAACCGGCGGGGGCTGAAACGGCGCCCAGAAGTCCTCCATGTACAGACGCCCCGCGTCGCGCTGCCAGTTCAGGCGGTGGCGGTCGGCCGTGCTGACCACCAGCTTCTCGGGCAGGCGGGCGGCGAGGAAGTCCTGCTTGACCAGATGCGAGTACCAGACATGCGGGATCCAACTCTGGATCATCGGCATCTGCTCCTGCTCGTTGCCCGTGCGCCGACGCATGATGTCGATGGCCTGGAGCGCCGCGGCGTCGTTGTGCGAGCCGTGGGCGGTCCCATTCAGAGCGTTCATTCTGTCGCGGATGTCTGCATAATCAGAACCGTTCCAGCTCGGCCGGCCGCCGCCGCTCATCCTCGGGCGCCAGGTGAAGGACGGGATGCGGTCCTCATAGGCGCTGCTGTAGGTGTTCATCGCGGTGGCGAGCTGCGACTTGTTGCTCATGTCAAGCACACGCCGGGCGATCCCGCGGGCCGAGGACAGAGCGGGAAGCAGGATCCCGATCAAGAGCGCGATGATCGCAATGACCACCAACAACTCGATCAGCGTGAAGCCCGAACGGGTACGGCGGACGGTTTTTCCTGGCACAGTTCGCATTCCTTCGCCACACACCCGTGACGACTGCAGGCCGAGCACCAACCCCACCACATCCCGACACCGGCCGGCAGAGTGCCCCCAGGCACCCCGCAGCACACCGACTTCCCCCCAGAACGCGAAAGCGGCGGGCGAGACGCCTCGCATACCGCGCCTCAGCGCGTCCCCTGGATGCCGTGATCACGGCTTGGAGACCCCGGAACCACCCAATCTATCGGGGCCCTCCCCCAGATGTCAACGCATATCACCGCTTCGCCGACGACGGCAGCGCCGGCAGGAACCGCGGAGGCCTAAAGAAAAGCAGCACGGGTCTTCACCCGTGCCGCCGTTGCTTTGCTTCCAAGCGACCCCGCGAGGCGGGTCAGTTGATCGGCTGGCCTGTGCTGATCTCACGCCCGCCGACATCGACGCCTTTGAGGCCGCCGCGCGTCCAGCGGTAGTGGGCAATGAGATTCGAACCGATGCTCATCTCGTGCTGGCGCACCTGAGGCCTCCAAGGCCTGGCCGGCTCCATCGAGGCGACATAGTTCAGGCGGGTTGGGATGGGTGCCTGCGGCGCAACAGGCTGCCAGCCTGGATTGGTCGTGTCAGTCCGCCGGGCGTCCACCGAGCCGTCGAACATGGCCAGAAGCACGCGCGAGTCCGGGAAGGCGAAGTAGCGGTCCTCGCGGGCGAAGTGCCTGTCCACTTCGTCGTACATGTAGACCTTCTGGGTCGGGAAGCTGACATCGCTCAGTCGAGCGCCGCCAAGGCGGTTTAAGCCATTCACAACGATGAAGTTCGCGCCCATCGTTGACTGGTACATCCGACCACGAACACGCGGGCTCTGAAACGGCTCACGGATCCCGAGGCTCTGGTTCAGGTCGTACGCCGCGGGGACGGTCGTATACGAGCTGGAGTACAGCCAACGCCAGAGCGTCGGCGTCGGCTGAGGCTGGAAGGGCGCCCAGAAATCCTCCATGAACGGACGGCCCGCGTCCCGCTGCCAGTTCAGACGGTGGCGGTCGGCCGTGCTGACCACCAGCTTCTCGGGCAGCCTTGCTGCAAGAAAGTCCTGCTTGACCAGGTGCGAGTACCAGAAGTGCGGGATCCAGCCCTGAATGATCGCCATGCCGCTGGTCTGGTCGCCGCCGGTCCGACGACGCATGATGTCGACGGCCTGGAGCGCCGCGGCATCGTTGTGTACTCCACCAGGTGGGTTGGGCCCGCTCCCGTCCAGAGAGTTCATCCGGGCGCGGATGTCGGCGTAATCGCTGCCGCCCCAAGAAGGTTGCCCGCCCTGGGTCATCCGTGGTCGCCAAGTGAAGCTCGGGATGCGGTCTTCGTAGGTGGTGCTGTAGGTGTTCATCGCGGTGGAGAGCTGCGACTTGTTGCTCATGTCCAGCACGCGGCGGGCCATGCCGCGCGCCTCGGCCAGCGCGGGCAGCAGGATCCCGATCAGGAGCGCGATGATCGAGATCACCACCAGGAGCTCGATGAGCGTGAAGCCCCGCCGGACGCGGCTCCGATGCCGCCTGTTCCAGAACGATCTACCCCTTCGACCCGCTTGTTCAAACATGTCCGCACTCCTGAAAATTGGCGTCACACTCGACTCCCGCACCCCTGCACACCGGATCGGCCCCGGCCCGAATCTCGCTGCCGTTCGCGCGAAAACCGATCACCGTGCGAACAAACAGCCTCTTCGTGTCGCTTCAGACCGCCGCACAGACATGACGGCCGCCCACGACACCCCTGCCGGGCGCCGCGAACGCGGCTTGTGATCCCCCGGCAGAATTCAAGCTATCGGCGTGCGATTGCGATGTCAACCCGTTTTTCCGCCGCCGACAGACCCCGAAGGCGGCCCGCCCGAGCCATTGAGCGCCTCGTCGAGCGCCCGCGCCAGCGCGTGCCACGCGAGGGTCGCGCACTTCACCCGTGCAGGAAACCGCCGAACCTCGGACATCGACCGCAGCTCCTCGTTCACCCGCTCGCCCGACGATTTGTCGGGCTCGGCCGCCGCAACGAGATCGAGAAACGCCGCACGCACGGCTGTCGCCTCTTCGATCGAGAGCCCGCTGAGCGCGTTGGTCATCATCGAGGCCGAGGCCTGCGAGATCGCGCACCCGGCGCCCTCGAAGCGGACCTCCTCGATCCCGTCGTCGTTGAGGGTGACAAAGACGCGGACCTTGTCGCCGCAGATCGGGTTGTGGCCCTCGGCTTCGGCGTCGAAGCGTTCGGGCCTGCCGTGGTGGCACGGGTGGCGCGAGTGGTCCAGGAGGATCTGCTGGTAGAGCGATTCGAGCATGGTTCGGGCTCAGGCGAAGAGTTGGCCCGCGCGGCGGACGCCATCGAGCAGCGCCTCGACCTCCGCGTGGGTGTTGTACGGCGCGATCGAGGCCCGCGTCAGCGCCGGCACGCCGAGCCGACGCATCAGGGGCTGGCAGCACATGTGCCCGGCGCGCACCGCGACGCCCTCGGCGTCGAGCACGGTCGCCAGATCATGCGCGTGCACGCCTTCGAGCCCGAACGAAACGATCGGCGCCCCGTCGGCCGGGGCGTACACGCGGGCATTGGGGATCTCCCCGAGCCCCGCGACGATCGCGTCGCGCAGGGCGTGCTCGTGGGCGCGTGCCGCCGCCCGATCGAACGACCCGAGAAACGCGACCGCGGAAGCCAGGCCCACGGCCCCCTCGGTGTTGGGCGTGCCCGCCTCGAAACGGTGCGGGCCGGTGATCCAGGTCGACTCCTCGGCCGAGGCGAGCTCGACCATGCCCCCGCCGAACTGCGCCGGCTCAAGCCTGTCGACCCACTGTGAAGCCATGAAGAGCGTGCCGACGCCGGCGGGGCCGAACATCTTGTGGGCGCTGGTCGCGTAGAAGTCGCAGCCGAGCCGCTGCACATCGACGGGGAGGTGGCCGGGCGCCTGCGCCCCGTCAACGACGACCGCGGCGCCGACGCCGCGCGCGATCGAAACGATCTCCGACACGGGCACGACCGTCCCGAGCACATTGGAGACATGCGTCACCGCGACGATCCGCGTGCGCTCGTTGACCATCGCCCGGAGCGCGTCCATGTCGAGCTCGCCGCTGTCGGTGATCGGCGCGACACGCAGCACCGCCCCTCGCCGGAGGCACGCCTGGCGCCACGGCAGGAAGTTCGAGTGGTGCTCCAGCTCGGTCACCACGACCTCGTCGCCCTCGCCGAGCAGCTCGTCGCCGAGCGAACGCGCGACGAGGTTCAGCCCGTCGGTGACGCCCTTGGTGAAGACGATGGTTTCGGGTTCGGCGTTGAGCAGGGCGGCCGCGGCGGTCCTCGCCGATTCGTACTTCTCGGTCGCGAGGCTGCCCAGCGCGTGCACGCCGCGAGAGACCGGGCCGTTGCTGCTCGACCAGTGCTCGACGACGCTGTCGATGACGGCGCGGGGGCGCTGGGTGGTCGCGGCGTTGTCGAGGTACACCAGCGGCTTGCCGTTCATCGTCGCGCCGAGCATCGGGAACTGCGCGCGGATCGCCTCGGGGTCAAAGGCGAGTGCGCCGGGCGAGCCGGGGGCGGTCGATGGCTGTCGGGCGGGGTTCATGGGGCCGGATCCTGCACTTTTCCCGCCGGCGAACGCGGCAGACGCACGCCGACAAGAGATCGTACGCGCGTGCGGGGGCGGATCCGGAACCCCCGCCTACTGACGGATCTGGTCGACCGGCATCGGGGCGTGGGGGTCGGGCCGCGCGATCGGAGGCTGGGTCTCGCTGTGGATCACGACGGTGCCCGCGATGAAGTCGTGGATCGCCCGCTTCCTCTTGTTGAAGAGGAGCACGATCATCTCGCTCCAGTACCACACATGCATCATCGCCTCCAGCACGAGCATCCATTCGGGCTGCAGTTCGGCGAGCTTTGTCTCACGCTCAAACGTGCCGAGACGCTGGTACTCCGAGGAAGACATCCTCGAGAGCGCGATGAGCTGCCCGACCAGGCCGATGGCCGCGAAACCGATCTCTACGGCAGACCGCAGCGAGGCCTCGTACCAACCGATGTTGGCGTAGTCATCGGCGCGGACGACCTTGATGTTGACGATCATCTTGCCCGGTGTCGCGCCGAACCTCGCGTGGAACGCGACGACATAGAACCAGAAGAAGAAGGCCGTGGGCAGCACCAGCACCATCGCCAGCTCACGCGAGATGCTGTTCAGCCACGCGAGCAGAAGCAAGACCGGCAGCGTCACGACCACATCGAGAATCGCAGCGCACAGCCGCTTCCAGAACCCCGCATACTTGACCGGCATCGCTGAACTCCCCGCCCTGGGCGCAGACAAAGTTGCAGCAGATTACCGGCTCGCCGGGATCGCCGCAATAGCCTCAGCGATCAGACGGCCCGCTTCTGAACACCGTTGATGAGGCCGGAGAGCATTTTGGCGATCTCCTGGAGCTCGGCCTTCAACTCGGCGTGACGCTCGGGCGAAACGAGCCCCTGCCGCAAAGCGAGTTCAAGAAGAGGAACGCACTCTTGGACACTCCCGCGAGCGATTCCGAAGAAGTTCCTGCGGTCCGCCATCGTGAAACGGCCGTTGCCCTCGGCGATGTTGGCCGCGATCGAGAGCGAAGCGCGATTGAGTTGGTCGGCGAGAAAGAAGTACCCGCGAGGGAGTTCACGGGTCAGCGAGCAGACATCATCGGCGAAGCCGACCGCCCGCTGGTACACCCGAAGCTTCTCGAATGCGAAGGCCATGGCTCGTCCCTGGCACGAACGAGAGTCGAAAGGCGAGAGTCGACCGCGGGAGAGCTCTCCTCGCCGATCGAGCCGGCTCGGCCGGAACCTTCCGCACCGAGTCGACTCTCGACTCTCTACCCTCTCCCGCTCTATTGCCGCCGAAGGCGGCAATCGGGGCGACTGGATTCGAACCAGCGACCTCTTGACCCCCAGTCAAGTGCGCTAACCAAACTGCGCTACGCCCCGCAGTGGCCTCATGTTAGACGCGGGCCGTCGTCCGGTCCAAAGGGCTCGGGCTTTGCCCCGCCGCCCCAAGACACCCGGCGGGCCGGGGATCCTCCCCGGTCCGCCGGCGCCCACCCTTCCAGCAAGGAGGCCCGTGCCGAATCGTTCAGTCCGCTTTGGCCACCCGCCGGTCCTGCTGAGCAGGGGCCGTGACGACCCGACGCTCGCGATCGCTGGCGACCACCGGCGACGAAGCGGGCTCGCCCAAGGTCACCAGCGTCACGCCCCCGGCCGGCTCGGCCCGGACCTCGAAACGCGGGGCGCGCCGCACCGGCACCTGGATGATGTGCCAGCGCGTCTCGTCGCGGTCGGCCTTGGCGTGCTCGGCGGGGCGGTCGTAGACCGGGTTGCGGAAGACCCGCGTCCCGCCGACATACCCCTGCTCGCGAAGCCAGAGCTGGCGGGCCCGCTCCATCCGCCCGAGGCTGCCGTGCCGAGGGATCTCGACCCACGGGCTGACCGCGACCTGCACATTGCCGACGCGGGCCGGCAGCGTGCGGAAATCGTGCTCATCGGCGCCGTACGCAGCGGGGCCGGGCCTGCCCCAAGCCAACGGCATATGCTGGGCCCGCCCCCCGACGATCGTGCGACCCTGCCACTCGCGCCCGACCTGCTCGACGCCCGACCAGTTCATGGCGCGGTTGTAGACCACCGGGCTCGGCGCCGCGATCAAACGCTCGGGGCTGTGCGACTCATACGCATGGCCCAGGTACTGGAACTGACCCAACGAAACGACCGCAACAGCGGCAAGCATCCCTGACATCGCTTCTCTCTCTTTCCCCGGGCCGTTCCGCCCGGGCTCGTGGCAAACCCGATCGAGGGTCGATCGCGGACGCCGACGACAACGACACCGCCGGCGCAGCACGAACAATCCCTACAACCAGAAGATGCCCCCGAACCGGCGGGGTACAAGGCTTCGTGTCGTGATAGTTTCCGGGGGACGCCCGATGCGCTGTCTTACCGGACCGGCTCGCCACCCGCGTGCGGGTTCGAGGACGTCCCGAGGGAGGAGCGGGTCACTGCCGGGGCATGTGCTCGCCGATCGGCACGCTGTCGCCCGAGCACATCCACTCGTACGCGTCGAGCACCGAAGCGATGTGCGTGCTCGCCCGACGCTGCTGGCGGACATACGACCACCCGGCCGCGGCCTGACGCTCTGCGCTGTCCGCATCGCCCAGCACGCCGTCGAACAGGCCCGCCCACGCCTCCTCGGTCTGCGCCTGCAGACGCATCACGCCCTCGCACGCGATCGCATCGATGTCGGGATCGGGCACCGCGGCGACCAGCATTCCCGAGCCCATCGCGCTGAGGAGCATCGAGCGATGCTCGCCGGTGACCTCGGGCACGAGCAGCATGTCGGCCCGCATCAGCAGGTCCCGGCCCTGTTCCAGGCGGTCGATCAGCGAGAGATTGCGGAGCATCGAAGCGTCGCCCGCCGCGGCCCAGAGGCCCGTCTTGTGCGCCGCCTCCGCCTCGGCGATGAGCACCGCGTCGGGGTCGTGCTCGAGCAGGCGCTTGGCGCCGAGCAACGCGGCACGGGAAGCTCGCGGATCACGCCCCGAGATCATGAAGACCACCCCGATCGTCCTGTCACGCCGAAGAATCGGCCTCGGCGCAGAGGCCGCGTGCACGCCCCATCGGGTCACGCGGACCCGCCCCTGCGCCCCGGCCTCTTCGAGCCTCGACGCGATCGCCTGATCCGGCGCCAGAAGCACCGGCGCGCGCCCGCCCGAGCCCCCGATCCGCAGCCCGACGGCCCGCGCCGTCTGCGACGATTTCCAAACCTCCAAAGCCAGCGCCGCGCCGGTCTTGTGCGCAAGACGAGCCCCCAGCGCCCAGAGCGGCTCGCCGAAGGCGTGGATCACATCGACAGGGAGATCGTCGCCGGACTTGGGCAGCTGCGCCAGCACCTGCGTCGCCTGCATGCGCACGGGCGCAAACAGCCCGGGCGAGGGGACGCCGATCTCCTGCGAGCCCAGATGCTCCTCCGACCGGCCCACCAGCGACTCGGGCACGCCCCGAAAGATGCGGACTCCCTCGTCGGCCAGACCGACCTCGAGCCTCGCGGCGAGTTCGGCCTCGCGTTCAAGGAACGCAGCGTCGTAGAGAAAGAGCACCCGCATGAGCATCTGCACCGGGCCCGGCCGGCCCGGTCAAAGGGCGTGCGGCGGGGCCAAAGCCGCTGGGGAAGACCTGTTGACAACACGCTCCAGCATCGTGTCGGTTATCCGGACGGTCAAGCAAAAGATTTCGTGTTCAGGTTTCGCAAAGGCCTAAGTCGTTGCTGTACAACGACTTAGGAATCGACAGCCCGACTTCGTGTCGATTCAGGGTTGACACGGAGTCGGGATGTTCATCCGCGCCGGCCCCTCGCGCGGGTGTGGAAAGAACGCATGCCGGAGGGCGCCGATGCCGCGCCGGATGTCAGCCGACGCCGGCCTTCGCCTTGATCGGGACCCTGAAGTTCACCTCGGGGAAGCTGTGGTCCATCTCCGCCATCGCCTTGGTCCGCCAGAGGCCCACCCAGTGCTTCGGCGCCACCTCGTGGAGGAGGTAGTCCCCCGCCGGACCGGGCCGCGCCGAGATGTCCGAAGGCGGGTCGTGCCAGGGCCACCAAGGCCGGACGCCCCGATCGCCTCCGGGAAGCCGCCTGAACTGCGCCTCGTCCTCGACGATCTCGCGGATGGTCACGAGCCGGTCGCGCCGCTCGGCCATCTTGGGGATGCTCGCCAGCAGGCCCCGCGTGTAGGGGTGCATCGGGTTGTCGAACAGCTCGAAGACCGGCGCGTACTCGACCACGCGCCCGGCGTACATCACGCAGACGACATCGGCGTTCTCGGCCACAACGCCGAGGTCGTGGGTGATGAGCATGATCGCCATGTCCCGCGTGCGCTTGAGCTCCTTGAGCAGCTCGAGGATCTGCGCCTGGATCGTCACATCCAGCGCCGTCGTCGGCTCGTCGGCCAGCAGCAGGCGGGGCTGGCAGGCCAGGGCCATGGCGATCATCACGCGCTGGCGCATGCCGCCGGAGAACTGGTGCGGGTACGCCTTGATGCGTTCCTCGACCTCGGGGATGCCGACGGCGCGCATCGCGTCGATGGCGATGTCGACCGCCTCGGCGTGCGTGACCTGCTGGTGCAGGAGGATCGCTTCGAGGATCTGGTCGCCGACGGAGTAGACCGGGTTGAGGCTGGTCATCGGCTCCTGGAAGATCATCGCGATCTCGTTGCCGCGGATCTTGCGGATGCTCCGGTCTTCCAGCCTTGTCAGGTCGACCTCGCCCCAGCCGAGCTCTTCTGATGTCCGGAAGCGGATCGCGCCGCGGTCGAAGCGCCCGGGGGGCCTGGGGATGAGCTGGAGCGCGCTCATCGCGGTGACGCTCTTGCCGCAGCCCGACTCCCCCACCACCGCGAGTGTCTGGTTGGGGAAGATGGTCATGCGGACGCCGTCGACCGCCTGGATGCGCGGGCCCGAGCCGTTGTCGAAGCTGACGGCGAGGTCCTCGACCGTCAGCAGGGGCTTCTCGGCGCCGGATTGCGGCTGTTGCATGCCCATCAGACCCTGGCCTTCTTGAGTTTGGGATCGATCGCGTCGCGCATCGTTTCGCCGATCAGGTTGTAAGCGAGCACCGTGAGGAAAATCGCGCCGCCCGGGAAGATCGCCAGCCACCACTTGAACGAGCCCGACTCGTCGCTGGCCGCGCGCAGCAGCTTGCCCCAGCTCGCCTGGTCCGCCGGGCCAAGGCCCAGGAAGCTCAGGATCGCCTCGATCAGGATCGCCGCGGCGATCGCGAACGACGCGTCGACCAGCACCGGCGTCACGCCGTTGGGCAGCATGTGCTTGAAGAGGATCGACCGCAGCGGCAGCCCCGCGGCCTTGGCCGACTGCACGAAGTCCTGGTTGCGCAGCTTCAGGAACTCGGCGCGCGTAAAGCGCGCAGCGCCCGTCCATGTGAAACACCCGATGATGATCATCATCACATAGATGTTCCGCGGGAGCACGCCCGCCGCAACGATCAGCAGGAAGAGCACAGGGATGGCCATGAAGATCTCGACCACCCGGAAGAGCAGGATGTCGATCCACCCGCCGAAGTAGCCCATCAGCGCCCCGATCGTCACGCCGATGACCACCGCGATCGAGGTCGAGACCAGGCCGATCGAGATCGACAGACGCGAGGCGTGCATCAACTGGCTGAGCACATCGCGCCCGCCGCTGTCGGTGCCCAGCACGAAGCGGAAGGTCCCCTCCTCGTCGCGCCGCTCGGCCTCGGCGACGGTCGTCCCCGGGGACTTGAAGAACCACGAGGTGTCGCTCTGGTTCGGGCTGAACGGGACCAGCGTGTAGACGGTGTTCTTCGCCATCCCGTCCTCGACCATGTAGCGGTACTCGAAGGTCGAGAGCGGCTGCGACCACTTCATGCCCATCACCCCGCCCGCGAGCGTCGCGGCCAGGAGCACGCAGAGCAGCTTGGTCCGGAGCGATTCGATCGTGGGCAGCAGGAAGAAGAAAGCGCCCGCCAACGCCGCGCACCCGACGGCGCCGAACAACGCGTACGCCCCCCGGTTGTCCTGGTGGCGGATCGTCCGCGCCCACTCGCCGCGATCGGGCGAGCCGATGTAGCTCGTCAGCATCGCCGCGAAGACGATCGCGAGCAGCGCCTGCAGCGTGATCAAGATCAGCAGCCAGACGCGCGCCGAGCGCTTCGGGCCCGCGGGCAACCCCATCCAGATCAGCCCGGCGGTGCCCATCACCAGCAGCACGACATCGGTCTGCGTGAGGTGCTGGAACATGGGCCACACGCGGCTGAACGACCCGTCGTCGCCCATCTGCAGCATCGTGATCGGGTGCCCGCTGGCGAGCACCGGCGCGTACACCGCAAAGAACGCGACGATCGCGACCCAGACCAGCCCGAAGATCGCCCTCGGACGACGGATCACATACGACCACGCCTCGGCCCAGTACCCCTTGGCGGGCTGGTGGCCGATGCCCTGGGCGAGCTGCACGCCCGTCACAGAGCCCATCGGTTGCGGTTGATCGGAGCCGGAAGTCATGAGTAGGTAATCCTCGGATCGGCCATCGCGTAAAGCAGGTCCGCCAGGAGCAACGCCGCGATGTTCACGGCCGAGATGATCGCAGTCGTCGCCAGGATCACCTCGCGGTCACGCTGGTAGATCGCGTCGAGCGTCAGGCGCCCCATCCCGTTGATCGAGAAGATCGTCTCGATCACCACCGAGCCCGACAGCATCGCCGGGAAGATCGAGACGAACATCGTGATCAGGGGCAGCAGGCTGTTGCGGAACACGTGGCGGAAGATGATGTCCTTCGAGCGGACGCCCTTGGCCTTGGCGGTGCGGACGTAGTCCGCGTTGAAGTTGTCGAGCATCGCCGCACGCGTCTGCTTGCTGAGCACCGCGAACCCGCCGTACACAAGGCACATCACCGGCAGGCACAGGTGCCAGAGCGCGTCGAGCAGGTACCCCCGCACCCACTCGCCCTCGATGACCGAGGGCAGGAACGGCATCCGCTCTGCGCCCGACGAGTGCAGCCCGGACGTCGGGAACCAGCCGAGGTAGTCGTTGCTGGAGAGGAACCCGATCGCCAGAACGCCCGCAAGCGGGATCGGGAACGACCAGAGCGCCACAAAGAGCGCTCCCATCCCCGTGTCCAGCGTCGAGCCCTGACGCGTCGCCGCCAGGATGCCCGAGGGCACCGCGATCGCGTAGATCAGCACCGACGCAATGACATTCAAGAGCAGCGTGATCGGCAGCGCTTCGGCGATCAACTGCGAGACCGGGCGGCTGCTGCTGAAGCTCCGCCCGAGGTCCGGCGTCGCGAGCCCGACGCCACCGATCCCGATCCCCTCCAGGGGGTAGGGACGCGCGTTCATCGCGTTGATGAACCTCGTGCGATGGCTCTGGGCGTTCCCGTACGCCGTGAGCATCTGCTCAGCGAGCCGCTTGATCTCCGCCGCACGCTCATGCGTCGGGTCGAACTCGATCGAGCGCAGCCGGTCTGAACGCACCGTGCCGTCGGGCCGCACCGCCTGCCCGTTCCCGGTCGCCCTCAGGTAGCCCGCCAGTTCCTGCTGGAACATCGCCCTGCCCGCGACATACCGGGCCCTCGCCTGGGCGAACGCGCCGTCGACCCGCCGAAAAGCCCGATCGCGGTCCTCCGCCGACGCGTCGCGTGCGAGCAGGGCCTCGGGCAACGCCTCGGGCTCCGGAACCTGCAGCTCTTCGGTGAACCAGCGCCAGGCCAGCGGCGTGTCGAGCTGGCGGGGACGACGCACACGCTCGCCGTCGGGCTGCACCAGCGCCCGGTTGCCGATCTTCACAGGGCTGATCTGCGACAGCCAGCGGAGGTACTGCACGGGCACGGGGTCGTCGAGCCCGTAGCGATCGTTGAGGTACGCCTCCTGGATCGCGCGGCTGGTCGCCTCCATCTGCCCGCCGGCGGCCCGCAGCCCGGCGCCGATCCCGCCCGGGCTGAGCGCCACGAGCATGAACACGACAAAGGTGATCCCGATCAGCGTCGGGATCATCAGCAACAGGCGCCTGATGAGATACGAGATCATTTGAGCTCTGCCCTTCCGGCGACGGTGCGAGACGGGGCGGGCGTACCGCCCGCCGCCGAGCCGCCGTCGGCGTCTTGCCTCTTAGAACCCCGGATCGGGCGAGAAGAAGAACTCGCGCACCTCGAACCCAGAGGGGTAGGTGTGCACGTTCTTGAACTTCTTGTTGACGAAGTAGGTCCAGGGGGGCGAGAACAGGAAGGTGTAGGGCTGCTCCTCGTGGACCACGCGATGAAACTCGTGCCAGACCTTCATCCGCTCGTCGAAGTCGAGCGTCCTGCGGGCCTTGTCGATGAAGTAGTCGGCCTCCTCGTTGGCCCACTGGATGAAGTTGTCGCCCTGGTCCTCGATCGAGGCGGAGTGGTAGATCTGGCGCTGGTCGCTCTCGGGGCCGCTGGCCGACCACGCGAAGGAGATCGCGTCGAAGTCGCGGTTGTTGAGGATCTGCGTCACGATCGACCACTCGAAGGGCCGGGGCTCGACCCGGATGCCCAGGCGGGCGCCCTGGTTGCGCACATAGTTGACCAACCGCTCGTACGCCTCTGAGCCCGAGGGGTACGCCAGCTCGAAGACGAACTGATCGCCGGCCTCGTTGGTCAGCAGCGTCTGGCCCGGACGACGCGTCCAGCCCGCCTCGGCGAGCAACTGCCGGGCCTTGTCAAGGTCGTAGGGCCACGCCTCGATGTCGGGGTTGCGGACCGGGGAAGCGTTGGTCTGCGGGCCCGTCGCCACCTCGCCGATGCCCGCCCGGATGTCCTGGATCATCCGCTCGCGGTCGAGCATGTGCGTCATCGCCAGGCGGACGCGCCGGTCGTGGAAGGGCGTCAGACGCTCGCCCCGGCGCTTGCCGCACTGCCACGCGATGAACGCGTACCCCGAACGCATGTTGAGCCATTCGAGGCTGTGGTGCCTGCGCTGCCATTCCGGGTTGTCGCGGTTGTTGACGAACTGCTCGGAGGTGGCGCGGAGGATGTGCGCCTCCTCGTTGGTGTACGCGACCAGCGCCGCCGTCGGATCGTTGATGCTCTTGAACCGGAGCCTCGCCACCGGCGGGAGGGCCGGGCCCCAGTACGCCTCGTTGCGCACCAGCACGAAATCGGTGCCGGGGCGCCACTGGTTGTCGGGGTCGACCACCTCGAGGCGGAACGGGCCCGAGCCGAGCAGCAGGCCCGTCGCCTGGTTGAACTGCGAGGGCGTGAACCGCTCGTAGAAGTGCTTCGGAAGAATGTACTGCGCCAGCGCCGCGCCCTCGTTGGAGTACAACGCCTCGCGGAACTCAAACTCGACGACATGCTCAGAGAGCGCTCGGATGCTGGTGATCCCGTCGGTGATCGAGCGGATGCGGTCCGCCTCGATCTGCGGGTTGTTGATGATCTCGTTCCAGGTAAACTCGACGTCCGCCGCAGTCACGGGCACGCCGTCGCTGAAGCGGGCGTCCTCCCACAGCTTGACCCGCAGCCACATGCCGTCTGGGTCGTACTGCCACGCCTCGGCCAGCACGCCTCGGTTGTCGAGCGTCTCGGGGTCGACGCGGGCGAGCGTGTCGAAGATGTGGTCTGAGATGAAACGGCTGTAGACATCCTGCGCAACAAACGGCATGACCTTCGCCCAGCGCGTCGTGAAGATCTCGCCGAGCTCGCCCCCCATGCGGAAGGCCTCGTGGTCGGCGGGGTCGTTGACGAAGTCGTCGCGCTCCTGCCACTGGATCTTCACGCCCTCGCGGGCCCAAGACTCGTCACGCGAAGCGGTCGCCGTCGGCCGCTCACCGGTCTGTTGCTGGGGCTGCTGACCCGCCTGCTGCTGGGGCTGCTGCCAGGGGGAAACCCCGACGCCCGAGTGCTGCTCGCCCGGCTGAGGCGTGCCCACCTGAGCCCCGCCCGGCCCGGTGAACACATTGACCACCACCGGCTGGTGACGATCCTGCTGCGATTCACCCGAGGCGACGCCGCCGCGACGAAGCTGACGCTCCAGCGAAGTCACCTGCGACTCGACGCCGCCCACCGCGGCCTCGACGGTCCGGATCCGGTTGAACACGCGGTCCTGCTGGATCAGCGAGAACCACACGCTCAGGCCCACCAGGGCCACCAGCACGAACAGCACGAAGTCCTTCAGCCCGAATTTGCTCTGCATGATCGTCGCGGCCGCACGCGGCCAGCTCCTCGTAAAACTCCGGTCAGAACCCCGAACCCAGACTACTCTACCGTCTCGAACGCTTCGGATCGAACGCCTCCCGAAGCCCCTCCCCCACGAAATTCACCGCCAGCAGCGTCGTTCCCAGCAGAAGACACGGGAACAGCAGCAGCCACCAGTCCGACTTGTGCGTGTTCAGTTCGCCAAGACCCTCCGCGGCCAGGTTCCCCCAACTCGGAAGCGGCGGCCGAACCCCGATCCCAAGGAAGCTCAGGAAGCTCTCCTGCAGGATCGCCTGGGGCACCGCCAATGTCGCATAAACGACGATCGCCCCCACCAGGTTCGGCATCAGGTGACGGAAAAACACCCGGCGCGTCGGCGCCCCCATCGCCCGGGCAGCCTCCACAAAGGGCTGGTTTTTCAGGCTCAAGACCTGCCCACGCACCACCCGGGCCAGCGTCAGCCAGCTCACCGCCCCGATCGCCACAAGCAGCGCCATGACATCCACCACGCGCCGCCACGCCTCGGGCAAATCGCCGGTCCCGTACCGATCCATCGCGCGCTCGCGCAATTCCTCGGCGAGCGCGTCCCTGTCGGCGCCCGCAGGGGCCTGCTCCAGACCCCGCTCGACATACGCGATGCGGATCTCCGTTATCCGCTCGATCCGCGAGCCCGTCCAGTTCTCCACCGCCGCGTCCACCGCGACCGCGAGCAGCACCACCAGCAGGATGTACGGCAGCCCGTACAGAATGTCGACGACCCGCATCATGAACGCGTCGACCTTGCCCCCGAGATACCCAGCGAGCGCGCCGTAGAGCGTTCCGATAAAGACGCTGATGATCGCCGCGGCAATCCCGATCGAGAGCGAGATCCCGCCCCCGGCCAGCACCCGAAGCATCAGGCTCCGCCCCAGGGCGTCGGTCCCGAGGAAGTAGTGCAGGGGCCGGCCGCGTGTCGGCCAGTGCCGTCGCAGCTCCCGCCCGACCTCGCCTTCGACCGTCCTCGCCACCGCGTCGAGCTCGATCCCGTGCTCGTCGGCGATCCGCTGGCGTTCGACCATCGGCACGAGCGTGTTCAGGCGGACTCGCTCGGCCTCGGGCCTGGGCCACCAGATCGGGCTCAGGCGGGCCTCCTGGGTGTCGCCGGCGTTGTACCGGGCGACATTCAGCGTGGTCCCGTCAGGGCCGGTCGCCCGCCCCAGCGTCCACGGCATCGTGCAGACGCACAGCAGAAACATCAGGGCGATGAAGACCAGCCCGATCACGCCCGCCAGACTCCGCGTCAGCGGGTTGTCCTTGGCCATGGGCGGGGCGTGGAGGGATGGCGGCGTGCGGTCGCTCACGGGCCGCACACCATACCCGAAGCCCGCCCGCCTCGCCGGGGCGAAGCAAGAGCGGATATGCTGTCAAATTCCGTATTTGTATTGCAGCTTCGCATGAATCTGAGGCGAAGCCGCAGCCCCCGCCTCCCGCAATAAACTACGCAGATTCACTCACTACACCACGGAAAGTCGGTTCGCCGAGCACTCAGTATTGGACCGTATTTCGAAGATTGGGTGTTTGTGCCCCTTTACAATCGCATGAAGATGTGCAACATTACTCCATCGCGAGCCCGCTCCCCGCGGCACTCGCCTCAGACTGCCTCCTCTCCCCTCGTGATTGGCCCGCCGGGATTCGTCCCGGCGGGCCAACTTCTTTTCCGCGCTCGGTCGGCTCAACGAGAGCCCGCACCACGAACACCACGGATCTCGGCTCGTCAGGAACGATCTGCGCCACCCGGCCCCGTGCGGCTGCGATCGCTCAGCCCCGGACGCCCGCCTCGATGGACAACTCGTCCAGCGCGGCGCCCAGCTTCTTGACCGAGACAGATTCGGCCGTGCGGAGTTCCTGGGCGAACAGCGAGACCCGCAGTTCTTCCAGACTCCAGCGGAGTTTCTCGACCCGCCGCTGTTTTTTGGTGTCGCCCCGGCAGAGTTCCGACAACTCGGCGTGGCGCCTGAGCAGGGGCGACAACGACTCCATCGCCAGCCGGTCACGCTCCATCCCGCCCCCCACCAGCTTCTTCAGCCG
>REET01000038.1 GCA_007694925.1 Phycisphaerales bacterium | reverse complement strand
CTTCTACGGGATCGGCGGCGTCGGCGGGCCGATCTTCACCGCCAACGACCCCAACAACCCCGTGTACAGCTCCGGGCTGGCCAGCCGCAACGGTCGCATCATCGTGCCCGAGCTCGGCTCCAACTCCGGCGCGATCATGATCGACACGCAGGGCAATGTGATCAACGACTTCCCGCCCGGCGGGCCGCTGGGCGTCTCTGGCTTTTCCGGCCTGAGCATCACCGCTGACGGCGCGATCGGGTATCGGGGCGACTTCGGCTTCAACGAACGCCGCCTCGTCATCGACGAGTTCGACGGGAGCAACCAGCGCGTGCAGACCCTCGTCGCGTCCACCGCCGACCCGGACTACTCGTTCATCTTCACGCCCGTGCTCAACGACGCGCGCCAGTTCGGCCTGAAGGTCTTCGACGGATCGAGCAACCAGCTTGTCGTCCGCTTCGATCCCGGCGGCGGCGTCACCACCATCGCCGACGGAACACCCTCCGGCCCGTTCAACGCCTTCGCCAACGGCGTTTCGATGAGCCAGGACGGACGACTCGCCTACTACGGACGGCTCCGCTCGACCAACCAGTACGCCCTCTACGCCAACAACGGCACGGACGAAATCCGCATCGCCCAGCCCGGCGACCTCGACATCATCTCCAGCGATTTCATCAACTTCGGCCCCGCAATCAACTCCAGCGGCTGGACGGCGTTCAGAGCGCGCGACGGCGTGAGCACCGCGCTCTATGTCGGCGACGGGCAGGACATCGTCAAGCTCGTCGAGGTCGACCAGCTCATGCCGACCGACCTCGGCGATCTGCCAGCCGGCTTCGACTTCGGCGGCTTCACCGGCATCCAGGTGATGAACGGCCCGATCAGCATCAACGACGATGGACAGATCGGCTTCTCGATGTTCTTTCGCAACGGCACCATCGGCGTCTTCACCGCCACGCCCTCGCCAGCCTGCCCCGCCGACCTTAACGGCGACGGCGTCGTCGATGCAGACGACTTCTTTCTGTTCCTCCAGCTCTTCGCCAACGGAGATCCGAGAGCCGACATCAACAACGACGGCGTGATCGACGCCGACGACTTTTTCGCTTACCTCGGGCTGTTCGCTGCGGGGTGCTGAGACGCGGTCTCGATCTCAATGCAAGAATTGACGCGCCGCCCTCCGGGGCGGCGTTTTCATGCTTGCGGAGCATGGTCGGGGCGAGGTTCTAGAACCGTCGAGAATCTCCCTCACGATCCGCGATTGCTATCGCGGCGCGGGACGCTTTCGGTTATCTTGACGCACCCGTGCTTTCGCACGACTGGAGATGCCTTCGGGCAGCGGCCGCCGTCCGTATCGGCGGGGCGTCCCGGGGCGGGATTCGAGGAGATTGACCGATGCGTCGTACCACCAGTGAGATCGCTTCAGTTCTCGCGGCGGCCGGGCTTGCGGCCTGCGCCGTCGCCGGCCCCGCCGAGCATGTCCAGGAGGACGATCGGGGCCACCGCGCCATCGCCCACACCGCTGCCGGCGACGCCTCCGACCCGGGCTCGGGCCCGGGCGTGCGTTCGGGTGTGTGGGAGGCCCTCGGCCCGTTCGGCGGCGATGTGATGGATGTCGCCGCGTCCCCCACCGCCCCGGGCGTCGTGCTCGCGGGCGTTGCGCCCTCGGGCAGCACCGGCGGCACGCTGTACCGCTCGACCGACGGCGGCGCCACATGGAGCCAGGTGACCGCGATCGGAAACCGGAGCGTTTATGAGATCGCCTTCGCCTCCAACGGGCGCGCCTATGTCGGCTCGTTCGACGCCGTGTGGCGCAGCGACGACAACGGCGCCACATGGACGCAGCAGCTCTTCGGCTTCGGCCTCAACGACCAGACCTTCGCCGTCGAAGTCGACCCCACCAACCCCGACATCGTCTGGGCGGGCGTCGCAGAGGCGCTGGGCAACCAGCCCGCTAATGTGATGCGCAGCACCGACGGCGGCATGTCCTGGCAGGATGTCACGCCCTTCATGGCCACGCCGATGTCCGGACGCTCGATCGCCATCGATCCGAGCAACACAAGCAACGTCGCCGTCGGCTTCGCCGGCGCGTTCGGAGGCGGCGCCGTCTGGGTCAGCACCGACGGCGGCAACTCATGGAATGACCGCTCCTTCGGCCTGCCGGGCAACCCCATCAACAGCGTCAACTGGATCGACGGGCGCCTCATCGTCGGCGGCGGCCAGCAGTTCGGCTCGCAGTTCGTCGGCGTCTGGGCCTCCTCCGACCTCGGCGTCACTTGGTCAGAGCTCAGCGACGGCTCGTGGCCCAGCCTCGTTGTCAGAGGCATCGCCGCGGATCCCAACAACACGCTGAACCTCTACGCAGCCACCACGCAGGGCGTGAACCGCTCGACCGACGGCGGGGCGACATGGTCGTTCGGCGTCGGCAACACCTCGCCGGTCTCGATGCAGTCCGTCCGCTTCGAGCCGGGCAGCTCCAGCAACATGCTCTTCGGCGCCGACTCGATCGGCGTGCTCAAGAGCGCCGACGCCGCCAACACCGTCACGCCCAGCTCTGAAGGCATCGGCGCGCTCAGCGTCTTCTCCGTCGCCTCCGACGCCAACAACCCCGACCGGATGGCACTCGCCTTCCAGGCGCTCAACAGCGGCGGCATCTACTCCTCGACCGATGGCGGCGAGACATGGTCGCTCGAAACCGGCCTGCCCGGCGCACGCTACAACACCGTCGCCTTCGCGCCCGACGGGCTCCTGTATGTCATCCACGACGGACCCACCAACGCCAGCTCGCAGGAGGCTCTCTACCGGCGCGAGGCCGACGGCTCATGGACCTACCTCGGCCCCAACCAGGGTCCGCTCTTCGAGGCCCGCCTCTGGGTCATGCGCTTCAGCCAGAACAACGCCGACCTGATCTACGCCGCCGGACAGGACTTCGGCGTCGCCGGCTCGGAAGGAACCATCTGGCGCTCGACCGACAAGGGCGCGACATGGGACAAGGTCTACGAGGCGCCCGAAGGCACCACGCCCGTCCGCGGCCTCCAGATCGTCGAGGACGGCACAGACCAGACCGTCATCGCCTCCTTCGAGAAGACCAACACCCCGCAGGAGGGCGGCGTCCTCCGCTCGACCGACGGCGGCACGACCTGGAATCTCTCCAACACCGGCCTGGCCATCGGCGTCCAGGGCATGTGGCTCGAACCCGACCCCTCCGACATCCAGAAGTTCTTCCTCGCCGACCGGCACAACGCCGCGGGCGGCCTCTATGTCACCACAGACGCCGGACAGACCTGGGCCAACACCGGCTACTCCCTCCCGATCCGCGATGTCCGCGTCGATCCCAACGACGCCTCGATCGTTTACGCCCTGCGCACCAACAACGACCGCGTGCAGCGCTCCACCGACGGCGGCGCATCCTTCAGCGCCTTCAACACCGGCCTCTCCAACGCCGGGATCTCCCGCGCGTTCGGCTACGCCGGAGGCCCCAGCCCGAGGCTCCTGCTCGCCACCGGCACCGGCGTCTGGACCACCGACGCCGAGCCCGGCGCGCCGACCTGCCCGCCGGACCTCAACGGTGACGGCGTCGTCGACGCCGACGACTTCTTCCTCTTCCTCCAGCTCTTTGCAGCCGGCGACCCCAGGGCCGACTTCAACAACGACGGCGTGATCGACGCCGACGACTTCTTCGCCTTCCTCTCCGC
>REET01000039.1 GCA_007694925.1 Phycisphaerales bacterium | reverse complement strand
ATCCATCCCCCCCTCGGCCATCCGCACCGCCGCCGCAGCCCCAGCAGGCCCGCCCCCGATCACGATCGCATCGCACGCGATCATGACCGCCTCCACGCGATCGGCAGATCCGTGTACAGCACGAACCGCTGCGCGATCGGATGAAACCGGTACACCGGCTTGTTCCAGTCCGAACGCACGGCAACAGAGATCGCCTCGCGCCTCGTAAACGCCCCCTCAACACTCACCCGCGCATCGTGCCGCACCATCTCCGGCTTCCCGACCGTCAGCACACGGATCGCACGGTGCGCAAGCTTCGAACGAACCAGATCGTTCCACGCCGTCCCCGCACGCCCCAGCCGCTCGATCATCCGCAGCATTGTCATCACCCGAAGCTCCGACGGCAGATGGTGCAGAAACAGCCCCGCGTGCACATGGTCGAACGACTCCGCACCGAACCGATCCACCAGCCCGAACGCGTCGCACTCGACCAGCTCGATCGCGTCCCGTTCGTCCTCAAACCCCGCAAGATGCTCGCGCGCCGCCTCCAGCGTCACCGGGTGGTTGTCCACCGCCGTCACACGCAGGTCGAACCCTCGCACCCTCGCCCAGCGCACGGCATACACCGGCAGATCAGCCGACCCCGTCGCAATATCCAGCAGCGTCACCGGCCGGTCTTTGGGCCACGACTTCGACCACGCCGAAAGCGCCGTCCGCACCGCCCAACGCCCACCCAGCCGCCGATTCACCCAGCGGATATACCCGAGCGAACGCCGCAGCTCCGCCGGATCCGCGTCCGGCCGATCCATCAGTTCTGGCGTCACGCGTCGATCCATCGCACTCCCTGCCCGGCAACGCCCCTCCGCCCCTCCACCAAACAGCCCCCCGCACGCCAGCGTATACACTCAACAGATGAGCACTCAGCCCCCAGAGCAGCGCGATCAGGCCCACCACCCCGAACGGATCGACCTCCGCACGCTCGCCAAAATGGCCAGGGCCTCCGAGCCCTTCGCCTGCCTCGCCTGCTACGACGCCACCACCGCAAAGCTCTGCGAGCGAGCGGGCGTCCACCTCCTGCTCGCCGGCGATTCGGCAGCGCAGGTCGTCCTCGGCTTCGAGCGGACCATCGACATGCCCCTCGACTTCGCCATCCACATTACCGCCGCACTCCGCCGCGGCGCCCCCTCACGCTGCATCATGGCCGACATGCCATTCCTCAGCTACCACGCCGAGGAAACCGAAGCCCTCAAAAACGCCGGCCGTTTCCTCACCGAGGGCATGGCCGACATCGTCAAGCTCGAAGCCGACGCCAGCTTCGCCCCCCTCGTCCGGGCCATGACCCGCGCCGGCATCCCCGTCTGCGCCCATGTCGGCCTCCTCCCCCAGGCCGCCTCCATCACCGGCTACGCCGCCCGGGGCCGCACCGCCGCCGACGCCCGCAGAATCGTCGACGACGCCATCGCCCTTCAGGACGCGGGCGCAGCCATGCTCCTCGTCGAGGCCGTCCCAGACGAGACCACAGAAGCCATCCTCGCATCAACAACAGTCCCACTCATCGGCATCGGCGCCGGCCCCGCCTGCCACGGCCAGATCCTCGTCGTCAACGACCTCCTCGGCATGCAGGACTGGAAACCACGCTTCGTCGAGCCCGCCGCCGACCTGGCGCCCGAAATCACCCGCGCAGCCGCGGAATGGGTCCGACGCGTCGCCGCCAGAGCCCCCGGAGGCCAGCGCTACCGCATGCACGAGGGCGAACCCGCACGCCTCGATACCCCAAACAAAACCAGAGTCACATGGGAAGGGGTGAAACCTTCTTCCGGTTGACCCGAAGAACACCTTTGCGGCAGACCTCGCGGCATCACGCCGCAAACCACGGGCGGGCGGACTCGCCGCACCCCAAGCAAGGGCGGGCGTTCACGCCGGACCCTTAGCCCAGGCCCTAAGCCCAGGCCTAAAGCAAGGAGGCCACGGATGCGTCGGCTTGTAGCGACCGGACCCGCCCTCATCGTCCTCCTCACCGCTGTGCTCGTCGCCTGGCTCACGCCCGGCGTCGTCGGTCGGGCCGGTTACCACGCCACCAGCGCACGCATCACTCTCGCCCAGCAGACCCTCGACGACACCTCCATCCTCGACCAGCTCAACGCCGCCTACATGAGCGTCGCAGAAGCCGTCGGCCCCAGCGTCGTCCACCTCCAGGTCCGCGGCATGGGCGAAGGCTCCACCGGCTCCGGCTGGGTCTTCGACGACAAAGGCCACATCGTCACCAACGCCCATGTCGTCGCCGGCTCCGTCCGCGTCCGCGTCGAGTTCGACACCGGCCGCCAGACCGAAGCCGAAGTCATCGGCGTCGACCCATTCACAGACATCGCCGTCCTCAAGGCCGACCCCGGCGCAGGCCTCTTCCCCGCGCGCAGAGCCACAGGACACATCCCCCGCCAGGGCCAGATGGTCTTCGCCTTCGGCTCCCCCTTCGGCTTCAAGTTCTCAATGTCCAAGGGCGTCATCTCAGGCCTCGGACGCGAGCCCCTCTCACTCGCCAGCTACGGCGGCTACACCAACTTCATCCAGACCGACGCCGCCGTAAACCCCGGCAACTCAGGCGGCCCACTCACCGACCACAAGGGACGCGTCATCGGCATGACCGTCGCCATCGCCACCGGCCGAGACACACAAGGCACCATCGAGGGCCAGTCCGCCGGCATCTCCTTCGCCATCCCCCTCGCCACCATCGAGTCCGTCGTCCCCCAGATCATCAACACCGGCGAGGTCCGCAGAGGCTTCCTCGGCATCGCCATGGCACAGGGCGCTTCGGCAGTCATCGAGCAGGCCGACTTCCGAGGCTCAGGCGTCCTCGTCAGCAGCGTCGAAGAGGGCAGCCCCGCGGCGTCCGGAGGCCTCCGCTCCGCCGATGTCATCGTCAAGGTCAACGGCCAGCACACCCCCACCTCCGCCGTCCTCCGCGCCGCCATCAGCTCCATCGCCCCCGAAGAAAAGATCAACCTCAGCGTCTTCCGTCAGGACAAGTTCCTCGACATCAGCGTCGTCCTCGCCGAGTTCGAGCGAGACCGCCTCGTCGGCAACGAACTGATCCAGGCACTCGTCCGCACAGGCCTCGCCTTCGGCGAAGACCCCGAAGGCCACCTCGAAATCGCCCGCGCACGAGGCTTCGCCGCGAGCGTCCTCGAACTCCGCGAGGGCATGCGCGTCACCGCAATCGACGGCAGAGGCGTCGCCTCCATCGAAGAGGCCCACCAAACGCTCTTCAACGCCGGCTTCCTCTCCGGCGGACGCATCTCGATGCGCGTCCAGACCACCGACGAAAACGGCAGCCGCGCCTTCCGCGACCTCGTCGTCCGCACGCCCCCGCGAAATCTCCCGTTCAATCGCCGCTGACCGAGCCCCCGCCCGCAGGCCCGACCACCGTCAGCCGCACCGTCACATCCGTCCACTGCGGCGGCACGACATCACTCCGCGCCAAAAAACGCGGCGCCTCCACCGCCGACGCGTGGCTGTGCACCTCCACATGCGCCACCGTCTCACTCCCGAAGGTCGACAGCCCGACCAGCGTCCCCACCATGTCCGCCTCGTACCACTCCCGGCCAGCACGCTCAACGATCCGCGACCCCCCAAACACAAACGCCTCGCCCTCGACCACAGCGCTCAGCACCCGCCGCCGCTCAAGCCGTGGCCC
>REET01000231.1 GCA_007694925.1 Phycisphaerales bacterium | reverse complement strand
CACGAGAAGCCATCCGAAGCGGGCGATCAAGCGACTTGTGTCGGACTTCGACGGTCTTAGGCTTTGTTCGATCACCGATACGGTGATGACCTCGGACGACAAGCTCGCCAAAAGACTTTACAAACGATCCAAGCGCGAGGGTTTCAAGTGTTCGCTTGATGTCCATACTATCTATGACGCTTCGGACGCCCTGAGCGGTGAGTTCGGCATACTCGGGCTCGGCCCGGCGGGGACGACGGCGTTCCGCGGGGTCTTCCCGCCCGACGCGTTCGATTTCTCGACCGCTTGTCCCGCTTGCGGGCTTGGGGCAGCGCCCGTCAAACCGCACTTGCTCTCAGAGCGATCGGTGCGGTGTTCGGCAAACTTTTACGACGGTCAACAGGGCACGAGTTGGCCATTGATGCGGTCCGAGATCGGTCGGGCAATTGTCGAGGCTACAGGCCAACTTTGGTGCATGCGCCATCCGGTGACGAGGTCCGGCAGAATCATCAAGGAATGGATGGAGCCGGTCCCTTGCGCGACGATGCCGCCGCTGAGCAGCAAGTCACGGGGCGTCATGTACGGGAAGAGTCTGTCGAGCAGTTCGGTCGGCGAGGGGCCGGAGGAAATAGCCCCTTGCCGTGTATGCCACAGAGCGGCTTGGTGCCGATCGTTCGACCGCCCGCTTCGGCTGGTGTACCCGCGGGAGGCGGTCGAGGCAGCCCGCCATCACGCGGTGGTGATGATGTACGAGCCTTTCGAGTCGATGCCGGAGTTCGACCCTGTGAAGCGGAAGTACACGAGCTACTACGGGATGCCAAATTTGTTGTTCAACAAGAAGGCGATCGAGGTGCTGCTTGACTACATCGTTTTCATGGATGACGAACATGTACGAGATACGGCGTACATCCAGCCGGTGTTTTCTGAGTAATTGATGCTGTGTGCTTGCGAGCAGATTCACGGAGTCCTCCGCTCCTTCGGAGCGGATGCTATTTGGCAGTTTTCCACGGGTTGCGCTTCGCCCGATGCTGCGCATCGTTCGTGCGCTTCACCCGTGGCAAGGATCCGGCGCTCCTTCGGAGCTGGCAAGGCAGCGGCGCAGCTTTGTGGGTTGCGCTGTGCCACCGACCTCGGCTCGGTGAGGTCGGTGCGCTCGATGTGTCTTTCATGCGTGTGCTCGACCGGCGATGACCTTCGCGCAAGGTTTGTGCGCGGCTGCATCGACTCGGCATTGTGCATGGAACAGCACCGACCTCCGTTGGAGGTCGGTGGCACGGGTTGACCTGTATTGCAATCGTCGTTGGCGCCGCGCTCAGCCCTTGGCCTGGGCTTCTCTGCGCCTGGCTTTGGGCAACGGCTCGTCGAATTCGTCGCCTCGGAAGAGGGAGCCGAGGTAGACGCGTTTGACCATGTCGTTGTTGATCAGTTCGCGGGGCGAGCCTTCGGCGAACTTCTTGCCGCTGTCGATGATGTAGGCCCGGTCGCAGACGCGGAGGGTCTGCTGGACATTGTGGTCGGTGATGAGGAAGGCGATGCCTTCGTCGGCGAGCTGGCGGATTTCGGTCTGGAGGTCTTCGACGGCGATGGGGTCGACGCCGCTGAAGGGCTCGTCCATGAGGATGAGGCGCGGGCGGGTGACCAGGGCGCGGGCGATTTCGAGCTTGCGTCGCTCGCCGCCGGAGCAGGTGCGTGCGGCGTGGGTGGCCTTGTGGGTCAGGCCGAAGCGTTCGAGGAGTTCGTCGGCGCGTTTGCGTCGTTCGGCGCGGCCCATGGGGAGGGTTTCGAGGATGGCCAGGAGGTTCTGGCGGCAGTTGAGGCGTCCGAAGACGGAGGGCTCCTGGCTGAGGTAGCCCATGCCGAGGCGGGCGCGCTTGTACATCGGCAGGCGGGAGATGTCCTTGGTGTCGAAGGTGACGCGTCCGGCGTCGGCGTCGATCATGCCGATGGTCATGCGGAAGCTGGTGGTCTTGCCGGCGCCGTTGCGTCCGAGGAGGCCGACGATCTCGGCGGCTTCGACATGGAAGGAGACGGCGTCGACGACGGTGCGTCCGGCGTAGGCCTTGCGGAGCTTGTCGGCTTCCAGGAGGGGCATGGGCGGAGTGTAGCTTGCGGCGCGGATCGGGCCCGGCGTGCTATGCTGGCCTTGATGGCGACCATGCGGACAATCTGCGGCGGGGCGGCCCTCGGCGTCGTGCTCGCGGGGCTTGCCGGGTGCTCGAGCGACCGTCGCATCGTGGTGACGAGCGACCCGCCCGGGGCGCGGGTGTGGGTGAACGACATCGAGATCGGGACGACGCCGGCGGAGACGAGCTTCAAGTTCTACGGGCGGTACGACATCCGTCTGGAGAAGCCGGGGTACGAGCCGCTGAGCAAGGCTCGGACGGCGCGGGCGCCGGTGCACGAGTGGCCGGTGATCGATCTTGTGGCGTTGGCTGCGCCCTACCGGTTCAAGGACCGGGTGAAGTGGCACTTCGAGCTCGAACCCTCGCTGGAGGTGACCCAGGGCGAGGAGGAGTTCCGCGAGGGGGTGCTCGAGCGGGCGCGGGAGACGCGGACGGAGCTTGGGCCGCGGCCGGTGCGCTGAGGCAGGCCCGAGAAAAACTCGGGATCCGTGTGCGTGAGCGGGGATCCTGAGGTAGACTTTTGCCGAGGTTTTGGTTTTGATCGGATCAGCCGTGCCGGTGTCGGCGTGGCTGGTCCGCGTGAACCCCCGAACTTGGCGAGAGGAGCAACCCATGCAGCGCAGAGGCAGAGCTTTGGTGTCGGCGGTCGGCGCCGCCGGAGTGTTGGCGGCGGCGTTCGTGGCGGGTGTGGTGGTGGCGGGCAGCCCCGAGGGCGAGCGGATGGCGCCGCCGGAGGAGATGTCGCCCGAGCAGATGATGGCGGCGTGGCAGCAGGCCAACGCCAAGGGCGAGCACCACGAGCACCTGAAGGCGTTCGTGGGGACCTTCGATGTGAAGGTCTCGATGCAGATGCTGCCGGACACGGATGTGTACGAGTCCGAGGGTGTGTCGGAGGGGGAGTGGATCCTCGACGGGCGGTTCGTGAAGTCGACCTTTAAGGGGGAGAGCTTCGGGATGGCGTTCGAGGGGATCTCGATCACGGGGTACGCCAACGCGACGGGGAAGTACCAGACGGTCTGGCTGGACTCGATGGGCAACTCGATGCAGTACGCGGAGGGGACTTGCCGCGGCGGGCGGGTGTTCACCTACACGGGGACGGAGACGGACCCGATGACGCGTCAGACGCACGAGTACCGGGATGTGATGACGGTGCACGGGCACGACCGGCACATGTTCGAGCGGTTCTACAAGACGCCCGACGGCGAGCACCGGGGGATCTGGATCGAGTACAGCCGCAAGTAAGGCTCGGGTTCGAGGCTGACTGAAGCGAGCGCCGCCGCCCGCGTGTCTCCGGGACGCGTGGGCGGCTTTGTGTTAAGATCGTGTGAAGCACCCGTGAGCAAGGAGCGTTCACGATGACCGACGATGGCTATTCACCCGCACGGACGGAGCACCACGAACGCCTGTCGCCCCTGATCGGGGTGTTCAGGTCGGCCGGGCGGTCTTGGCGAGGGCCCGGGGCGGAGGCGATGACCAGCAGCGGGACGATGATCAACCGCTGGATCCTCGGCGGGCTGTTTTTGGAGCAGGACTACAAGGGGACCTTCAACGGCGCGGCGTTTGTCGGG
>REET01000040.1 GCA_007694925.1 Phycisphaerales bacterium | reverse complement strand
GCCGCCTCGATGTGGATGCAGTTGGCCGGGCAGATCGTCGGGCACATCATGCACGCGACGCACTTGACCCGCCCCTGCTCGTCGCGGTTGAGGCGGTGGAAGCCCCGGAAGGTGCTGATCTCCTGCCCGCCGTCCAGCGGGTGGTAGTGCTCCCGCCGCTCTTCGGGGTACTGGATCGTGCGGCTCGTTCTGCCCTGGCCCCAGCTGGTGAACATGTGCCGGAGCGTCGTGCCGAAACCCTTGAAGATCTCGGGCAGGTAGACACTCTCGAGCCGGTTCAGCGGCTTGGTACTGATCTGGATGATCTCTTCGTCGCGGATCGCCATAGGAACGGATCGTAGCCTTCGCGCTCCGTCGCGCCGAGCCGAACCGACTTAGACTGTGCGCGTGGCCAGCAAACGCTCCAGCCCTCCTCTATTCGAGGTGCTCAGCCGTCAGGGGAGCGCCCCCGATCTGCATGCGCCCTCGAAGCCCTCGGCCCGCGAAGTCCATCCCGCTGTCCTGAAAGACCCCGCAGAGCCCCCTCCACCAGGGCGGATCAGCGTGCCGATCACGGCGGTCTACGCGTTCGCCAGCGCCGCCCTGCTGCTGGCCGTCGTGACCTGGGTCGTCGCCTACAAGGTCGGCTTCGGGCGGGGCGAGCAGGAAACACTCCGCGAGTTCGGCCTCATCGACCCCGGCCCGGCCGGAAATCTCGCCCGCGGCCCCGACCCGCTGGCGACCAACCTCCCGTCTTTCGACTCAGAACCGACAGGCCGGCCCCGCCCCGAGCCGCGCCGGGACAGACCCACTGAGCCCGATAACGCCAGGCCCGATCAGCCTCAAGAGACCCGAAGCCCGGACCGGACCACGCCCTCGGCGCCGACCCCAGCAGGTCCGATCGTCACCGCCGCGTTCATCGGGCCCTCCGGCGCCCTGTCGGAAGACCCGCGAGAGGGTGGGCTGAACTACCTGAAACTCGCCTCGAATGTCCCCAGGCCCGAGGCGACGGAGCTGGTGCCGTTTCTCAGCGAGCGGGGCCTGCCAGCCCTGGCGGTCATGACACGCCCCGGCTCGGTGGATTCCGGCGGCGGCGCGACCAATGATTCTGACCGCTTCGACCTGTACGCGATCGATCTGGCGGTTCCGGGCGCCCGTTTCAGCGCCATGCGGAGCCAGCGCGAACGCCTCCAGGAACAGGCGGCAAGGCTGGGCTCGCAGTGGCGCAGGGAGCGGCAGGGGACCGTCGACCTCGCCCGAACCAACTGGGAGCTCTACAGGCCGGACTGACACCAAACCCGCCCGGGGAGGCAGATCCTCCTCGGGCCTGAACCAGACGCGGAGCGGACCGATGAGCCTCGACCCATCACTGAAAATCAAAGGCGCCCTCGCCGGCAAGCGCAGCGTGTACACCCGCGCCGAGCGCATCGCCCGCCTCAAGAACGCCAAGAAGTTCGACCCCAAGAAGCAGGGCGCCCTCGGCCTGCCCAAGACCAAGATCGCCGAGTGATCGCTCGGCGGATCTTTCTATGGACGCCGACCGTCTGATCTCCGCTCGCTCACGCTCCATCGACGCGTCGGGCATCCGCAAGGCCTTCGACCTCGCGCGGACGATCAAGAACCCGATCAACCTCTCGATCGGGCAGCCCGACTTCCCGGTGCCCGAGCGCCTCAAGCGGGCCGCGATCAACGCGATCGAGTCCGACCAGAACGGCTACACCGTCACCCAGGGCATCGAGCCCCTCCGCGAGCGCATCGCCCGACACCTCGCCTGGGACCTGGGCTGGAAAGGCGCCGGCGACCAGGGCGGCCCCGGCCTGATGATCTCATCGGGCACCAGCGGCTCGCTCCTGCTCGCGATGCTCGCACTGCTCGACCCCGGCGACGAGATCGTCATCCCCGACCCCTACTTTGTGATGTACCCGCATGTCGCCAAGATGTGCGGCGGCAAGGCCGTCCTCTGCGACACCTACCCCGACTTCCGCATGACCGCAGAGCGCGTCGAGCCCCTGATCAACGAGCGCACCAAGGCCGTGCTCTTCAACTCCCCGAGCAACCCCTGCGGCACCGTCCCCTCCCGGCGCGACTGCGAAGAGCTCCTCGACCTCTGCCGCCGCAAGGGCGTGCTGCTGATCTCCGACGAGATCTACGACGAGTTCGCCTACCCCGAGGCGATGACCGACACTTCAAAGGCCGAGCCGAAGGCCCCACGCATCCCCAGCCCGGCCCGCCTCGACGGCGCGTCGGAGGATGTGCTGCTGATCCGCGGGTTCGGCAAGACCTTCGGGTGCACAGGCTGGCGGATGGGCTACGCCGCGGGCCCCAAGGGGCTGATCGAGCAGATGCTCAAGCTGCAGCAGTACACCTTCGTGTGCGCGCCGTCGATCGCGCAGTGGGGGTGTATCGACGCGCTGGACATCGACATGTCCGAGCACATCGCCGAGTACAAGCGCAGGCGTGACATGGTGATCGAAAAGCTCGGCGCACACACCGAGATCGCCGTCCCCGGCGGCGCCTTCTACGCCTTCCCGAAGGTGCCCGATCGCCTCGGCCTGACCGCGACGGAGTTCATCGAGCGCGCGATCAAGGAGCGGGTGATCATCATCCCCGGCTCGATCTTCAGCGCCCGCGACACGCACTTCCGCGTCAGCTACGCGACCCGGCCCGAGATGCTCGAAGAAGGCATCGACATCCTCGCCCGCCTGCTGGCGGGGTGAGTCTCAGCGATCGAGCACCCGATCAACAAATCCGATCAACAAACCCGGCCAGTTCGCCGAGCATCGCAGTAAACTCCTCCGACGCCGGCTTCTCCGCGTCGTCCGGGTTCGGCGTGTTGAAGACATGGTTCGCCCCCGGCACGATCACCGCCCGCCCGTCCTTCGCCGCGCCCGCGATCGCCGCGGCGTTCTCCGGCGAAACGGTCTCATCGAGCTCGCCGTGGATCGCCAGCACGGGGCAGGCGATCTGCGCGATTCGTGACGGCAGGTCGTGCCACGCCGGATCTTCGGCCTGCTCTCGCGCCCACGCCGCACCGATGCGGAGGGTCTGCCCGGTCCGGTTGCTGACGACCTCGCGATAGCCGCGTTCAAGATGCTCGCGCAGCGACGCGGGGCCGGCGCAGCGGGCGGGCGAGGCGAGCGTCACAACGCCCGCCGGCGGCTCGCCAACCCGCGAAATCTCGGCGGACGCCAGCAGCGATGAGACACCGCCCCGGCTGTGCCCGATCAGCACCAGCGGCAGCCTCTCGTCCCCCGTCCCGAGATCGCCGCTCCTCGCCGCGCGGACAATCGCCAGCAGGTCGTCGACCTGTTTCTTCCATGTGTCGCGCTCGAAGAGGTCCGGGCGGGCGAACGACGACGGATCGCCCTCGATCCCCGAGTGCGAGAAGTTGAATCGGTGGGCGACAAGCCCGCGCGAGGCGAGCTCGCGGGCGAGGCGGGGGAACATGCCGTAGTCGGCGTAGCCGAGAAACCCGTGGGCGATGACCGCAACCGCGCGGGGCGCATCGGGCCGGTCTGTGAACCCGGCGATCGGCTTGTCGTCGGCGCCGGGGATGGTCCATGTGTCAGTCTGCATAGGGCAGGTTATGCGGAGCGGACCGGCCCTTGCATGAGACCGTGGCCTTCATTCAAGCGTGCGTCGAAGTGAGTCCGTTGAAGCCCATTCCGGGAAGCAGTCCCGAAGGGACGCAAGAATGTAGCCA
>REET01000137.1 GCA_007694925.1 Phycisphaerales bacterium | reverse complement strand
GGTACCCTTCGTTGACCAGGACGCTGAAGCTGCCGCCCAGATCGCCGTCGGTCGGGGCGGCCTGGAGCTGCGCCAGCGTCGGGTAGTTGCCCTCACGCTGGCGATAGAGCTCGATCTGGCTCTGGACCGAGCTGACCTGCGAGGCGATGTTCGACTCGCGGGCCTCGTCGGCCGCACTGGTGAACTGCGGGACGACGATCGCGGCAAGGATGCCGAGGATCACGACGACAATAAGGATTTCGACGAGGGTGAACGCGTTCTTCCGACGATTCCGCTTGCGCTGCATGCTGCGCCTCCTTACAAAGGGCTTGATCAAAACCCCGCTTCCGCAACCGTCCCGGGCAAAAACACCCGGGAGCGTCCGGCGGCAACTCCTCCCCGGCCGACGGACACCCGCGGCCCGGACGCAACACGCGTTCCGGTCACTGCCGCGGCAAGGATTGGATCGGCCCCCTTCAGCGGCGGGTTCACGCCCACACCCGCCATCACCCCGGGACGGGTCCGCCTGTGCCGGATGCGGGCCTTGTGCCGACCGAGCGGCCCCCACCGGACGCGCAGGGGGCGTGCGTATCGGTCCTGACCGCGGTGTCGGCAATCGGCCGGCCCGCCCACGCCGCGGTACCCTGTCCTCCTCATGGCGATGCTCTACTGCGGAATCGACGAAGCCGGCTACGGCCCACTCTTGGGCCCGCTGTCGGTCGGCGTATCGGCCTTCCGCGTCGGAGATTGGAACGAGGGCGATCCGCCCCCGGACCTCTGGCGATCTCTCGCGTCCGCCGTCTGCAAAGACGCCGCCGGAGCCGAGAACCGCTTGCCGATCGGTGACTCAAAGAAGCTGAAGCTCTCCAACAGCCTGAAAACCCGCCACCCGCTGACGCACCTTGAAAGGACCGTGCTCGCGGTGCTGCGTCGGACGGGCGCGGATGTCAGAAATGACGCGCAGTTGTTCGAGACCCTCGGCGCACGCTGGGGGCCGCAGCGTTGGTATTCGGGCGAGCCTGTCGCGATGCCGCTCGCCTCGGCGCCCGGTTCGGCGGGGATCGACGCGAACCTGCTCGGCGCCGCGTGCTCGAAGGCGGGCGTCGAGCCGGTGCTCATGGGGTGCGCGTTGATCGACGAAACGGACTTTAACCGGCGCGTCCGGGAGGCGGGCACCAAGGCGGCCGCGGTCGGCGCCGGCGTCCAGGCGCACCTGCGCCGGATCGACGCGCTCGCCCGCGAGCAGAGCCTCCCCGTCCGAGTGGTCTGCGACCGTCTGGGTGGCAGAACGGATTATCGAGCCCTGCTCGAACAAGCCCTCGGCCGAACCGTCTCCGAGACCGACCGCACGCCCGCCTCCTGCCGCTACGACTGCGGCAACGGGCTCATCGTGATCTTCACCCCCGAGGCGGACGGGACGCACCTGCCGACCGCCCTGGCCTCGATGATCGCCAAGCTGGTTCGCGAGCTGGCGATGCTCCGCTTCAACCGCCACTGGTCCGGCCTGCTGCCCGAGCTCAAGCCCACGGCCGGGTATCGGCAGGACGCCAAACGCTGGCTGCTGGATGCGTCGCCCGTGCTGAGCCCCCAAGACCGCGAGGCGATGATCCGCATCGCGTGAGCCCGAGCCGGGTTACGCTTGGTCCGTGAAGCGGGAAGACGCCAAGCCCTATCTCGACCGCGCCGCCCTCGCCGCCCTCCGCGCGACCGGCATGGTCGAGCCCAACCCGATGGTCGGGGCGGTTGTCGTGCGCGATGGCGAGGTGCTCGGGATCGGCCACCACCGACGCTTCGGTGATCTCCACGCCGAACGAGAGGCCCTTGAATCGTGCAGGAGGCAGGGCCACGACGCGGCCGGGGCGACGATGTTCGTCACGCTCGAGCCGTGCGTCCACACCGGCAAGCAGCCCCCCTGCACCGAGGCGATCCTCGATGCAAAGATCGCGAAAGTCGTCTACGCCCGGCCGGACCCGGGCGAGGTCTCCGGGGGCGGGGCCGCGCTGCTCCATGAGGCGGGGGTCGAGACCGAACTCTGCCTGGGCAGCCCGTTGGCGACGCATCTGTCCGATCCTTTTGTCAAACGCGTCCGCACCGGCTTGCCCTGGGTGATCGCCAAGTGGGCCCAGTCGATCGATGGCAAGATCGCCACACGCACCGGCGCCTCGCAGTGGATCTCGAACGAGCGCTCGCGCCGGCGAGTGCATGGGCTGCGCGCGAAGGTCGACGCGATGGTCACGGGGATCGGAACCGTCGTCTGCGACGATCCGATGCTGACCGCCCGAAATGTCCGACTCCGGAAGGTCGCCAAGCGCATCATCGTCGACACGCAGATGGACACCCCTTTGGACAAAGCCCTTGTGCGCACTGCGCACCAGACGCCGACGATCCTCGCGTGCTCGAAGGACCTGGCCGTGGCGCAGATCATGGTCGACCGGCGTCAGGAGCTCGAAGCGGCCGGCGTGGAGATCATGGGGGTTCCCGACCGCCTGAACGGGCGCCTCGACCTCGAGCTGATGCTGCGGGCGCTGGCCGATCGGCACGGGGTCTCGACGGTGATGCTCGAAGCGGGGCCGGGCCTGCTCGGCGCGTTCTTCGCGGCCGACCTCGTCGACGAGGCGCTGGTCTATGTCGCCCCGATGGTGATGGCCGACGACGAAGCGAGAACCGCCGCGATCGGACACGCGGCGCCGCAACTCAGCGACGCGAGGCGGTACAGGCTGGCGCATGTCAAGCGACTCGGCGAGGATGTCGAGCTGCGCTACAGGCGCCTTCTCGACGCATAGTCCGCACCATCCACAAAGTCGGAACGCGTCGCTACTGCTGCAAGAACTTCAGCTGCGCCTGCACGACCGCTTCGAGCATGGTCTCGCCCGTTTCGCCGATCGCCTGCACGAGGAGCTTCGTGCCCGGCGCAGTGTGTGCCGACCTGACCATCGCCAATGCGATCAGCTCGCCACCCAGCATCGGGCTGATCGTCGAGCTTGTCACCGCGCCCACGGGCTTCGCGTCGGGCGCCGCGCCCGCCGGCAGGATCGCCGAGCCCGTCTCCGGCTGTGGCCCCGGGTCGCCCGGCGGGATCGCGCCCAGCGACGGGAACCTCAGCGCGACAAGCCGCTGCTTCACCCCGCCCCGCGAGTGCATCCTCGCCACGACCTCCTGCCCGAGGTAGCAGCCCTTGGTGAACGAAACGCGGTCGTCGACCACCCCCGTCTCGTGCGGGAGGGAGTCGGGCCCGTAGTCGATGTAGTACAGCGGCGTCCCCGCCTCGATCCGCGCGACATTGAACGCCGCCCACCCGATCGGACGCAGGCGGAAGCCCCCCGCTTCTTCTCCGGCCAGTTCCCGCTCGGCCCGTACTGCCCCGTGCTCGGTGTGGCCCGTGCGGACGAGCGTCTCGAAGACCTCTTCGACGCCGCCGATCGGCATGGTCAGGTGCAGACCGCAGGTCCCGGTGAGATCGTCACGCTCAACAACAACCCTGTGCCCCGCGACGCGGAGCACGCAGCCCGAGCCGGGCTGGAGCGCCGAAGGCTTTTCACCTTCAACGAGCTCGGCGCACGCTTCGAGCAGGAACGGTCCGGTCGGCCCGTGCAGGCCGAATCGGTGCAGCTCCGACGAGCGATCCCTGATCTCGACCTCTTCGGTGAAAACAAAGTCGGTGAGGGTGGAAACCAACCGCTCGGCGGCGTGGCAATCGACATCCACCAGCATCCGGTCGCCGAGTTCGATCAGACGCATGTCCGCGTCGATGCGTCCCTTGCGGTTCAGCCAGAACGAGCGTCGGGCCTGCATCGGCGCGAGATCGGCCATCGGCGCCGTCAGCATGCGGTTGAGGAAGTCGACGCGGTCGGCGCCGGTGATCTCGACGACGGCGCGGGCGGGCAGATCGATGAGCCCGCATCCCCTGCGGATCGCGGCGTACTCCAGGGCGACCTCGCCGTAGGTCTCGACGACCTCGACCGCGTTCTCGGGCGTTCCCCATGGGAGGAACGAGGCCTCGGCGCGTTCGTGCCTGTCTCGAAGCGGGCTGGTTGTCGCCATGGTCTCTCCGGACGCTGTTCGGATGGGGCTCGTCGCGCGATGGTACGCCTCCCCGCGTCGCGGCTATGGTTGGCTCCGAACAACCGAGCCAGACAGGAGCCGAAGGTGAACATTGATCTGCTTAAGCGACTCTGCGAGACGCCCGGCGTGCCCGGGCGTGAGGACCGCGTCCGAATCCTGATCGAGAAAGAGATCGAGGGACTTTTCGACGAAGTCTCGACCGATCCGCTCGGCAACCTGATCGCCCGGCGCAAGCCCCGCGGCGGCTCGGGCGAAGCCAAGAAGGTCATGCTCCTCTGCCACATGGACGAGATCGGCTTCCTTGTCTCCCACATCGACGACAAGGGGTTCGTGTATGTCGATCCCGTCGGCGGGTTCGACACACGCAACCTCTTCAGCCGGCGCGTGCTGCTCATCACCGACGAGGGTGAGTATAAGGCCGTGATGAACCCCGGCGGGCGGCCCGTCCACATCGCAAGCCCCGAAGACAAGACCAAGGTGCCCGAGACCAAGGAGTTCTTCATCGACCTCGGCGTCGACGCCGAAACGGTGAAGAAGCGCGTGAAGATCGGCGACTATGTCGTGATGGACGAGCCGCTGATCGAGGTCGGCGAAAAGGTCGTCTCCAAGGCTCTGGACAACCGCGTCGCCTGCTGGCTGGGGATCGAGGCGATCCGCCGGCTCGCCGAGCTCGGCGGCGACCACGCCTGCGAGATCGTCGTGTCGTTCACGGTGCAGGAGGAGGTCGGCCTGCGCGGCGCCAAGACCAGCTCCTACGCCGTCAAGCCCGACATCGGCATCGGCATCGATGTGACCCTCTCCTGCGACACGCCGGGCGTCCCCGCCCACGAGGCCGTCTCCCGACAGGGCGAGGGCGTGGTCGTGCACATCAAGGACTCGTCGTTCATCTCAGACGCAGGCCTGGTGCGTGACTTCGAGGCGGTCGCCAAGGAGCACAACATCACCCACCAGCGGTCGATCCTCGCCCGGGGCGGGCAGGACGGCGCCGCCGCCCAGCAGGCCGCGGCCGGCGCCCGAGCCATCGGCATCACCGTCGGCACCCGCTACATCCACACCGTCACGGAAATGATCGACAAGCGGGACCTGAACGCGGCCCGCGAGCTGCTTGCCCGCTACCTCGCCGCCCTGAAGTGATCCCGATCGGTCGATCCGGCGGCCCGGCTCGCCGAGCGGAGTCGCTCTTGAGTCCATGACATGAAACACCGGCGGGCGAGCCGCCAGTGCTGCAGTTCAAACAGACTTTACGACAAGACGCCGGGCCCTCGGGCCCGGCGTCCTTGTGTGCATGAAGTCTGTTGCGGTCAGGCGGCGATGGCGGTCGCCCGCTCGATCGCCTCGACGACCTGTCGGATCTGGAAGGGCTTCTTGAGGAAGCCGTCGAACCCGGCAGAGCGGAGGCCCTGGGCCTGCCCGTCGGTGAGCTTGCCGCTCATGGCGATGATCCGGGTCGCCGAGAGGCCGCCGTTCGCCCGGATGGCGTCGGCGAAGGCTCTGGCGTCCTGGTCGCCCAGATGGATGTCCAGGAGCAGGACGTGGGGCCGGAAGCGTTCGCAGGTCATCCCGGCGTTGAAGGCGGAGATCGAGGTCTCCACCTCGTAGTTGGTCTGCTCGTTGAGGACCTTCTGGAGGGTTTCAACGACCTCGCGTTGGTCGTCAACGATGAGCACCCTGGTCTGGCCGGTGTTGAGTCCGTCCATGGGGATGCCGTGCTCACGCATGAAGCGGACGAGCTCGCTGACGGGGATGCGTCGGTCCTTGGAACCGGGAATGCGGTAGCCCTTGATCTGGCCGGTATCGAACCACTTGGAGACGGTTCGAGGTGCGACATTGCAGATCTTGGCGACCTCACCGGTGGTCAGGACATCCTTATCGATTGGCATTTGTTCGCACCTCGGGGCCGGTCGGGCGATGTCGTGGGAGTTGCGCGGGGAACAAACCGCGCTAGCGGCCCATCCATCGGCGTCGCCCTGTCCGTTCTTGACGGTGCGACCCCCCCGATCGGCCTCAGGAAGGTACTGGGACCTGCCCTTTCCGGAACCGGGGCAGGGTCTGACGCATTGACACCGCCGCACAAGGGTTTGTATCTTGCTACCCTTGCGTGCCGGTACGGGTGGCGTCGTTGACAGTCGCATCCGTTTCCGGCCGGAAGCGTACCGGAACAACACGCCCGCGCGGGTCGGCGTGGCCCGCGTGTGCCAGGCCCGGGGCTGATTGCTCCGGGTTCTGGCGACAGACCCGATCCCCTTTGGACCGTCCACCAGGAGTCCGCCGTGCGACGATCACCGCTCACCCGGCTCGCGCTTATCGCGCTGTCCGGCGCCGCTCTTGCCGCCCCCTACAACGCGACCATCGCCCAACCCCTCGGGGCAGAGGAACCGACAGAGCCGGGCCAGCTCGCTGACGCCCAGCTTGTCAGAGATTTCATCTACTTCGTACAGATCGACGCGTACGAGGTCGCGGCCGATTATGGGGCCGAGATCCTCAGACGCGGCTACGAGGGCGAGCGATTCGTCGCCATCGTCTCTGAGACCCGCGAGCAGGAGCGGTTTGAGAACGCCATCGCCCGCGCCCGGCGGGTCATTCAGGATCCAGGACTCCGCAGAATCGCGGAGGAGATCGACCAGCTCTACGAGACCGGTCGACGCCAGCAGGCCCGCCGCCCGTCGGAGATCGCCCGCAACATCGAGCTGCTGACCGGCCCGCAGCGTGGGCGCATCCTCGCCCGCGACCGGCTGGTCTTCGCCGGCGAGTACGCCGTCCCCCAGCTCTTCGAGGCGTACATGCAGAGCGAGGACCCGATCCTGCGGGCCCAGTCCCGGACGGTCCTGCGTGAGCTCGGCCGCCAGGCGGTCGTCCCGCTCTCGGTCGCGCTGTCTGAGCTCTCCCCCGATCGCCAGGTGCTCCTGGTCGGCCTGCTGCGTGAGGTCCGCCACGAGGCGTGGCTCCCCTTCGTCTTTGAACTGCACGAGTCGACCCGCAGCGACCGGGTCCGCCAGGCCTGCGCCGGGGCGATCCGCGAGCTCCTGGGCGGCAGCATGCCCTCGGGCGATGTCGCGACCGCCTTTTACGAGCTCGCCGAGCGCTACTTCGACGAGGCCCGCGTCGTCACCAGCTTCCCCGACGAGGACTTCCAGCTCTACTGGACCTTCGGCGCGGGTGGACGCCTGATGCCCGAGGCGGTCCGCACGGAGGTCTACCACGAGTTGATGGCGATGCGCCTCGCCGCCCGTTCGCTCCGCCACCGCACCGACAACAACGAGGCCCTGCCCCTCTGGGTCGCCTCCAACCTCAGACGCGAGTTGGAGACCCCCGAAGGCTACGAGACCAGCCTCTACGCATCAGACAGGCCCGAGGCGATGTACTACGCCGTCGCCCTCGGCAACGAGAACGCCCAGTGGGTGCTCGGGCGTGCGATGGACCGGCGCGACACGCGCCTGGCTCGCCGGGCGATCGAGGCTATCGAGGCGACGGCCGGCTCGCGGGCGATGCGTTCGCCGGTGACCATGGCCGGCAGCCAGGACCGCCGCCCGCTGCTGGAGGCCCTCCGATACCCCAACCGTCGCGTGCAGTACGAGGCTGCGGTCGCCCTGGCGGCCAGCCAGCCGGATGTGAACTTCGACGGCGCCGAGCGCGTGGTCCCGATCCTCGCCTCGGCCGTTCTGGACGCCTCCCGGCGTATCGCGGTCATCGTCTCCTTCGACGACGAGCGGGGCGGGGCGCTCCGCCGCTTCATGGAGGGTCAGGGCTACGAGGTCGTCGCAGGACGCAATGTCGGCGAGCTGAGCGACAGGCTCGCCACGCTCCCGGGCGTGGATGTCGTGCTGCTGGAGTACCCCGCGGCCGAGCTCATGGCGACCGTCGAGCGGATCCGTGCCGATCGGGCGCTCGGCGCGGCGCCGATCATGGTGACCGGTCGCGGCGAGGCCTTCGCCGAGCTGCGCCAGCGCCTGGACCGCGACCCGACGATCAGCGCCCGTTCCTCGGGCATCACCGAGCAGCAGCTCACCGAATCCTTGAACGACCTGCTCGACAGCGCGTCGGGCGGACCGATCACGACCCGCGAGGCGGAGACCTACGCCAACGCGGCGCTCGAGCAGCTCCGTGACCTGGCCGTCTCGGGCAACCCGGTGCTCGATGTCGCCGACGCTGCGGTCCCGCTGATGACCGCGCTGAACCGGACCTCCGGCCGCACCCGCTTCGCGGTCGCCGAGGTGCTCAGCCGCGTCAACCAGTCCCGCGTGCAGGCCGCCCTGATGGAGGCGGCGCTGGGAGGCAGCGGGATCGAGCGGTTCGAGCTGCTGAACTACACCGCGGCGTCGGCACGCCGCTTCGGCAACATGCTCAACCCCGCCCAGGTCGATGTGCTCGTCTCGCTGGTCCGCAACGCCGACGGGCTCGAAGGCCAGGCCGCCGCGGCCCTCATGGGCTCGCTCGGCCTCCCCGGCGATATCGTCCTCCCCCTGATCACCGGCGGCGAGACCGAGACCGTCAGCCGCTGATCGCCTTCGCTTTGTCGATCCACTCGCAGGCCGCGCCCCCGCCGGGGACGCGGCCTGTTTCCTTGTGTCGCTGCTGCATCCGACGGAGGCTCGCGTGGTGCCCGGGCGAGCCGCTGGTCGCTCAAAAACAAACGACGCCCGGGGTCGCCGGGCGTCGTCGTCGAGCAGTGCGGATGAGAGGACTCGAACCTCCACGGGGTTTTACCCCCACTAGGACCTGAACCTAGCGCGTCTGCCAATTCCGCCACATCCGCGTGGGACGGGAACCTTAGGCGGGGTCGTTCTGGTCGGCAACGACCCGCCCTCCGGTCCGCCCCTCGATCGGTCAGGACGCCGGTGTTTCGGTGGGCGTTTCGGCGGGCGGCGGCGCCTTCTTGGGCACGCGGATCTCGAGGACCTTGCGCCGGATCTCGTCGGCGAGGTCGGGGTTGTCCTTGAGGAACTGCTTGGAGTTCTCGCGTCCCTGGCCGAGGCGGACCTCGCCGTAGCTGAACCAGGCGCCCGACTTCTGGCAGACCTTGGCCTCGACGCCAAGGTCGATGAGGTCGCCGGAGGCGGAGATGCCCTCGTCGAACATGATGTCGAACTCGGCCTGTCGGAAGGGCGGGGCGACCTTGTTCTTGACGACGCGGGCCCGGACGCGGTTGCCGACAGCGACATCGCCCTCCTTGATCGAGCCGATGCGCCGGATGTCGATGCGGACGGAGGCGTAGAACTTGAGCGCGCGTCCGCCGGTGGTGGTCTCGGGCGAGCCGAACATGACACCGATCTTCTCGCGGATCTGGTTGATGAAGATGACGGTGCAGTTGCTGCGTGCGATGACACCGGTGAGCTTGCGCATCGCCTGGCTCATCAGGCGGGCGTGGAGGCCGACGACGGTGTCGCCCATCTCGCCCTCGATCTCGGCGCGGGGGATCAGGGCGGCGACGGAGTCGATCACGATGACATCGACCGCGTTGGAGCGGACGAGCAGCTCGCAGATCTCAAGGGCCTGCTCGCCGGTGTCGGGCTGGCTGACGAGCATGTCGTCGATGTTCACGCCGATCTTGCGGGCCCAGGTCGGGTCCAGGGCGTGCTCGGCGTCGATGAAGGCGGCGACCCCGCCCTTCTTCTGGGCCTCGGCGGCGACGGTCAGGGCGAGGGTCGTCTTGCCCGAGGACTCGGGGCCGAAGACCTCGACGATGCGTCCCTTGGGGATGCCCTTGCCTCCCAGGGCGAGATCGAGGCTGAGGGCCCCGGTCGAGATGCCCGGGATGGCGAGGTAGGCGTCCTCGTCCAGGCGCATGATCGAGCCCTTGCCGAAGGCCTTGTCGATCTGCGAGAGGGCCCGGTCGAGGGCGGCGAGCTTTTCCTTGTCGGGCTTGAGCTCCGGGCGGGCGGGCGCCTTTGGCTCAGCGGCCGGGGTCGGGGCGTCCATCACGGCCTGAGCCGTGCCGGAGGCCTGCTCGGACGCCGTCTCCGGCGTGCTGTCCGAGGTGCTGTTGGGGGTGCTCTTGGAAGCGGCGGTCGAGGGCTTGCGTGCCATCCTGCGATTCTCCCTCCCGAACGCTCCGCTGGACGCACGCCCGATCGGGCCGTGCGGCGAACGAAGATCCGGGCATTTCAGGCCCCGCGCCGGCTCTCGGTCGAGAGGTGACGCCGACGGGCTGACAGCGCTGCTGTCGCGAGAGCGGGCAGAATCCGTTGCCCACGCCCACGCGGGCGTCCTCGCGGCCGGGGGCGGCGCTCTTCGCGGGCCCGGCGGGCGGACTGTACCAGAGCCCAAACGCCTTGGCAAGCGGATCTGTTCGGGTGTCGATTGGCGGGCTGACAGACTGGTGTCAGCGGCGGGATCAGGAATCTCAGATCTGAGATCTCAGATCGGAGAGTTCGGATCCAAGACCGCCGGCTTCAGGCCGGGCTCAGTCCTGCGGCGCGGGCGGGGCCCTGAACGCCATCACGAACTGGAAGGCGGTCACGGGATACGCCATCCGCAGGCGGAAGAGGCGGAACTCGCTCTCGTCCCGCCCGATCTGGGCGCACATCTTCTTGACCATGTCCGGGTAGCGAGGGGCCTCGGCGAGGTCGAACCGGTCCTCGGCGTTGCCGAGGCACTCGATCTCTTCGGGGACGGCGACGAGGTCGATGTCGCGGCGCGGGTCGTTGGGGTTGGCCGGGCCTCGTGCGCCGGGGTTGTAGACGAGCAGCTGGGGCGTCGAACCCGGGAAGAGATCGGCGTGGACGAGCGCGTCGCAGATCATGTTCTTGACGGGGATGTCGACGAAGGCGGAGACGCCGCCCTTGGTGCGCTCGGGGCTGGCGTAGCGCGGCGCGCCTCTGGGGTTGTGGCTCGCGGCGAGCATGTCCACCACCGCTTCCTTGCCGAGCTTGTCGTGGGCGAGGCGGTGGACGAGCTGGCCCGCGGCGACTTCCGTCTCCATCGTTGCGGGCGTGTTGGTGCAGAACTCGTTGAGCTTGAAGGGGCTTGAGGGGAGTTCGGTGTTGTTGGCGTTGTGCTGCTTTGGCGGGCCGAAGGTGAAGTAGATCGGCACATCGGGGCGGAGGCGGCGGAGACGCATCGCGCCGTGGATCGTCGTGATCGACATCGCCATCGGGTCGGCCGGCGAGGGCGCAAAGATCATGCTCGTCAGCCAGGTCTCCGCCTCGACGCCCATGATCTGGCGCATGCCCTTGAAGACCTCGTAGCGGCTGGACTGTTCGACGCGGGCCTGGAGGTTCGCGCTGCGGGTGGAGATCGCCGCGTTGAGGGCGGCGCGGGTGCCGAATTGATGGCGGATCGCCTGCGCGAAGCGGTCGATCGCGTCTTCGGCCTCACGGACGAGCGACGCGTCCGCCCCGAGGTCCGGGGCGGCGGCGGTCACGGCCCGCAGCGACTCGGGGCCGGGGATGTCCTGGAGCATCTCGTAGGGGTTGGGGCGGGCCAGGGCGTTGAGCATCTTGCTGGCGGTGACCCGGCTGATCCCGAGCTTGCGGGCCAGGGGTGTCGGACGGTGCGGGCCGCCCGGGATCGCCTCGATCACCGCCGTCAGCGTGCCGCCGAGCGTGGTGGCGATCGATGCCAGATCAGAATGAATCGCTTCGGGCGTGGTTTCGGTGAGTTCGGCCATGATTGGTGCTGGGGGGGCGGGCATCTGGCCCGCGCTAGCGTAAATGTTTACGCTTTCTCTTGTGCCGTCCGCTGTGCCCTGCTAGCCTGAGGGCTGACAGGAGAGAGCGTCCGAGAGCCCGGCTCTGCGCCGGCCCGGCCCGAGATCAACAAGTCAGGAGCCAGATATGCGTGTTTGCACGAGCGCGTTCGCCGCGGGCATTGTTGCCGCTTCGGGGGTCGGTGTCGTTTCGGCCCAACCATCGTACGACATCTTCAACATCGGCGTCGTCGATCCGGGCGACATCGGTTCGCAGGGGCTAGGGGTTTCACCCGGGGGCATCGCGGTCGGGCGGTCGCAGGGCGTTTCGAACCAGGCGTTCAGCTGGACGGAGGCCGGCGGGCTTGCCCCGCTTCCGAAGCTGGCCGACAGAGCGTTCAATGTCGCCAACGGGGCGAACAACTCGGGCGTGGTGGTCGGGACCGCCTCGGCGACCTTCTTCGGATCGAATCCGCTGCCGGTGATGTGGGTCAACAGGGCGATCATACAGCTGGACCTGCCGGGGTCTTTCACGGTCGGGCGGGCGAACGATGTGAACAGTGCGGGCGTGACGGTCGGCTCGGTCGGGGGCGGGATCCAAGAGACCGCGGTGCTCTGGGACGCGTCGGGTTCCCCGGTGCTCGTCAACACGCCGACCCCCGGCGGGGCGACAATGCGTACGGCGTTCAGAATCAACGACTCGGGGTGGATTGTCGGCCAGGGCACCGATCCCGACAATGCGGCCCGCAATGTCGGCATGGTGTTCGACAGTTTCACGGGAGATTCGTTCGAAGTCGGGGCGCTGCCGGGCGACAACGGGGCGCTCGCCTTCGGCGTGAGCAACGCCGGGCATGTTGTTGGTTCGAGCATGCTCAACCAGGGCTCGGGGCGGCCTTTCGTCTGGACGCAGGCGGGCGGGATGGTCGAGATCCCCCTGCCGGCGGGGACGAGCTCAGGGATCGCCAGAGCGGTGAACTCTGACGGCTGGGTGGTCGGGATCGCCAGCGGTCAGTTCGCCGTGCCGTTCCTCTTCGACGGGACCACGACCTACGCGCTGGGCGACCTGATCGATCCTGCTTCGGGGTGGGATCTCTTGACGAACACTTCATCGGGCGCGCTGGGTATCGCCGAGGACGGGTCGATCGTCGGCACGGGCGTATTCGACGGCGACATCCGCGCGTTCGCCATGATCGTTCCTGCGCCGGGGACGTTTGCGCTGCTGGTGTTGGGCGGGCTGGCGTCGGCGCGTCGGCGTCGCTGAAGCTGCTCCCTCGGCTTCGCCCGAAGCGAGCTCTCAAAGAACGACGCCCCCGCGGAGACGCGGGGGCGTTTGTTTGTCCCGGTGGATGCCGGGCGTCGCTCAGCGTTGGGCGGAGTTGCTGCCGTTCTTTGCCGCGGCGGCGTCCTTTCCCTTGGGCAGAGGGTTGTAGCGGTTCAATCTTTTGAGCATCTGCTCGGTTGTCAGGACGCTGACATAGCGTCCGTTGAGCGTGTCGACGGTGAAGCGGTGGCGGTTCTCGGTGACGCAGGTGCAGCCATCCTCGATGAGCACGGTGTCGAAGCCGAGGTCGCTGGCGTTGCGGACGGTGGTCGAGACGCATTCGTCGGTGTAGACCCCGACGACCACGAGCGCCTTGATGCCGAGGTTGTTCAGGATGTACTCGAGGTTGGTCGAGCTGAAGACGCCGGAGGCGGTCTTGTTGATGATGATCTCGTCGCCGACGGGCGCGATCTCGGGGAGGAACTCGGCGTCCTTCGATCCGGGCGCGGCGTGGAGGTTCAGACGCTTGTGCTGCGGCCCGCGGTCGCGTCCGTCCTGGGTCATCGACTGGATGCGAACATGGATGACCTCCAGCCCGCGCTCCCTGAAGGCCTTCTGGAGGCGGGCGACATTGGGCACCACCACCTCTTCGAGCATGGTGAAGTAGTACTCCTGCGCCTCGGGGTCGACGCCCGATATGGCGCCATCGGCGAAGACGCCGTGGCCCCGCGCGGCGTCGAGGAACTGCATATCGATGCAGAGCAGGGCGGTCTCTTCTCGGAGCTCTTCGCGGATGTGGGCGTCGACCTCGTCGAGCGCTTCGCGATAGGTCGGCTCGAGGGGGTCGATGTTGATGAAGTCCGGGTTCAAGCGTCCGGCCAGTTCATTGTCGTCGATCATGCTTGTTGTTCCGTGTTCTGCTTGGTGCTGTCGGCGCTGAGCTCAAGGGCCGCGTCGAAAGCGACATCGGCGGCGAGTTCGACATCCTCCCACTGCGTCCACTCGGCCGCCGAGTGGCTGCGTCCTCCGACGCTGGGGGTAAAGATCATGCCGATCGGGGCGATCGAGGCGATCATCTGGGCGTCGTGGGCGGCGCCGCTGGGCATGCGCCGGGGCTCGATCCCCCGTTTCTTGACCGCCCTCTCGATCGCTTCGATCATCTCTTCGCTGCAGGGCCTCGGCTCGATCTCCTCGATGATGTCGAACTCGAACATCAGGCCCCGCCGGCGTGCGATGGCGCTGAGCGCCCTCCGCATCGCGGCGCCGAGCTCTTTGAGCGTTCCCGAATCGGCGTCGCGGACATCGAGCGAGAACTCGGCGACGGCGGGCACGCTGTTGGCGGCGCCGGGGCGGAGGGAGGCCCGGCCGATTGTGGCGACCGCCGCCTCGGTGCCGTGCTCTTCGAGGAGCCTGGGGATCTCGCCCGCGAACTCTGCCAGGCCACCGAACGCGTCGGCCCGGAGGTGCATCGGGGCTGATCCCGCGTGGTCGGCGCGACCCTTGAGCGTCACGGCCCACTTGAAGAGCCCGGCGATCTCGGTCACGACGCCGATCGGGGCGCCTTCTGTGTCGAGCACAGGCCCCTGCTCGGGGTGGACCTCCAGGTACGCCCTGACCGAATCGCGCCGGCGCGCCACGCGGAGCGCCTGCTCGGCGTCGAGGCCCTGGGCTTTCATGGCTTCTTTCAGCCGGACGCCTTCGAGGTCGGTCGACTGGGCGATGTCGGCTGGGGTGAGCAGGCCGGCGACGGCGCGCGAGCCGAGCATGCCGCCGAAACGGCCCTCTTCATCGCTGAAGGAGACGGCCTCGATCGGGTGCTTGTCGGCGAGGCCCGCTTCGTGGACAGCGGTGAGGATCTCCAGCGCGATCATGACGCCCATCGCGCCGTCGAAGGCGCCGCCGTGGGGCACGCTGTCGGTGTGCGAACCAACCATGACCACGGGCGTGTCGGGCGGTGTGTGCGGCGAGCGGATGACGACATTTCCCGCGCCGTCGATCTTCGCTTCGAGCCCGCGGCCCTTTGCCTCTTCGACCAGCCAACGCCTGGCTTCCATGTCTTTGTCTGTGAACGCGGGGCGGTGGATCGAGCCGTCGTCTTCCCTGCCGATGGCGGCGAGCGCGTCGAAGGTGTTCCTGAGTCGCTCTTGATCGATCTTCAGCGCGCTGCCGGCGCTCGCCCCTGACGCGGGCTCGGCGCGGTTCTCTGTCCGTTGCTGCATCATTCGATCGTAGACCTCGGCCCCGACGGGCACCACATACGGGGGCCTGGGGAGGATCGGCGAGATCAGCCGACGCATACAATGGTTTTCTACGCCCGCCGTGGATTTCCCCCGGCCTGCTGCGAGCAAGAGAGGAGCATTCCGATGCGTGTCGCGATCTTCAGCACAAAGGCCTTCGAGCGGACTTTCCTCGATCGGGCCAACGAGCGCCACGGGCACGAGTTTCGCTATCTGGAGCCCTCGCTGAACGCCTCGACCGCGCCGCTCGCGGAGGGGTGCCAGGCGGCCTGCCTGTTCGCCAACGACAACGCCGACGCGGCGGCGCTGAAAGGCCTCGCCGAAGCCGGCGTGCTGTTCATCGCGCTCCGTTCGGCGGGGTTCAACCATGTCGACCTCGAAGCTGCAGAGCGGTTGGGGCTGACGGTCGCGCGTGTGCCGGCGTACTCGCCCTACTCGGTCGCCGAGCACGCCGCGGGCCTGATCCTCACCCTCAACCGCAAGCTGCACCGGGCGTACAACCGCGTGCGCGAGCAGAACTTCTCCCTCGACGGGCTGATGGGCTTCGACCTGAAGGGCAAGACGGTCGGCTTTGTCGGCACCGGGCAGATCGGCGAGGCGCTGGTGCGGATCATGCACGGCTTCGGCTGCGAGCTGCACGGCACCGACCCCAAGCCCAACCACGCCTGCGAAGAGCTCGGCATGACCTACATGCCGCTGGACGAACTGCTGGAGACCTCCGACATCGTCTCGCTGCACTGCCCGCTGACGCCGGCGACGCACCACCTGATCAACGATCGTTCGCTGGAGCACGCGCGGGACGGGTTCATGCTGATCAACACCAGCCGCGGGGGCGTGGTGGACACGGGCGCGGTGATCCGCGGGCTCAAGAGCGGGAAGATCGGGGCGCTCGGGCTGGATGTCTACGAGGAGGAGGGCGACCTGTTCTTCCGCGATCTGTCGGACGATGTCATCCAGGACGATGTGTTCATGCGCCTGATGACCTTCCCCAATGTGTTCGTGACGGCCCACCAAGGTTTCTTCACCCGCGAGGCGGTGACGAACATCGCCGACACGACCATGGCAAACATCAGCGGCTTTCAGCGGGGAGAGATCCCCGAAGAGAACATCGTCAGCGCCGAGAAGTTCATCGCGAGCAAGTAAACACTCATCGTTCTGTCAGCATCGACGCCAACCACTCGACGGGGTGGAGCGGGTGGCCGCCGACATCGTCGGGGCCGTCGGCGACCTGGTGGCGGCAGGAGGTGCCCGTCGCGACCAGCGTGAACGCCTTGGCCTCGGCGCGGCGCTGCCGGATCGCGGGGAACAGCGAGAGCTCGCCGATCTTCATCGAGAGGTCGTAGCGGTGCTTGTCGTAGCCGAACGAGCCGGCCATGCCGCAGCAGCCGGTGTCGAGCACGGTGAGCCTGTCGCCCGCGACCTTCTTGAGCAGATCGGCGCTGGAACCCGGACCCCAGAGGGCTTTTTGGTGGCAGTGCGCGTGCAGCACGACCTCGGCGTCGGGCTCACGAAACGCGGGGCGAGACGGCAGATCGTCCCAGCGTACAGCGATGAACTGTTCGACGAGCATCGACCGCTCGGCGATGCGCTTGCGCAACTCGATCGGTGTCTGCATCTTCAGGTCGATCCAGTCGTCGGCGACCGCCGAGAGGCAAGAAGGCTCCAGAAACAGAATCGCGTCGGCGCCGGCCTCGACCCAATCGGCGAGTTTCGAGGCGGTGCGGTCGGCCATGGCGATGGCGCTGGGGAGGGCGCCCATGCTGATCGCGGCTCTGGCGCAGCAGCCCGCGTTGGCGTAGCGGACCTCGCAGCCGAAGGCTTCGAGCAGTCGCTTGGCCGCGAGACCGACATCCCGCTCGTTGTAGCCCGTGAAGCAATCGCCGAAGAGCACGACCGTCGGCCTGTCTTTGTTCTTGCCCGGCCTGCGCAGGGACGCGGGGAACGCCCTTGATAACGGGCGGCAGAACGCGGGGATCGACCGGCGCTGATCAACGCCCAGCAGCTTCGAGGCCCCCCACTTGCCGAGCCTGGTCCGGTTCATCGCGTTGGCGATCCCCGGCGTCAGGCTGCCCATCCGGTTGAGCAGGCGGACATTGGCGAGGATCCTCGCCTTCAGCGGCGTGCCGTGCTCGCGGTACCGCTGGGCGGTGTACTCGGCCTTGAGGCGGGCGATGTCGACATTGCTGGGGCACTCTGTTTTGCAGGCCTTGCAGCTCAGGCAGAGGTCGAGCGTGTTGATGGTCTCGGCGTCGTTCCAGAGCGGGCGGCCATCGCCAGAATCGAGCTGCCCGCTGATCGCAAGACGCAGGGCGTTGCCCCGCCCCCGCGTCGAGTGGCGTTCGTCCAGCGTCGCCATGTACGAGGGGCACATGGTCCCGCCCGACTTCTTGCGGCAGACGCCCGAGCCGTTGCACATCTCCACGGCGCCGTCGAAGCCGTGCTGGTCGGTGTAGTCGAAAAAAGTCTCGACGCCGGGGATTCGGACGTCCGAGCCGGCCGGGCGCGTCCGCGTGTGCTCGGTGATCGACTCGACCGGGCCGGGCGCGACGATGTTGCCGGGGTTCAGGCGGTTCTCGGGGTCGAAGACGCCCTTGACCTCCCTGAACGCCTCCATGAGCTCGGGGCCGAAGAAGCGTTCCAGGAGCGGGCCCCGGACGCGCCCGTCGCCGTGCTCGCCTGACATCACGCCCCCGAGGTCCTTGGCGAGGTCGGCGACCTCGACCGCGATCTCGCGGAGGCGCCCGCGGTCGCCCTCGTCGCGGACATCCAGCAGCGGTCGCACATGCAGCACGCCGACAGAGGCGTGGGCCCAGTACGCCGCCTTGGTCCCGTGGCGCGTCACGATGTCGCGGAAGCGTTTCACGAATTCGCCGAGGCGTTCGACGGGCACGGCGTTGTCTTCGACGAAGCTCGCGGGCTTGCGCTTGCCCGGCACGCCGTGGAGCAGGGGCTCGCCCGCCTTGCGGAGCTTCCAGGCGTTTGTCATCTCCTGCGGGTCGGTGTGGGTGTGGACCGCGCTGTCGCCGTAGACGGACTTGAGAAACGCGAGCTTCTCGGCGATCTCTTCGGGCCCCTCGTCAGAGAAGTACTCGACATAGAGGAACGCGTCGGTGCGTTCACCGGCGGTCGGCATCCACTCGACATACCGCCGGTACTCGACATTGGCGCGCGCCAGGTTCACGACCATGTCGTCGAGCAGCTCGACCGCCGATGGCTTGGTCTGCAGGATCGGGACGACCGCCTCGATCGCCTCGTCGACGCCCTTGAACCC
>REET01000090.1 GCA_007694925.1 Phycisphaerales bacterium | reverse complement strand
TACAAGAGCGAGCGTGTCCACTATGTGTGCCCCAAGCCCGAGCATGTAGAGACGCTCATGGGCGGGCTGATCGCGGCCCACCGGCTGATCGAACAGAGCGCCGTCCATCCCGTGGTCCACGCGTCGATCGTCGGCTATGCCTTCGTCTTCGTGCATCCGTTCGAGGACGGCAACGGCCGCATCCATCGGCTGCTGATCCACAACATCCTCACTAGGCGGGGCTTCGCCCCCCCGGGCGTGATCTTTCCGGTGTCGGCCGCGATGCTCAGGCAGCCCGGTGCGTACGACGCGTCGCTGGAAGCGTTTTCCGGGCCGATTCTCGGGCTGGTCGAGTACTCCATCGATGACGAAGGACGCATGGAGGTCCACAACGACGCCGACGCCTGGTATCGGTACCCGGACATGACGGCCCAGACCGAGAGCCTGTTCGGCTTCGTTGAACAGACCATCGAAACCGAACTCGTCGAAGAACTGGCGTTTCTGTCCAACTACGACCGGGTCAAACAAGCGATGCAGGAGATCGTCGACATGCCGGATCGGGAGATCGATCTGTTCATCAGGTACTGCCTGCAGAACAACGGCAAGCTCTCGCAACGCAAGCGTCAGTCCCGCTTCGCAGAGCTGGCGGACGACGAGGTCGACCGTCTGGAAGCAGCCGTGGCGAGCGGGCGATGGAGTGAACCCGTCGCCCGAGATCGAGGGTTCTGAAGCCCCGCAATCACTGGAGGCCGCCCGCGCCGCTCACTCCCGTCCGACCTCGACCGGCGAGCTCTCCCGCATTCCAGCCAGCGCTTCGCGCAGGCGTGAGCTCGGCTTCGATTCAGGCTTCGGCTCGGCCTTGGACTCTGCTTCGGGCTCGGGCTTGGAGGCGGGCTCGGGGGTCTGCTCGGCCTTGCGTGCGGCCTTGGCGTTGATCTCGCCGTCCTCGCCCACCTGCTCGAAGCGGACGCTCACGCGGGTCGAGACGCCGCGCTCCTGCATCGTCACGCCGAAGAGGCGGTCGGCGATCGTCATCGTCCGCTTGTTGTGCGTGATGACGATGAAGTGCGAGCGGTCGGTGAACTGACGCACCACGCGACCGAAGCGCTCGACATTGGAGTCGTCCAGCGCCGCGTCGACCTCGTCGAGCACGCAGAAGCAGCTCGGACGCGAGCGGAAGATCGAGAGCAAGAGCGCCACCGCCGTCATTGTCTTCTCGCCGCCAGAGAGCTGGCTGATCGAGCGGGGCTCCTTGCCCGGGGGCTTGGCGATGACCTCGATGCCGCTCTCGAGCAGGTCGTACTCGTCGGTCTGCACCTTCTCGCCGTCGACTTCCTTGATCAGCGGCATCAGGCGCACCTCGGCACGCCCGCCGCCGAAGAGCTTGCGGAACATCCCGTTCGGACCGCCGAACTCGTTCTTGATGCGCTCGAACGCCTCGCCGAAGCGGTCGCGGCAGACGATGTTCAGCCGCCCGATCAGCGTCGTCAGCTTCTCGCGTGCATCGTCGAGGTCGGCGACCTGGCGGATCAGGTCCTCGTTGCGTTCCTCCAGCGACGCCTCCTCGGCGATCGAGTCGAGGTTCACATTGCCCAAGGAGCGGATGTCCTTGCGCAGCTCGGCGATCGTCTTCGAGGCTTCGTCCTGGTCGATCCGAGACACGCCGCCGGATGCGATCATCGCCTTGAACGCCGCGTGCTCCAGGGGCAGGTCGAGGCGGTCGTCCTCGACCGCGCGTTCTTCGAGCGTTTCACGCTTGACCTCGACCTCGCGTCGGGCGATCTCGATGCTCTGCCAGTCGCGGTCGAGGCGGTGGGCCTGCTCGCGGGCGCCGTGCAGACGCTCGCCGATCGAGCGAGCCCGCTCGTCCGCCTCCGCCAGCGACGCGTTGACTTCTTCCAGCGCCGCCGCGGCCTCGGCTTGCTGCGCCGTGCACGCCTCGATCCGCTCTGAAGCCTCGGCGATGATCCGCTCGTTCTCGAGCGTCCGCTCGCGGGCTTCGGCGGCGTGGCGCTGGAGCTGCTCTCGCTGGCGCCGCGCCTGATCGAGCGCGAGCTGGATCCCGCCCTGCTCGCGGCGCGCAGCGGTCAACTGCTCAGAAAGCTTGCTGAGCTCGACCTTGGCCGCCGTCGCCTGCTCCCCGGCCTGCTCGACGCGGGCGAGAAAGCGTTCGGCCTCCTTCTCCATCTCTTGGAGCGCCGCCGACTCGTCTTCCAGCAGCCCCGCAAGCTTCTCGGCCCGCTCGATCAGCCCCGCACGCTCGCCTTCGAGCGAAGCCAGGCGGCTCTCGTGCCCGTCGCGCTCGTTCTCCAGCCGCTGCGATTCGCGGGCGAGACGCTCCAGGTCCGTGCGCACACGGTCGAGCGCGTGGCGTTCGCTGACCAGCGCACGCTGGCGGTCGGCCAGACGCTGGCGGAGCGTTGTTTCCTCGCGCGACAGAGCCGCGGCCCGTTCGTCCACACCTTCCAGCGCCGAACGACGCGATACCAGCGCCGCGTCTACACCGGCGAGTTCTTCTTCAAGAGCCGCGAGCTCGCTGCGGCGTTGCAGCAAGCCGCCCGCCCCGTCCTCGCCGGAGGTCGGCCCGGCGATCACGCGCCCGTCGGGCTCGACCACGACGCCGTCGGCGGTCACAAAGCGGCAGCCGGGCATCGGCCCCGCGCCAAGGAGCAGCGCCGTATCGAGGTCCTGCACGCCGAACGAGCGTCCGAGCAGCCGGTCGAGCAACCCGTCGATCGCCCCCGGCTCGACGCTCTCATCGGACTCGACGCCGTGCACGCGTTCGCGCAGGGCGATCACCCGCGGGCGCAGGGCCGGGTCGATGTCCAGGCGTCCCGCGCCGCCGCGCAGCGAGAGAAACACCACGCGCCCCTGCAACGAGGCCAACGCCTCGGGCGGGGGCAGGTCGTCCAGCGAAGGCACGACGAGCGCCTGCAGCATCGGCCCCAGCGCCGCTTCGAGCAGCGCCGCGTGCTCGGCGTCCGCCTCGATCAGGTCCGTCAGCGGTGCGATCACGCCTCTGAACGCGTCCTCGCCCGCCTCGCGACGCTTGAGCACCTCGCGCACGGCGTCGCCGAAGCCCTCGCGAGACTCGACCATCTCCTGCAGCGTCTGACGGCGCGAGTCCAGCCGGATGTGGCGCTGCTCGAGTTCGGCGACCTGCTCGGCGAGCTGGCCCCGGTCGGCCGCGACGCGCGAGATCGTCTCGCTCTTGCTCTTGGCGTCCGCGTCGAGCTGCGCCGCCTCGGCCTCGATCGACGCGACGCCCTCTTCCTTCTCGTTCGCGGCGGCGTCGAGCTTCTCGCGCTCGCCGGCGATCTCGCCCAGGCGCTGGCCCAGACGATCGCGCTGCTCGCGGACCGATTCGATCCGCCTCGCCTCGCCCTCGGCCGACGCCTGGAGCTGCGTCCGCTCGCGTTCGATCCGGGCGACGCCCGACCGCTTGGTGTCCAGTTCCTGCTTGCGTCCGGCGAGCTGCTGGGCGGCTTCGGCCCGCTCGGTCGACGCCGCGTCGAGCACGCGCTCGGCCTCGTCGACCGCCTCGGCCTTGGCCGCGATCTGCGAGCGGCAGTCTTCCAGCTCCGACTCGAGCTCGTCCAGGCGATCGCCGAGTTCCTTCAGGCGGGCGTCGTCGAGCTCGGCCTGGCGCCGGTGGTCGGCCAGCCCGCGTTCGGCCATCGCTCGGCGCTGGGTCGCCGTTTCGATCCCGTGGCGAGCCTCGGACCGCTCCTGCTCCAGCCGTCGCTGGGCGGAGAGCACATCCTGTCGGGCGAGCTCGGCCTCTTGCTTGGCGTGTTCGAGCTCATCGACCAGGCCCGCCGCGTCGTCGCGCTCGACCTGCAGCACGCTGAGGCGCGAGGTCAGCCCGTCGAGGCGGGACCGCAGCTCGTCGTACTGCTCCAGCGCCAGCGCCGTCCGCCAGGCGCGGAGCTCTGAATCGAGCTCCTGGAACCGGCGGGCCTTGCTCGCCTGCCCCTTGACGATCCGCAGCCGGCGCTCCGTCGCCGAGAGTTGCTCGCGCGTCTGCTCCAGGTTCCGCTCGGTCTTTTCGAGCTTCCGGAGCGACTCGGTCCGCTGCTGCTTGTAGCGGGCGATCCCGGCGGCTTCCTCGAAGATCGACCGACGCTCCGTCGGCGAGGCCAGCAGCATCGCGTCGACCTTGCCCTGCTCGATGATCGAGTAGGCGTCGGCCCCGATGCCCGTGTCCAGGAACAACGCCCGGATGTCCTTGAGGCGGGCGAGCTTGCCGTTGATGAGGTACTGGCTCTTGCCGTCCCGGTACAGCCGACGCTCGACCTCGACGGTGTCGGTATCAACGGGCAACCCGCGACGCCGCACCTTCGGACGCTCGATGACGATTTCTGAGTCCGCGGCCGAGTCTTCCGAGTCCGCGGCCTCCGCCGCGGAGGGAGATTCGATCTCGCCGTCATCGTCGGTCGAAGTGGGGGCCTCACCCTCCGGCGATGCCGCCTCGCCGTTGAGGTGGAGGGCTTCATCCGCCGCTTCCGCCTCCGGCCCGGCTTCGGCCTCCGCCCGCTCGTCGATTTCCTCGACAGGCGCCTCGTCCGGCGCCTCGTCGGGCTCCGGATCGAGCGTGATCGGTCGTTCAAGGATCGGGTTGTCGAAGGTCAGCACGACCGAGGCCATCCCGGCGGGCTTGCGGCCCGCGGACCCGGCGAAGATGACGTCGATCATCTCCTTGCCGCGCAGACTCTTGCTGGACCGTTCGCCCAGCACCCACTTGATGGCGTCGACGATATTGCTCTTGCCGCAGCCGTTGGGACCGACCACGCCGGTGACGGCGTCGTCAAAGAGAAACTCGGTCCTGTCGGCGAAGGACTTGAAGCCGCTGAGCGTGAGTTTGGCGAGGCGCATCGAGCCCTGACCTCCTGTCGTCTGCTCGATCGAAACTAGTGCCCGGCCCCGCCGGTCGTCCTGACCAGCGCCGGGGCGGGAGGCAGCTTACGAAACATCGGTCCGCGGGGGGTCCCTGTCGCCAATACCGACACCCTCATCATCTCCCCGTCGCCCGGGGGCTGCCCGGCGCCGGCTCCAATGGGACGATCTGCGGCACGAACGGCTCACGCTCGCGGCGCTCCATGATGTCACGCACAGAAGGCACCGGGAAGGGCCACTCGGGGTCCTCGCCCGGACGCTCGGGGCGGTCCTGCACGATCCCGGCGCGGGACGCCTCGATCAGCTCCGCCATCAGGCGGTCCTGCTCGGTCGTGAACTCCGCGTCGATCGCGTCCTGCGTCCAAGCCGCGTACAGCACCCCGATCACCTCCGCGTACGACAGCCCCAGCCCGGGCCTTGGGTCCTCGGGCGAGGGCGAGTGGGCCAAAAGTTCGATCAGCTCCCTCACCGAGTCGCCGATCTCGTGCGTCTGCACCTGGCGGGAGCTGTGGTCGCGATAGAACACACGCACCGGATCGCCCATGCTGTCAGAAACAAGCATCAGCCGGTCGGACCAGACGCTGACGAACAGCGGCGCCTGCAGTCGCAGATCCCCGCCGAAGATCGCCATCCGCGGCTCGTTCTGCTGCGTGACATAGATCAGCGGCTTGGAAGAGGGCACCTCGTCGAGCAGGAACTTCCGGGCCACCAGCGTGCGACGGACCCCCTGCGTGCTGCTCCCAGAGAGCGACAGGCGGGCCAGGAGCTCCATCTCGGCGAACGACATCGCGCGGCCTCCAGCGGCGAGCTGGTCGCCCCGGCGCGACCGGTCGGCCTTCAGCCGCTCCATCTGATGGCGCTCGGACCTCTTGGCCAGCGATTCGTACGCCGTGACGCGAAGCGAGATATCCGGGTCGTCGAGCAGCTTTCTCAGGGCCATGTCGCCCCGGATGCCCATCGCCGCCTTGCCCAGGAGGCGGACCGCCTCCTGACGCCTCGCCGAGATCTGGTCGCTCGCCAGCTCGATCAGCGGTTCGACCGCCAGCGGATCCTCCAGCGAGGCGCCCGCCCGCAGCGCCGCCATCCGCACGCGCAGCTCCGGGTAGTCGTACAGCTTGCGCAGCTCGTTGTACGCCTTGGGCCCCAGCGAGCGGATCGCCCAGTGCAGTTCCTCGGCCAGCCCGGGCTCGGCCCGCAGCGCGCTGGCGAACCGACGCGCATGCTCCTCCTCGGGGATCGACACATCGATCGGCATGTGCTGGACCATCCGGACGAAGTCGCTCGGGCGGCTCCGGTACGCAGCGGGAACCGTCAGCGCCACCCCGGAGTCCGAACGGCCCCTCGCCGCCGGCCCGCGATCGCTCGGACCGGGCGGGAAGCGGGTGTTGATCGCCTGGGTGATCGCCCTGGCGCGGATGTGCGACGGATTGTCGAGCACGATCTCCATCTGCAGGGGCTGGTTGATGATCCCGCCGTCGAGGATGCGGGCGGTAGTGAGCTGGGCGGTCCCCTCGCCGTCGCCGGGCTCGACGAACGGGTTGGTGAACAGAGCCCCGCGTGCCGAGCCGATGCCGCGGGCGCGGAAGCCGCCGAACGGGTCGGACGGGCCGATCTGCAGGTCCGTCGACCAGAGCCGCCCGCCCTCCAGCGAGTCGGCGTTGACCGCCTGCACAAAGACATCGAAGGTCGCGCCCTCGGGCAGGCCCGGGGGGATCCTCGCGTAAGCCACGACGACCGCGGTGTTCGGATGGTTCAGCAGCTCGCGGGGCGTCAGGCCCTGCCCGTCGGGGTTCACCAGCGCCGTGTCCTGCAGCGGGCGAGAGCGGCTCACCTCGCGCAGCGCCATCTCGCGCTCCATCGTTCCGGCCACATCCGGGGGCAGCGGCTTGCCCCCCGTCCCCTTCAGCCCGACCACGAACCCGTACCCCGTCACCAGCACGGGGTCGATCCCTGTAAAGGTCGCCTGGGCGCCGACCGTGTTGCGGAGCACCGGCGGCACATCGCGCATCACCGGCGTCACATCCCGGGCCCGGGGCGGTGGCTTGCTGCTCCTGCAGCCCGGCAGGGCGACCAGCGCCAACCCGAAGACCGTCGCGGCCAGAGCCGAGCCCGCGCCGGCCCGGCGGAAAAACAGCTTTCGTGATCCGGACATCGTGCCTGCTGCCTCCGCTGATCGATTCAGGGCCCGAGAGTGGACAAGGCCGTCCCCCTTCGCCCCGCATCCGCCCCGAAAGGGCCCTGTCCGCGGGGAGTGTACACGGGGTTGCGGGGATCTTGCAGCTTCGACGCCACGATCGGGACGGAATCCTTCTCTATAGATGGTCCGCGGCTCTGGGGTGTTCGCCTGCCCCGCCCCCAAAATCCGGGTTTGAGCCGGAGGAGAATCCTTCTATACTCCAAACATGGTGGGATTTTCCTGGCGCTTGGTGTCGGCTTGCTCACGAGCCTGCCCGGATCGGGCAGACTGCCGATCTCGCGTCCTCACCGGGTCCGGTGGGGCGGCGCAGGCGCCTGGCCGTGGGCGCAGATTCGGCGCGAATCATCGCGAAATCACTCAAACCCTTGCGCCAGGCCGACTTGTGGGCAACCGACATGATCTTCACGCCAAAACCACATCATTTTGCGTTGTTGAGGCCTTGCATGCACGATCAGTAGTGGGTACCGTGTCCCCTGCGGCCCGTCCGGGGCCGGCGAAGGCCGAGAGGCCACTTCGCCCGATCCGGATCGGCCGCGGCAAGCGGACTCCGTCCGGCATCGGGCCGGGTGCGGAGGGCCCACCGCGCCGGTGTGTCTCCCCGGCGTTCGCAGTTCGGAAGGTTCGGGTCGGCCCGCGTGGGCCGGACGATGTCGGTGCGCCCGTGTTCGGGTCCGCCAAGTCCCTCCGCCAACGGGCGGAGGCCTGAGAAGGTGCTCCGGAGGTTCGCCGTGGGTGTGCTCGCCGATCACCAGATCCAGAAGCTCGTCAGGATCGAGCCCTTCGAGCCGGCGCAGAAGCGTCCGGGCAAGATCTCCTACGGCGTCTCCAGCTACGGCTACGACGTCCGCGTCGGCACACGCTTCCGCATCTTCACCCCCACGCCCCGCACCGGCGGCATCACCGTCGTCGACCCCAAGAAGTTCACCCCCGACCTCATGGTCGACATCGACACGGCCGAGCAGGGCTCCGACCATGTCGTCATCCCCCCAAACTCCTTCGCCCTCTGCGAGACCGTCGAGTACATCGAGGTCCCACGCGATGTGCTGGTCATCTGCGTCGGCAAGAGCACCTACGCCCGCTGCGGCATCATCGTGAATGTCACGCCGCTGGAGCCCGAGTGGCGGGGCAAGGTGACGCTGGAGATCAGCAACACCACACCCCTGCCCGCCCGCGTCTACGCCAACGAGGGGATCGCCCAGTTCGTCTTCCTGAAGGCCGACGAGGTCTGCCAGACGAGCTACGCGGACAAGAAGGGCAAGTACCAGGACCAGTCGGGGCTCGAACTCCCGAAGGTGGATTGAAAGTCGAAACCGACGCGGCGCCGCTCGCGGCGCCGTGCGTCGATTGTCTGTTGTTACCGATCAAGAAAGGCGAATCATGGCCGAGTTTAAAGAGAAGTCATTCGAGAACGAGACCGTCAATGTCGACGGCAACAACTACGAGAACTGCAAGTTCAAGGGTTGCACGATGATCTACAGCGGCGGGAGCGACACCCATGTCAACGGGTGCAGCTTCGACGACTGCAAGTGGCAGTTCGACGGCGCCGCCGCCAACACCATGGGCTTCCTCCGCGCGTTCTATCACGGGATGGGCGAGGGCGGCAAGCAGATGGTCGAGGCGACCTTCACCAGCATCCGCCAGGCGTAAACGCGGTGCGTCGGGCGCGGGATGACTCCGCGCCGCAACTACAGACCGGCAAGGAACTCCGCAGGTCGGACGCGGGAGAGCCGGAGACGACGCACGGACGCCGCGGGTCGGAGACCCGTGAACGGATGGAATGATGGCACAGCGCTCTGAGCTGTGCAGGTCTACCCAGGCTCGCAGCACAGGCGTCCCGCCTGTGGTTGCAAGCCCTACAGGTCAGCTGAGGTTCGTTCGCACGGGCTTTGGCGCCCGTGCCACGGTCAGTGGCGGGAGTGGCAGGAAGCGCGGCTCGGGGAGCCGTGCTCGGACAGGCGGATCAACCGGCGCGTTCAAGAAGAACCCGCCGTTTTCAAGGACTTGGAGCCGATCATGAAGATCACACGGAAGTTCACGGTCGAAGGCGTCGACCCCTTCTCAACGGTCGAGTGGACGCGGAGGAGCTCGCGCATCTCCAACCCAGACGGATCGGTCGTCTTCGAGATGACCGGCGCCGAGGTCCCTTCCTCGTGGAGCCAGCTCGCCACCGACATCATGGTCAGCAAGTACTTCCGCAAGGCCGGCGTCCCGCAGACCGGCGACGACGGCAAGCCGATCCTCGACAAGAACGGCAAGCCCGAGCTCGGCCCCGAACGCTCCGCGCGACAGGTCATCCACCGTCTGGCCGGATGCTGGCGCCACTGGGGCGAGACCCACGGTTACTTCGACACCCCCGAAGACGCCGAGGCCTTCTACGACGAGCTCTGCTACATGATGGTGCACCAGATGTGCGCCCCCAACAGCCCCCAGTGGTTCAACACCGGGCTGAACTGGGCCTATGAGATCAACGGCCCCGCCCAGGGCCACTGGATCGCCGACCACGAGACCGGCGAAACCCACCTCGCCGACGACGCCTACACCCATCCGCAGCCGCACGCCTGCTTCATCCAGTCCGTCCACGACGACCTCGTCAACGAGGGCGGGATCATGAACCTGTGGGTCCGCGAGGCCCGCCTGTTCAAGTACGGCTCGGGCACGGGCACCAACTTCTCCAGGCTCCGCGCCGAGGGCGAACGACTCTCGGGCGGGGGCAAGAGCTCGGGCCTGATGAGCTGGCTCCGCATCGGCGACCGTGCCGCCGCGGCCATCAAGTCCGGCGGCACCACCCGGCGCGCCGCCAAGATGGTCTGCCTCGACATGGACCACCCCGACATCAAGGACTTCGTCAACTGGAAGGTCCGCGAGGAGATCAAGGTCGCAGCCCTCGTCGAGGGCATGAAGTCCATCGCCGGCAGCAAGACCTCCATCCTCGACACCGAGACCGTCGGCCAGACCGCCGAGCGCCTGGGCCTCAAGCTCGACTACGACTTCAACGGCGAGGCGTACCAGACCGTCAGCGGTCAGAACTCCAACAACTCCGTCCGCATCCCCGACGCGTTCTTCGACGCCGTCGACGCCGACGAGAAGTGGGAGACGACCTTCCGCACAACAGGCGAGGTGGCCCGGAGCTTCGGCGCGCGTGAGCTGTGGGACGACATCGCCTACGCCGCGTGGCGCTGCGCCGACCCCGGCGTGCAGTACGACACGACGATCAACGCGTGGCACACCTGCCCGGACGCGGGGCGCATCAACGCCTCCAACCCGTGCAGCGAGTACATGTTCCTCGACAACACGGCGTGCAACCTCGCCTCGCTGAATGTCCTGAAGTTCTACGACGACAAGACCCGCACCTTCGATGTCGAAAGGTTCGAGCACGGGATCGACCTCTGGACGGTCGTCCTGGAGATCAGCGTGCTGATGGCCTCGTTCCCCAGCCGCGAGATCGCCGAGCTGAGCTGGAAGTACCGCACCCTCGGCCTTGGCTACGCCAACCTCGGCGCGATGCTGATGCGGGCCGGCGTGCCCTACGACTCTGAAGAAGGCCGCGCCGTCTGCGCCGCCCTCACCGCGATCCTCACCGGCCGGTCGTACAGGGCCAGCGCCGAGCTCGCCTCCGAGCACGGCGCCTTCGCCGGCTACGAGGCCGAACGCGAGAACATGCTCCGCGTGATGCGCAACCACCGCCTCGCCGCGATGGGCGAGCCCCGCGATTCAAAGAAGTACGAGTCGCTCCGCATCCGCCCCGTCCCGGTCGACCACGACCTCATCGGCTCGGGCGCGATCCCCATCACCAACGCCGGCGACCTCTCCATCCGCGCCAAGGTCGCGTGGGACGAGGCGATCAAGCTCGGCGAGAAGCACGGCTACCGCAACGCCCAGGTCACCGTCATCGCGCCCACAGGCACCATCGGCCTCCTGATGGACTGCGACACCACCGGCGTCGAGCCCGACTTCGCCCTGGTCAAGTTCAAGAAGCTCGCCGGCGGCGGGTACTTCAAGATCGCCAACCAGTCCGTCGAGCCCGCCCTCGTCGCCCTGGGCTACTCAAAGACCCAGGTCCGCGAGATGATGCAGTACCTCCTCGGCGCGCTCGACCTGGATGTCCCCATGCCCGAGGGCGCCCCCAACGCCCAGCCCGGCGAGACCCTCAGTCAGTGGCTCAGAGGGCGCGGCCTCGACGACAGCGCGATCGAGGCGATCGAGAACCAGCTCGCCGCAGTCTTCGAGCTCTCCTTCGCCTTCGGGCCCTGGGCCCTCTCCGACGAGGCGCTCAAGGCGGTCGGGGCCGATCCCGCAAAGGCCCGCGCCACCCCCGGCTTCAACCTCCTCAAGCACCTCGGCCTGACCGGCAAGCAGATCGAGGCGCTCAACACCCTCGTCTGCGGCACCCAGACCCTCGAAGGCGCACCCCACCTCAAGGACGAGCACCTGCCCGTCTTCGACTGCGCCAACACCTGCGGCAAGATCGGCAAGCGGTTCATCGCCCCCGAGGGGCACATCCGCATGATGGCCGCCGCCCAGCCCTTCATCTCCGGCGCCATCAGCAAGACGATCAACCTGCCCAACGACGCGAGCGTCGAGGACATCAAGAGCGCCTACCGCCTCAGCTGGGAGCTCGGCCTGAAGGCCAACGCCCTCTACCGCGACGGGTGCAAGCTCTCCCAGCCCCTCAGCAACAAGTCCGACGCCGAGGAGGACACCGAGGCGGAAAAGTCAGACGCCGCCTCGAAGCAGGCGGAGACGATCGCTGCGGCGTTGACGGAGGCTGCCTCTGAGGGCGCCGCCCAGGCGGTCGAGCAGCTCGTCGAGGAAGCCGTCGCCGAGCGGATCCGCATCGTCCACAAGCCGATGCGCCAGCGCCTGCCCGACACCCGCCGCAGCCTGACCCACAAGTTCAACATCGCCGGCCACGAGGGGTACCTCACCGTCGGCGTCTACGACGACAACCGTCCGGGCGAGCTCTTCATCACCATGGCCAAGGAAGGCTCGACCATCGGCGGCCTGATGGACTCCTTGGGCACCGCGACCAGCGTGGCGCTGCAGTACGGCGTGCCCCTGGAGAGCCTGGTCCGAAAGTTCACCCACCAGCGCTTCGAGCCGGCGGGCATGACCACCAACTCCGAAATCCCGTTCGCCAAGAGCCTGGTCGACTACATCTTCCGCTGGCTGGGCATGCAGTTCATCCCGGGGTACAAGGAAGCGAACGCTCCTCAGCGGCCCTCCAAGGCCGAGCCCAAGGCGCCCTCGCGCCTCGGTGATCGGTCGCCCGACAGGACGGCCGGCGGCACCTTCTTGAAGCACCAGGTCCGGTCGGGCCAGCGGGTGACCGTCCGGGCCGAGTCGATGGACGCGGAGCTCTCGCCCGACGGGCGGCTTTCGGTGCACACCGAGACACTCTCGGCGGCGCTCGACGCCGCGGGCGACGCCCCGCCCTGCGATGTCTGCGGAACGATTACTGTTCGCTCTGGCACCTGCTACAAGTGTCTGAATTGCGGCAACAGCATGGGCTGCAGCTGACCACCACAGGTTGGGCGGGGTTCGGTTTCGTGCCGCCGCCCAGACCCACGCCTTTCGGCCCTCGCGGATTCCGGTCCGCGAGGGCTTTGTTTGTGTCCGTACAAAGATTGAATACCAAGGCGATCAAGCGTGTCGGCAAGGTTGGGCGTTCAAAAAACCGATGAGGGAGGTTGTCGGCAGGGGGAAACGCCCGATAATAATAGGACCAAGGGTGTCGCCGTCGCAACAAAGATCGCACCGCGAGGTCTGGAAGCAAAAATAGTGTCGAAGGGGGTGAGACGACGGTCATTTTGCTGTACACTACTGGTGAGAGATCGTGCGGATGGTCGGCCGGGGAGCGCTCATGGGGCTCTTTCGATCGAGACCGCAGGAGTGAGAGAGACCCTTCGAGAGAGATTCCAGGAGGAACCCAAAGATGGCTTCAAAGACTTTGATCGCTGCGTTTGCCGGACTCGCCGTTGCCGCTGGCCATGCCTCGGCGCAGAGTCTGCTGCAGCTCGATGTGAACACCCTGACCGCCCAGGCCCGTGACGCGGCGAACAACAACAGCCCGTTCGGCGGCACCAGCCACACCGGCAGCGTCGCGTTTAGCGCCAACGCCAACAGCTCGCTGGTTGATATCTTCATCGACGGAGCGGCTCAGAACATCGCCGCCGGCCAGTTGTCCTCTTTCACCGGTGTGATCGATATGGTCAACGGCGCGGTGACCGGCGGGAGCCTGTCGATCGTGGCCTCTGGTGACACCTTCAACGCCGACATCGTCCCCGGCGTCGGCCAGGTGAATCAGGCTGTCGGCTTCGGCGGGTTCTTCATCGACGGCCTGCTCGCCAACGCGAACTTCAGCGGCAGCAGCTTCGCCGGCGCCGATGTCACCCCCTTCTTCAACGCCCAGCCTCTGGCCGGCTCGTTCGTCAGCTTCCAGTTCAACCCGAACTCGAACGGCCGCTCGAACATGACCGACATCGATATCTGGGTGGTTCCGGCCCCCGCCTCGATGGCGCTGCTCGGCCTCGGCGGCTTGGTCGCCACCCGTCGCCGCCGCTGATCCCAGCGGAAGGTTGACGGCAGCCTCCAAATCTCGATTGACTCTCAAGAGCCCCGGCGTTTCGCGCCGGGGCTTCTTACGCGCCCACCGCAATGGGCCACGCGTCCTTTAGGGTCCAATAATATCAGCAGAAGAATCTATCTGGGGCAACAACAGCCTCTTCCAGAAGGTTTCTCTCAAAATCTACTCATTCTCGCTGTGACCACGCAGAATCTGATGTACACTACAGACGAGAGATACCCAAGCGGGTACGGTGCGGGATCGACCAGTTGTCCCCCTTCCGTGTCTGGCTCGTGGGGAGCATGAGAGACCGAAGAGAGAGATAGGGAGGAAGTCCAAAATGGCTCAGAAGACCTTGAAGATCGCGGTGTTGGCAGGGATGGCGGCACTCGGCGCCCAGGCGTCCGCGGCCAGCCTGCTCCAGCTCGATGTCAACACGCTGACCGCTCAGGCTCGTGACGCAGCCGGCGCCAACAGCGCCTTCGGCGGCACGACCCACACGGGCAGCGTCGCCTTCAACGCGAACCCCAACAGCGTTCTTGGCGGCTTGTTCATCGACGGCGCGAATCAGAACATCGCCGCCGGACAGCTCTCCACCTTTACAGGTGTCATTGAGCTCGTCAACGGCCAAGTCAGCGGCGGAAACTTGTCGATGACGCTGACCAACAGCGACACCTTCAACGCCGACATCGTCCCCGGCCAGGGCCAGGTGACCGACATCGCCGGCTTCGGCGGGTTCTTCATCGATGGGCTGATCACCAGCGCCTTCTTCAACGCCAGCACTTTCGCCGGCGCCGATATCTCGACCTTCTTCGACCAGCAGCCGCTTTCCGGCTCGTTCGTGAACTTCCAGTTCAATCCCAATGTCAACGGCCGGTCCAACAGCACCGACATCGACATCTTCGTGGTTCCGGCCCCCGCCTCGATGGCGCTGCTCGGCCTCGGTGGCCTCATGGCCGCCCGCCGTCGCCGCTGAGCGACAGCCTCCCGTTACGATCTCCGACGGCCCCTGCTCTTGCAGGGGCCGTTGTTGTTTGACGGCCCGACCGGGTCTACCCGTCCAGCGCCGCCTTGCCCCGAGGCAGGTCGAAGCGATCGCGCGTGCGGCAATAGGTCAGCCCGCCCATCCTGCCGATCGCATCGAGCTGCTCCGGGTCGGTGTGGTACCGCTCGTTGATCAGCCGGTCGTCGACGAAGACATGCACGACCCGCCCGATCACGATGTTGCCCCCGGCGGGGACGCCCGGGTTGGTGCGGACGATCTGCATCGTCTCGCACTCGAAGGCGACGGGGGACTCGGCGACACGGGGCGGCCGCACCTTCGACGAGGGCGCCGGCGTGAGGCCGACGAGGTCGAACTCGCTCTGGCCGTAGGGCAGGGGCTCAGAGGCGCCAGAGACCTCCCTGGCGTAGGCGTCGCGGGCGATGTTGACGACAAACTGGCCGATGCCCCCATCGGCGGGCGGTGCGGCGTTCCGAAGCGAGTCTTTCTCCTGGCCCCGCTCGTCGTTGGCGGGGCAGAAGAGCAGGGTCATCGGGTCGGATCCGACGCCGTTGAAGAAGGAGTAGGGGGCGAGGTTGGTCTTGCCATCGGGCGAGACGGTCGAGACGAAGGCGATGGGGCGAGGCACGATGCAGCCGATGAGCAGCTTGTAGCGGTCGGAGGCTTTCAGTCCTGCGGGGTCGATCTCCATGGGCGGACTGTACGGAACCGGGCGGGTGCGTGGGGGTGGTGCCGGCGGGGTACAGTGCGCCCGATGACCAATCGAAAGCCCGAGCCCGACGCTTCGCAGTCCCCGCTGACCTGGACGGCCCTGCTGGCCCACTGGACGGCGGTGGCGCAGGCCGCCAAGTCACTGCCCGACGAGGGCGACAGCGGGCGGCTGAAGCGGGCGCTGCCCGAGATCATCGGGCTGCAGGCGGTCGCGTTCGCGATGGCTGATCTGGACCGGGTCCTCAGCCACGAGCGGTCGACGGCGATCGACAAGGCTTCGGTGCTGGTGCGTCGGCACGCCTCGGCGATCAACGACCTCTGGCGGGGCGAGCCCCTGCCCCTGGCGGTCGAGGAAGTGATCGAGGACGCGCGGCTTTCCCTGCGGCTGGCCGAGCTCGCGGGGCTGGAGTGGGTGGTTGCCGACGAGGTCCTGATCGCCGAGCATCCCGCGGGATTGGTGGCGGGCCTGATCGCGGCGGGGTTCAGAGGCGACCTGTACCTGCCGACGCCGGGGATCGAGCTGTTTGAGGGCTGCCCGGCGGGGTTTGTGCGCCTGCACGGCGGCGCTTTCCCGGACGAGGACTTTGTCGAGGCGGTGTCGGAGTTTCTGGGCGAGGGTGTTGCGGGCCCTGAGCGTCGGGCGGGGCTTCGCCAGGCGTACCGGCAGTTCGATTTTTCCAAGGGCGGTCCGGTGCGTGATCTGGTGGCGATGAGCGAGGACTCGCTCCTCTCGGGCCAGCCGCTGCTTGTGCCCGCGGTGCTGGGTGGCGAGGTGCAGCGCGTGACCCTGCCGCCCCGGGGCCCGGGGCTGGCGACGCCGCTGCCTGTCGAGTTCGAGGGGCCGGGGGACAGGCCGGGCGACGGGGCGTAGCGCTGGCGAGAGGCGGTTTCACGCCTGTTCTGCGCCGCCGGGGGCGGGGCGATGCGGGATGCGGCGCTATTGTTCAGACCGCTCGGGCGGGAGCGCCCGGCGGGGCGGTCGCCCCGCGCGGCAAGCCGTACGACTGACGCACCATCCACGCAGCAGAAGGAGCGAGAGCAGCATGCGACGCGCCAAGATCAGCATCATCGGGGCCGGGAATGTCGGGGCGACCTGCGCCCACTGGGCCGCGGCCAAGGAACTGGGCGACATCGTCGTCCTGGATATCCCAGACCGGGTCGGTGTGGCGCAGGGCAAGATGCTGGATCTGGCCTGCTGCGGCCCGATCGAGCGGTTCGACTCGGCGATCACCGGCACCAGCGACTACAAGGACATCGCCGGCTCGGATGTGGTGGTGGTGACGGCGGGCCTGCCCCGCAAGCCCGGGATGAGCCGCGACGATCTGATCGAGACCAATGTCAAGATCGTCAAGAGCGTCTCTGAGAACATCAAGGAGTTCGCGCCCGAGTCGATCGTGATCGTCGTCTCGAACCCGCTGGACGCGATGGTGTACACGGCGTGGAAGGCGACGGGCTTCCCGACCCACCGGATCATCGGCCAGGCCGGGGCGCTCGATGTCGCCCGCTTCCGCACCTTCCTGGCGTGGGAGATCGGCTGCTCGGTCGAGGATGTCCAGGCCCTGCTCCTGGGCGGGCACGGCGACGACATGGTCCCCCTGCCCCGCCTGACGAGCGTGCACGGCATCCCCGTGTCGGACCTCCTGAGCAAGGAGAAGATCGACGCGTGCGTCGAGCGGGCCAAGATGGGCGGGGGCGAGGTCGTCAAGCTGATGGGCACCAGCGCGTACTACGCCCCGGCGTCGGGCACGATCCAGATGGTCGAGGCGATCGTCAAGGACAAGAAGCGGATCATCCCGTCGGCGGCCTACTGCGACGGGCAGTTCGGCATCAAGGACCTGTTCGTGGGCGTGCCGGCGCTCCTGGGCAGCAAGGGTGTCGAGAAGATCGTCGAGTTCAAGCTCGACGGCCCCGAGCAGAAACTGCTCGACGAGTCGGCCTCGCATGTGAAGGAGCTGGTCGACAAGGTCTGTGAGCTGTTCCCGGAGCTGGCCTGATCGGCCTTGGCTGAGACCCGGCACCGGGCGGGACGGAGCACGGAGCTGTATGGCCCAGCGTGATTACTACGAGATCCTCGGGGTCAAGCGGAGCGCGACGGAGGAAGAAATCCGCGCCGCCTACAGGAAGCTTGCGCGCAAGTACCACCCGGATGTGAACAAGGAGCCCGACGCCCAGGCCAAGTTCACCGAGATCCAGGAGGCGTACGGCATCCTCTCCGACGCGGAGAAGCGCAAGCTCTACGACCGCGTGGGCAGGGCGGGCTTTGCCCAGGGCGCCGCGGGGGGCAGGGCGGGCCCGTCGAGCCGAGGCGGCGTGCATGTCGACTTCGACCTCAACGATCTCGGCTCGATGTTTGACGCGTTCTTCGGGGGGCGAAAAGGGCGTGCGGGCCCGGGGCCGGCGTCGGGGACCGATCCGTTCGCGGGTCGGGCTCACATGACCAAGCCCGAGCCGATCCGCTTTGAAACGACCGTCTCGTTCATGACCGCCGCAAAGGGCGGGACGGAGCACCTGAGCGTCAACACGCCCGGCGGGAGCAAGCGCATCGGCGTGACGATCCCCAAGGGGGTGGCCGACGGGGCGAAGCTCCGGGTCCGCGGGGACGAGGACGAGCCGGACATCATCGTCACGGTCTCGGTGGGGGGGCACCCGCACTTCCGGCGTCCGGACCGCTCCGGGCTCGATCTGGAGTTCGATCTGCCCCTGAGCGTGTCGGAGGCGGCGTTCGGGGCGGAAGTCCGTGTGCCGACGCTGACGGGACCAGTCTCGCTCCGCGTGCCGCCGGGCACGGCTTCGGGCAAGAAGCTCCGCCTGCGTCAGCGTGGCCTGGAGGACGCCAAGGGGAAGAAGGGGGATCTGTACGCGGTGATCCGAATAGTTGCTCCTGACGCGGGGGCGCTGACGGACGCCGAGCGGGCTACCCTCAAAGAGATTGGTGAGAAGACCCGTGCCCGCGACGATGAAGTGTGGCGTGAGGGGTACTCGCCATGACGGCGAGCGGCGCCGTCTGCCGCAGTCGCCCATTGCAGGCCGGAGTGCCTGTCCCGCCCGGGCGTCGCGGCGGGGCCGTCTGGAGCGGCCCCGGTCCACCGCCCCACAGCCGGGTTGTCAACAACCGGCGGTTGGGGCGAGAGTGCGCCAGTCCCGCATGGCTGCCGGGGTAGGCGC
>REET01000109.1 GCA_007694925.1 Phycisphaerales bacterium | reverse complement strand
CGAAGTCGATGCCGCTGACGAGCGAGCTGTCGCCCGCGTCGACGGAGGCGGAGCCTTCGCCGAGTGTGTAGTCGTCGTTGGCGGTGTCTGCGAACTGGGGGTCGGCGTCGATGTTGCCGGCGAGCCAGTTGGTCGTTCCTGCGCCGGAGACGCCGGCCTCCCCGCCCTGGATGTTCGACCAGTTGGCGGTGACTTCGGCGTCGAAGCCGGCGGCGATCTGCTCGAAGGCGACGCCCGAGGCGCTCCAGACGATGGAGTTGTCCAGGCGGACCTCTGCGCCGGTGTCGGCGTTGATGCTGTTGGCCAGGATCTCGGCGGTGTTTTCCGCGACGGTGACATTGAGGAGGTTGGTGGTGGTGTCGCCCTCGGCGTAGAGGCCGCCGCCGATCTCGGTGGCGTTGCCGGCGATCAGGGAGTTGGCGATGTTGAGGGTGGAGGAGACATCGGCGATCTCGGTGTGGAAGACACCGCCGCCGTTAAGGACGGCGTTGTTGTTGCGGATGATGGTGTCGCGGATGCCGACGCCGCTGACGCCCTGAGCCCAGATGCCGCCGCCGGAGCCGTTGGTGGTGTTGTCCTCGATGAGGCTGCCGACGACTGTGGCGTCGGCGGCGGTGTTGAAGCGGATGGCCGCGCCGCCGGAGGAGGCGTTGTTGTTTCGGAAGGTGGAGCTCTCGACGACGACGACGGGGACGACCGAGGGGGCGATGCCGTCGGTGAGGAAGCCCTGGGTGTGGATGCCCGGGCCCCACGCCCCCGAGTTGTTCTCGAAGAGGCTGTCGCGGACGGTGAGGGTGATGTTGTTCGAGCCGCTGAAGACGGGGGCCGAGATCGAGGCGCCGAAGCTGGCCTCGTTGTTGCGGAACTCTGAGCCTTCGATGAGAATGCTCGTGGCGTGCGGGACGCTGTCGGTGTTGTCGATCCGGATGGCGCCGCCGCTGCTCCCGGCGCTGGTGTTGCCGTCGAACACCGAGTTGCGGATGGTGACTTCGAGCGGGTTGAAGATGCCGATGGCGCCGCCGTTGCCGTCGGAGGAGTTGTTCTCGAAGACGCAGTTCTCGACGACGCAGATCGTGTCCTGGTTCTGGATGGCCAGAGCGGCGCGTGCGCTTGTCGAGGTGTTGTTGCGGAAAATCGTGTTGGTGACGGTGCTCTCGGTGTTGGTGACGATTCGGAGGGCGCCGAAGTTGGTGGTGTTGCCCTCGAACAGCGAGTTGGTCACGACATGGACGGGGCGGTTGCTGCCGGCGGACGACTGCAGGTAGACGGCGCCCTGCTGGCCGTCGTTGTTGATGAACTCGCAGCCGTCGATGGTCACCTCGCCCGTCGAGCTGAAGCAGCTGATCGCAGCGCCCCATGCGGTCGCGTTGTTGTCGTCGGCGATACGGGCGACATTGCCCTCGAACAGGCAGTCGGTAAAGGTGACATTGGCGATCCCGAGCACGACGACCGATCCGTGGGTCGAGACGCCGGTGGTCGCGCCGCGGTTCTCGTTGTTGCGGAAGACGCAGTTGGTGAAGGTCGAGTCGCCGGAGAACTGGTACACCGCGGCGCCACGCGACTGCCCGCCGCCGGTCCCGCTGTTGGAGGCGGTGTTGCCCTCGAACAGGCAGTCGACGAAGTTGCCGAAGGAGAGACGGGCGCCCTGGGCCGCGAAGCGGACGGCGCCGCCGAGGGTGTTGCCCCCGCCGACGGGATCGATCGCGCGGTTGTTGATGAACTGGACATTCTCGACGACATCCATGAACAGGCCGCCGCCGTAGATCGCGCCGCCCTGGTTGCCGGCGGTGTTGTTCTCGAAGACGCAGTCGACGAGGGTGGCGTCGGCGTTGAGGAAGCGGAGAGCGCCGCCGATGCTTGATGTGGTGTTGTTGCGGAAGGTGCAGTTGGTGAACGAGGTCTCGACGATGTTCGTCGACGAGCCGATCGCGCGGAGCGCGCCGCCCTGGCCGGCGGTGAGGTTCTCGAAGTTGCTGTTGGTGACCGTCAGGCTGCCGCCGGACATGAAGATCGCGCCGCCCGAGCCGCCGCCGGAGATAAGGTCGAGGTCGATGTCCTTGAACTCCGAGTCGTCGATCGTGACACTGCTGTCGGCGATGTAGATCGCGCCGCCGGAGTCGGCGAAGTCGGGAGCGCCGAACCGGCAGCCCTCGATGGTGACCTCCGCGCCGTTGATGGCCGCGATAGCGCCGCCGTCCAGCGCGCTGCCGTTGCGGAAGACGCTGTTGCGGATGGTGGCGCCCGCGCCCTGGACGAGAATGGCGCCGCCCTCGTCGGTGAAGAAGTCGCCGTGGCTGTCGAAAGTGAAGCCCTCGATGACGGTGGCGCTGGTCTGGCCGGAGTTAATCAGGAAGGCGCGTCCCTGGAACGATCCGTTGAGCGTGGTGCTCGCCGGGCCGTTGGCCGAACGGATCACCAGATCCTTGCCCTGAAGGTCGATGTCGATGAAGCCGAAGCCGGAGTACACACCGTCGGCGACGACAATCTCGTCGCCGGTCACGGCGACATTGACCGCCGCCTGGATTGTCGGCTGGTCGGCGGGGACATTGATCGTTGCGGCCGCGGCGTGGCCGGCGACCATCGACACAACGAGCGCGCTCATGCAGCGAACGCTGCAGGTGCTTGCGGAACGGATACGGATCATGTTTTTCTTTCTCCTTGGCCAGAAGGCCGGGCGGAAACGGCTGAAAGCGGGCCTACGACATCCCGCTGCCCCCTGGCGAGCACTGCATTCTCGTCAATCCGTGAACGCAACGCAAGCGCTTTGTGCGATATTGGACCTTCGGAAGATCGATTGTGCCGGGTGTAGAAGTATGCGAAAGGTCAGCGTGAGGATGCGGATCGGGTGAGAAGCCGGATCATGCTCTCCAGTAACCAACGGACGACGCGCCCAAACCGCCGCGGCGCCAAGCGGGGATCATCGGGTCGGACGGGGCGAACCTTGAACGAACCAAAACGCCCCCGCCGGTCGTGCCGGCGGGGGCGTGAGTCGGTCTCAGACTGGCCGCTCGACGGTCAGCAACCGGCGGCGAACGCCGCGAGGAAGGCGAAGAAGTCGTCGGCGTCGATCACGCCGTCGTTGTTGAAATCGGCCCTGGGGTCGCCGGCTGCAAAGAGCTGGAGGAAGAGGAAGAAGTCGTCTGCGTCGACGACGCCGTCGCCGTTGAGGTCGGGCGGGCAGGCGACGGGATCGCAGGCGCGCACGGGGATGACGACATACTGCGTGCCGGAGAGGGAGGCGAAGTTGATCTGTCTGGCTTCGCCGAGGTTATCGGGGCCGGGCAGCCCGCCGAGCACCTGGTTTGACCAGAAGTCGTACCCGCCGCTGGCGATGCCGCCGGCGACCCTGATCTCCGAGACGCCGTCCCAGCCGAGCTCGTCGAGGTCGATCGAGATCTCGATGCCGGTGGTGACATTGGGGGCGTCAGAGACATCGGTGTCGGTCACGCCGCCGATGTTCGAGTTGTCGATGAAGACCTGGATGAGCCCGGCGTCGGGCGCGGGGGGCGTGCCGGTGCCGCCCAGGCCGACCAGCGCGTCACCGACCGTCCGCGGGGGGTAGTTGGTCAGGAGCTGGGGCGTAAAGCCGTCCTGCCCGTCCAGCCTCGGGCCGCCGAAGTCGACCGGGAAGTTGTCGGCCCGATCGCCCCCGTCGAACGCGGAGTAGTCGACCGGGAAGCCCGAGAAGTTGACCAGTGGGCCGTTGGTCCGCAGCGTGGTCGCGTTCACGAAGATCTGCACCGGGACATTGCCCGTGCCGACGCTGAGGAAGTAGTCCGCGAAGAAGTCCTGCTCGAAGGTCAGGCCCGGCTCGGTCGGGTTGGCGCCGGCGCCGGGCCCGCCCATGCGGTTCAGCCCGTTGAAGTCGATGTCGAGGTTGTCCTCGCGGAGGGTGTTCTGCCCGCCGGGCTGCACATCGAAGAAGAGCGCGAGCTTGTTGAAGTTGGTCTGGAGGTTGCCGGTGATCAGCAGGTTCAGGCGGTTGGTGTCGGGGTCGACAAAGCCGAAGAGCCCGTTGATCTCAGACCCGACCGCGTCCGCCTGCGATGGGATCTGGATGGGCGGGCTGCCGGTGACGCCCTGGGTGTTGGAGTTGTCGATGACCATCTGGGCGCCGGGGAGCTGGCCGTTAACCAGCGTGGGGTTGGCGGCGCCGTCGCTGCCGTAGCGCCCGTTGCCGGCGAACACGACCGAGCCCGTGCCCAGGTCGACCACCGTCATCCCCGTCTGGAAATCCTCCGGATCGCCGGAGGGCGCGACATTCCGCCCCGAGGCGATCACCGCGTAGTCGGCGCCGAACCCACTGTCGAACGAGATGTCGCTCTGCGGCCCCAGCACATCGAAGATGTCCGGGTTCGACGGGTTCGCGACGGCCGGGTTGAACGACGAGAGCGTCGTCTGCCCGCCGGAGGCGACATCGAAGTAGAGCGCCATGATGTTGGCGTTCGCCTCGAGATTGCCCGCGATCATCAGGTAGAGGTTCCCGCCCGAGACGGCGGCGAAGATCTGGTCGATCTCCGACCCGCCGCCACCGGCCTGGTTCCCGTGCGTCGCGTTGCCGAAGCCGGTGAAGTTGTTCTGCAGCCAGTTGTCCTGGCGCGGGCCATACGCGCTGTCGACCTGGCCGTCGACGACCGGCGGCGTGGCGAGCACAGTGGGATCGATGGTGATGAACTGCTGGCCCTGGATCGCGCCGAAGTCGATCGGCGCGTTCCCGAGGTTGCCGAGGTTCGGCAGACCCCCGATGACCTGGTTGCTCAGGAACGAGCCGTCGCCCGAAGCGACCCAGCCGGTCAGGCGGAACGGCCCCGTCGGGTTCCCGATCGCGCTGAGCGGGATGACGATTTCGACGCCGGAGGTCGCCGTCGAGGCGTCGCCCGCGGGGGGGACATTCGCCGGCGTGTTGTCGCCGAAGCCTGTCGGCTGGTTCTGCACCCACAGAAGCTGCCCGTAACACGCTTCATCGCCGGCGAGCGAGCCGTCGACAGTGACCTGCGAAGCCGCGTGCCCGGCGAGCACCGCGACGAGCGCGGCCCCGGAAAGACCCTTTTTCCACATGATGTTCTCCCTCAGATCCGGATGGATCGATATCCGTGCCCCGTCTTCGGCTACACGCCGGGCCGGGGCTGCGCCTCTCGGCGCGTCGTTCATTGTCGCGATTTTCCTCCCCGACGCAAACATCTTCTCGCACGCTCGTCGGCCGGACGAGAAACGAAAATCGGCATCCGGATATCGCCTTCGGTCGCCGGGACGGACCGGCCGAAGCGATTCGGCTCCGCAGCCGGGCGACGATCCCGCCCTCTAGCGTCGGATCAGCCACCACCGCGCCGACTGCGTCGCCACGGGCTCGCTCCCGCCAGCGCCCGACCCGAGCAACCCGAGCAGCGCCGAGGCGTTGTAGGCCTCTGTCCGAGAACGATTGACCACCACCAGCACCTCAAGCTCGTTGAGTTGGCGAACGAACGCGAAAACATCCTCCCGCCCCGCGTCGAGGTGGCGGACCGAGCCGTAGCGAAGCACCGGCCCGAGCGTCGGGTCCGACCGGAGATTGAACCACGAGGCGTACTCGCGGACGAGCTCGGGCATCGGTTCGTCGTCGGGGTGGTAGGGGCCCTTGTCGGGCCAGGGCGTCGGCTTGCGGTTGTCCGGGTCGTCGGCCCCGGTCATGCCCAGCTCGTTGCCGTAGTAGATCATCGGCGCGCCGATGTACATCGCCTGGATCGCCACGCCGAGCATCGCGTCGCGGTAGATCTCATCGGGCGGTCGGGTCGGGTCGTACCGATCCGCGGCCGGACGCTCAAACAGCCTCGCCTGCTGGTCGTACCCACGCCCGGGGTTGTTCAGCATCGGGTAGATCCGCTCGACATCGTGCGAGTCGAGCTGGTTCATCTGCACAAGATCGACCTCAGGACGCTGGACGAACACGGCTTCCAAAGCCCTGCGGAGCTGCGATGCTGTTGTGCCCGGCGTCGTGCCCAGCCAGCTCAGCACCGGATACGCGAATGGGTAGTTCATCTGCGCGTCGAACTGATCGCCCCGGAGGAAGTCAGTCGCCGGGAACCAGATCTCCGCGATCGTCAGCGCGTCGGGGTTGATCTCACGCACCAGCGCGTGCCACTCGCGCCAAAACCCCTGGGGGACCTCGGCGGCGACATCGAGGCGCCAGCCGTCGATCCCCCGCGAGACATCGCCGTCGGGGGCCATCCAGCGCCGGGTGACATCGAAGATGTGCCGCTTTACCTCCGGGTGCAGGTTGCCGCCCTGAGAGTCGGGGACCTGGCGGAAGGCCGGGAGGTAGCCGTTCTCCCGATCCCACGCCCGCCAGCCGACGACCTGACCCTCGTCGTCGAAGCGGACCTGAAACCACTCGGCGAACTCCGAGTCCGCCCCGTGTTCGAGCACATCCTGAAACGCCCAGAACTCCCGGCCCGTGTGGTTCCAGACGCCGTCGATGATCACCCGCATCCCGCGCTTGCGCGCCTCGGGCAGGAGGACTTCGAGGAAGTAGGTGTCGGCGGGCGTCCAGACCCAGGTCTCCGGGTCGACCGTCTCGTCGGGGTGAACCTCGTACTCGATGCGGGGCACGCCCGTGTGCCCTAGGTTGGCGTCGATATGCCGGAAGTCCGCGGCGTCGTACTTGTGCATCGACCGGGCCTCGAAGACCGGGCAGAAGTAGATCGCCGTCACGCCCAGCGAGCGGATGTGGTCGAGCTTCTCGACGACGCCCTGCAGATCCCCCCCGTAGCGTCGGTGCCAGACGCTGTTGTACAGAAAGCCGCCGGGCACATCCGGGTCGATGGTGTATCCCAGCGAGGCCGAGGCCATCCAGTTCGCTTCGACCTCCGCGAGGGAGACCTCGTACCAAGGGCTGTTCCACGCCGGGCGGAAGACGCCGGGCTGCGCCGGGTCGTTCAGTGGGTTGGCGTTGCGGAACCGCTCGGGGAAGATCTGGTACCACACGGCGCCCTTGGCCCAGTCGGGCGTGGGGAACTCCGGCTCGGCGGAGGCCTCGATCGGCCCCTGCTCGACCCGGCCTTCCGGTGTGCTCCAGACCACGCTGAACCGCACCGATCCGTCGCCTTCACCGCCGGCCATCAGCCGTCCGCCCCACGCGTCGTCACCCTCACCGACCGGGCGCAGCGGCGCCTCCAGCGGGGTGGCCCTGCCCGGGCGGTCCAGGAGCACCACCGCCCCGGTGACCCGTGCGCCGGTGGGCGGCGAGGCCCGAAGATCAAACAGACCCAGCCCGCCGGAAATCGGCGTCACCCGGACCTCTTCCTCGGCCCACGCAACCCCGCAGCCCACCGATGCGCACAGGAGGAGGGCAGCGAACTTGTGTGAGCGTGCGGAACGGGGGCGTGCGTCAGAGGTCATTTGTCGTGCTCCGCATCCATTTGAGTGTTTCGCATGTCTCGACGGTACACCTTACCGACGGGAGCGATCTTCGGTCGCGTCTTGACCGACGCCACGCCTCTCCGTTACCTTGTCAAGGTTCAGAAGCTGGACCCGGGGGCATTGTGCTCCCGTCGTCGCAGACGGTCTGAGGGAGGCCCTGCGTCATGAGACTCCGTGCATCGTGTCGTCGCCGGGGGCCGAGGCCCGCCGGCTTTACGCTGATCGAGCTCTTGGTGGTCATCTCGATCATCGCGCTGCTCATCGGCATCCTCCTGCCCGCTCTGGGCAGAGCCCGCGAGTCGGCCCGCATGATCGGCGGCTTGAACAATGTCCGCCAGATGGGCCTGCTCATGACCTACTACGCCAACGACTTCGACAGTTGGTACCCGGTCATGCCCAGGCCCGCAGCGTTCAACGACCCCCGATTCATGCAAGGCCAATGGATCTACGGCGGCGTCGCCGGACTCTTCAGCCTCTACCAGGAAGGCAACGGCGTCGACCTCGGCTTTCGCGGCGCCGGATTCGGCGGCTCGCCCAGCCCCGATACCGCGGCGTACGCCGACGGCAACCGCGTGCCGCTCATGTCGCCCTACCTCAACAACAACTTCTCCCTCCTCACCTCGCCCGGCCAACGCCGCACCATCTACTACGGACCTGTCACCAACCCCAACGCCGTTCCGAACTACAACCCCGACCGCATGCGCTTCCCCAAGACGCCCAGCGGCCCCATCGAGGTCATCAGCTACAACATCAGCTACCTGTACATCGCAGGGCTGAAGACCGACGAGGCCCGCATCGTCACCCCCGCGCCCATCTGGGGCGACGAAACCCTCGGCCCCGATGTCGGCACCAACGCCTGGTATCGCAGGCCCCAGGACCAGCAGCAGTGGAATGTCGAGTTCGGCAACTACGCCGAGCTCGACGCGTGGGGCACACGCGGCGGCCAGTTCGTCTTCACCGACGGGCACGCCGAGATGGTCCGGGGGCAGGTCCACCAGACCTTCTTCGAGACCCGCCAGGATGCGCTGGCCGCAGGACGCCAGGCCGTCAACGCACAGAGCATCAATGTCGTCGATTCGAGACGCAGCGAACGCGTCGAAACCATCGACTGACGCTCCAGCACCCCCTTCCCGCTAGACTGGCCAACGCGTGAACCAACCCCCCGACCAAACGCCCTCGCCGAACGCGAGCGTCAGGCGTCGCCCACTCGTCAGACGCCTCCTCCTGGCGCCGGAGGCGGGGCTCGTCCTGGTCATCCTCGTCATGGGCGCCGTCCTCGCCATCGCCTCCTACGGCGAAGAGACCGGCCCGACCCTCACCTTCACACCCGAAGCCCAGATCACCGAGACCGACGAGGGCATCGTCGTCGAGAACGACCCCCGCGCCGGGACCTACCTCGCCGCCGACGGCTGGTCCTTCGACATCCGCCGCAGAACCTTCCCCGCGGGCTCCACCTTCGAGCGAACGCCCGAAGGCACGATCATCACACCCCCCGAGGGCCGGCGCGTCCGCATCGGCCTCGAACAGGATGTCTCCACCCTCGAAGACGGCAGCCTCGTCGCCCAGCGAGCCATCGCCGAACGCACCGTCAAACGCAGCAGCTTCCTCAAGCGCCAGAACCTCCAGCTTGTCGCCGAGAGCGCCAGCATCTTCGCCATCATGGCGGTGGGGGCCGCGGCCGTCATCATCCTCGCAGGCATCGACCTCTCCGTCGGCTCGATCTACGCCCTCGCGGGCGTGGTCGGGGGCATCGTCCTGCGCGAGCTCGACCCGGGGACCAGCGCCTTTGTCGCCATCCCGCTGGCCGCGGCGCTCTGCGTCGGCGCGGGCGCCGTCTGCGGCTTTGTCAACGGGGTCGGCGTCGTCGTGATGAAGGTCCATCCCTTTGTCATCACCCTCAGCACGATGGCCGTGTACAGGGGCGTTGCGCTCGTGCTGACCGGGGGCGACACGGTCGACGGCGTGCCGGCCAGCGTCCCCGCCAGCCTCGACTGGCGCCTCACCGCCATCTACACCATGGTCGCCTGCGCGCTCATCGGCGCGGTCGTCTACACCCGCACCGTCTTCGGCCGGCGCATCTTCGCCGTCGGGGGCAACGAGGTCGCAGCACGCTACGCCGGCGTGCCCGTCAACCGCATCCGCATCATGGTTTTCACGATCGCGGGCGCGCTGGGCGGCCTCGCGGCGCTCATGGCCCTCGGCCGCTTCGGCGCCGCAGAGGCCTCCGCCGGCATGGCCTACGAGCTCAAGGTCATCGCCGCCGCGGTCATCGGGGGCACCAGCCTCGCCGGCGGCCGGGGCTCGGCCATCGGCGCCGTCCTCGGCGCGATCATCATCGCCCTCATCGAGAACGCCTTCGTCGTCATGCGCATCCCCGCGCAGTGGAGCCAGGTCGTCTTCGGCGTCACCATCGTCATCGCCGTCGCTATCGACCGCGCCAAAACCGGCATCCAGCACAGGAAATCCTGACAGCACCGCCCCGCCGGGCGAAGAAGCAAAGAAAGGGCCGACCCCCCCATGAAAACCATGAACACCATCAGCACAGCGATCAGATCCAAACGCGCTCGCCTCGCCATCGCCATCGGCGCAGCCTTCACCCTCGCAACCTTCGCCTCCTGCGGCTCGCGCGACGAGGGCGAGGGCGCACGCGCCGACCGCGACGGCTCCGGCCAGCAACGCGAGTACGTCATCGGCCTGGTCACAAAGAGCTCGTCCAACAAGGTCTTCATCCCCACAGGCAAGGGCGCACGCGACGCCGCCAGAGCCCTCGAACAAGAGCACGGCATCCGCATCCGCATCGACGATCAGTCCCCGCCCCGCGAAGACGCCCAGCAGCAGGCCGACCGCATCCGACAGCTCGCCGCCTCCGCCGACGGCGTGATGATCTCCGTCAGCTCCGCGAGCATCCTCCGCAACCCGATCAACGAGGTCGTCCAGCAGCAGGGCAAGCCCGTCATCACCTTCGACTCCGACGCCCCCGACTCCGCACGCTTCGCCTACCTCGGCACCGACAACTACGAGGCCGGCCTCCAACTCGGCAAGGAAATGGCCGAGGTTCTCGGCGGGCGCGGACGCGTCGCCATCCTCACAGGCAACCCCAACGCCGTGAACCTCCAGGCCCGCGTCCGAGGCGTCCAGGACGCCCTCGCAGAGCACCCCGACATCACCATCGTCAGGGTCCAGGACAACCCTTCCGAAGACTCGCGCGAGGCCGTCCAGCGCATGGAGCAGGTCCACTCCGCCGAGAGCGTCGACGGCTGGGCCATGGTCGGAGGATGGGCCCTGTACATCTCCAACGCCCTCGACGGCGTGCCGGCCGAGACCAAGATCGTCTCCCTCGACGCCGCTCCCTCTCAGCTCCCCTACGTCGAGGCCGGACGCGTGCAGGTCCTCCTCGGCCAGAACAGCTACCAGTGGGGCTACGACTGCGTGACCATGCTCATCGACTACCTCCACAACGACGAGCGCCCCGCCCCCGGCGACGAGATCATCAACTCACCCCTTATCCGTGTCACCCGCGAGAACCTCTCCGAGTACCGCATGCAGCTCGAGCAGTGGGGCTGGACCGCCGACTGAAGTTTCCTCAGCCCGCCGACGGTTGACGCCGGGGCGGGCTTTTTCTCGATGAGCCAGGCGCACCAAACACAGAAGCCGAGCCGCAACGAGGAGCCGCAGGAGCCCTGCCTCGTCGCCGAGCACATCTCCAAGCGCTTCGGCATCACCCAGGCGCTCGACGATGTCTCCGTCTCCTTCCTAGCCGGCGAGGTCCACGCCCTCATGGGCGAGAACGGCGCCGGCAAAAGCACGCTGGGCAAAGTCATCGCCGGCCTGCACGCCCCCGACTCGGGCGTCATCCGCCTCGACGGACGCGAACTCCCCCTCGGCTCGATCAGCGACGCCTTCAACGCCGGCGTCCGCATCGTCCACCAGGAGCTCGCCCAGTGCCCAAACCTCAGCGTCGCCGAAAACCTCTGCCTGCACGACATCCCGCGCACCCGCCTCCGCACCGTCGACTACCGAGCCATGGCGGACCGGGCCGACAAGCTCGTCCACCGCCTCGAACCCCGCATCGATGTCACCGCCCCCCTCGGCGAGCTCTCGCCCGGCTGGCGACAGATCTGCCAGATCGCAGCCGCCCTCGACGACCGCTCCTCACTCGAGGGCTCGCACGCCTCCGCCCCGCGCGTCATCGTCTTCGACGAACCCACAAGCTCCCTCGCCGAGGCCGAGGTCGCCCGCCTGCACGAGATCGTCTGCGAACTCGCTCGTCAGGGCCTCTGCGTCGTCTATGTCTCCCACCGCATGGGCGAGATCTTCGCCTGCTGTGATCGCACAACCGTCCTCCGCGACGGCAGGTTCGTCGCCACCAGCGTCGTCAGCGAGATCGATGAGCCCACGCTTGTCGAGCAGATGATCGGCCGCAGGCTCCAGACGCCCGGCGTCGGCCAGCTCCGAAACCCGATGGCCGCGGCCATCGAGGCCGAGGCCGAAGGCGACGAACACCACCGCCCGCCGCCAAAGGCGATGGCGCCTTCGCTCGTCGTCGAAAATCTCTCCAGTCCGGGCAGGCTCGAAGACATCTCGATCAGCGTCCGCCCGGGCGAGATCCTCGGCGTGGGCGGGCTCGTCGGCTCGGGCCGCTCCGAACTGCTCGACGCGATCTTCGGCCTCGACAAAGCCGCGAAGGGGTTGCTCAAAGTCGAAAGCAAACCCGTGAGAGTCGGCGACACGCGCGCCATGATCCGGCGCAAGGTCGGCTATGTCCCCGAAGACCGCCGGCGCCAGGGCCTCTTCTTCGACCTTGGCGTCGACGAAAACACCATCGAGCCGGTGCTCCCCGCGATCTCGGGCCGGGTCGGACTCCGGCGCGCCCGAGCCGAGCTCGCGCTGATCAACCAGCGTTTCGGCGAGTTCCGCGTCAAAGCCGCCTGGGCCAACTCGCTCCCCTCCGAGCTCTCGGGCGGCAACCAGCAAAAACTCCTCATCGCGCGCTGGATGGCCCCCGATGTCCGCGTCCTGCTCCTCGACGAGCCGACCCGCGGCATCGATGTCGGCGCCAAAGCCGAGATCTACCGCTTCATCCGCGCAGCCGCCGACCGGGGCGTCGCCATCGTCCTCGTCTCATCAGAAATGCCCGAGCTGCTGGCGCTCGCCGACCGCATCATCGTCATGAACGCCGGACGCATCGCCGGCGAGCTCGAAGGCGAGGCGATGACCCAGCGCAACATCCTCACGCTCGCCACGCGAGAGCGGGCCGACGCCCCCGCCCAGCATCCGGCAAGCTCGGGCGAGGGCCGCGGCGCATGAGCGAGGGCCGGCGCTACCATCGCGCAGCATGGCCCCCCAAAACCGCCTGTATCTGGACAACGCGGCGACGAGTTTCCCAAAGCCCCCGGGCGTCGCAGAAGCCGTCGCCCGCTACATGACCGAGGTCGGCGCCTCGCCCGGGCGCGGCGCCTACGCCGAATCGCGGACCGGCGCATCCGTCATCGCCGACTGCCGAGAACTGATCGCGGACCTGATCGGCCTGAAGACGCCCGAGCGCGTCATCTTCACACTCAACTGCACCGACGCGCTCAACATGGCGATCAAGGGCGTCGTCTTCAAAGCCCTGCGCTATGGCAGCCGCCCGCACCTCATCACCACACCCCTCGACCACAACTCCGTCCTCCGCCCCTTCAACGCGCTCGCCGAGCGCGGGTGGGCGGACTGGACCTGCCTGCACGCCGACCCTGAGACCGGCCTCGTCGATCCGAACGATCTGCGCCGCGCCATCCGTACCGAAACAGCCCTCGTCAGTCTCGTGCACGCCAGCAATGTCTCGGGCGTCCTCCAGCCGATCGATGAGCTCGTCAAGGTCTGCCGCGAGGCGGGCGTTCCCGTGTTGATCGACGCGGCCCAGTCCGTCGGGCATCTGCAGATCGACATCGCCGAAATCGGCGCGGACTTCCTCGCCTTCCCCGGGCACAAGGGCCTGCTCGGACCGCTCGGCACGGGCGTGCTCGCGATCCGCCCGGGCGCCGAAACCCTCCTCGACACCTGGCGAGAGGGCGGCACCGGCTCGGTCAGCGAGCAGGACACACAGCCCGAAGGCCTCCCCGACCGTTTCGAGCCCGGCAGCCACAACACACCCGCCATCGCCGGCCTCGCCTGCGCGCTGCGCTGGCTGCACGAACAAGGCGTCGATCGCATCCGTGCGCACGAACTCGAACTCATCGAACGCGTGCTCGAGCGCCTGCCCGAGGCGCAGCTCGCCGGCTTCCGCCTGCTCGGGCCCCAAAGCCCCGGGCAACGCGTCGCCGTCTTCTCCTTCGCCCACGAATCCGCCGACCCGCACGAGCTGGCCGACCGCTTGGAAGACGACCACGCCGTGCTCGTCCGCGCCGGCATCCACTGCGCCCCACGCGCACACGAGACCCACGCGACAATCAGCACCGGCGCGCTCCGCCTCAGCTTCGGCCCCTTCAACACGCCCGACGACGCCGACCGCGCGATGGACGCCTTGGTCAAAGTCGGCGAGGCGACCCTCACCCGCGGCCCGATCCCCACCAGCGCTCCAGCCACAGGGTGACATTCAGCATCGGCCACGCGTAGTGCCAGAGGTGCCGAGGCTCGGCCGCCACGCCCTTCAGCGACGCCTCGCTGAACACCTCTCGCGCCATCGCCGATTCGACGAGCGCCCCAGACACCGCCCCGATCCACGCCTCGAACGGCAGCGGAAAACTCGCCTTCGGCCGCTCGATGATGCTCCGCGGCACACGCTGACTGAACGCCTCGCGCAGCACGATCTTCCCCACGCTCGTCCCCTCGCCCCCCCTTTGGCCAGTGAGCCGGAACCGCTTATCCATCGGCAGCGACTCGGCGAGCAGCGCGACACGCTGATCCGCCAGCGGCGTCCGTCCCTCCACCCCCGCGAGCATCGTCGCAGAGTCCAGCCTCGACAAGAGCCCCGTCAGGTTGAACCGCCGATGCATCGCCAAGTGCACGGCCAGCGGCTCGTGTTCACCAAGCCGCGCGGCTTCTTCTGTAAACGCCTCCCGGTACACCCCCGTCAAAAGCGCGTCCCCCTCGATCCCACGCCACACATCCCCGTTCAGCAAACCCGCCTTCGCCGACCGCGGGATCCACGACGCGTTCTCGATCGTGAAATCCCCCGGGTCGCGCCCGCCCCGTTCGATGAACGCCGCGGCACTCCGCAAAGGCGGCTCGTACCCGCCGAACAGCTCGTCCGCCCCCTCACCCGAAAGCGCCACCACCTGCCCGTCCTCGCGCAATCGAGCGGCGACCGCGTTGATCGCCACCTCGTTGGGCGTGCTCATCGGCACGCCGAGATCATCGATCACGCGCGCCCAACCCTCCAGAAACGCGTCGCGCCCGATCGTCACCTCGGTGTGGCACGAACCAAGCGTCTCTGCCGCCAGCCTCGCAAACGCAAAGTCCGGCGCTTCCGCCTCGCCCTCTTCCCTCGCCCCGGCGCAGTAGGTCCGCAGCGTCCGCCCGCCCCCGCTCGCGAGCGAGGCGATGATCGTGCTGTCCAGCCCGCCGCTCAGCAGCGAGCACACGGGGCGGTCGGCCCGCAGGTGGCGCTCGACCGAATCGGCGATCGCCTCCGCCGTCGCGCCGCGGCCATCCTCCGGCCGCTCCCCACGCCGCCCGTCCCACCAGTTCGACCGACGCATCGCCAGGTCCGGCGAACGCAGATCAACCGAGATCCACTCGCCCGGCCGAACGGTCTGCACACCCGCGAACATCGTTCGATCGTCCAGCGTCGTGCGGATCGTCGTGAGGTAGGAACTCACACACGCAAAGTCCGGCCTCGCCTCGATCGCCGGGTGCTCCAGGATCGCCCGCACCTCGCTGGCGACAACCAGCGTGCGCACGCCGCCGATCGTGACGAGCGCGTAGTACAGCGGCTTGATCCCCAAAGGATCCCTTGCCAGCAGTACCCTCGACCGCGCCCGATCGAAGAAGCAGAACGCGTACATCCCGCGCAGCTTCTCGATCGCCCCCTCCCCCCAGCGGCCCAGCGCCGCCCCGAGCGTCTCGGTGTCGCAGGAGGTCGTGAACCGATCGCCCTCGCCCGAGAGCTCCCGCCTCAGTTCGTTGTCGTTGTACAGCTCGCCGTTGTAGACCAGCGTCCACGCATGCCCGTGCAGCGGCTGGTCTGCGCCGGGCGTGGGGTCGATCACCGCCAGGCGACGGTGGGCCATCAGCAGGTGGCTGTTCCGCCAGAGGCCGGCGCCGTCGGGGCCCCGGTGGGCCATCGTGTCGCGCATGCGCAGGGCGTCGGCCTCGGCGAGGTCGAGCCGGGCGTCGGCGGGGGTCACGATGGCGAGCAGGCCGCACATGCGTCGCTCTATCGGCTCGGCGTGCCGGGCCGAACGACAAACCGCCACCCCGCCCCCTCGCCCAGCGACGCCGAGACCGCCGCCGGTTCGCCCTCGACCAGCAGCGGCCCACGCCCGAAATCGACCTCCGCGGCAAACAGCCCCGCCCCGTCCTCGAGAATCCGGCAATGCCCCGAAGCCACCCGCAGCACCCGCCCTCTCCCGCCGGAGAGCTCCCCCTCGTAAGTCAGGTAGAGCAGCCTGTGGTCGTGGATCCGGACCGCCTCGAACTTCGCCCCCTCGTCAAGCAGGTCGATCCGCTCGCCGACGCGGAAAGTCGTCAGGGTCCGCTCGTCGCCTGTCGGTTCCGGCGGGGTGCTTTCCTGCTGGAGCATCCAGTCGAAATGGCTCTCCCCGGGCCGCGTCCGGTGTTCCAGCAGCACCATGGCTCGGGTCCGGTCCATCGGTGCAGCGTATCCCGGCGACGGGGCGGCCCGGCGTGATAGGATCGCCCATGGCAGGACCGATCCCGCGGCCAGCCACCTTCCCAACACCGGAGCGAGACCCATGGCCCGAGCCATCCCATTCATGCGCACACTGACGCTCGCGGCAGCCGCCGCTTTCCTGCTCGCCGGGTGCGAGACCCATCCCAACCCGACCCTCCGGGCCCAGGCGTACGACGCCTACGCGGTGGGCAACTACGAACTCGCCCTCACCCGCCACCGCCAGATCGCCGAGCGATACCCGCAGAACGCCCGCACCCGTTTCGACATCGGACGGACGCTCACGGCCATGGGCCGACACGCCGACGCGGCCGACGAGTTCGAGATCGCCCACCAGCTCTCGCCCAACAACGACGAGTACTTCCTGGCGCTCGCCGAGGCCCAGTACGCCGCGGGACGCCACGAACGGATGGTCGCCAACCTCCGCAAGCGGGCCGGCGACTCCGGACGCGTCGCAGACTGGATCATGCTGGGTGATTTCCAGCTCAGGCTCGGGGCGACCGACGACGCGCTGGTCGCCTATCGCCAGGCCGCGGGGATCGACCGGGGCCGGAGTGTCGAGCCGCAACTCGCGCTGGCCCGCTTTTATCGGTCGATCGGCGACAACCGCAACGAACTCGTCCGCCTGAGGTCGGTCCTCTTCATCGACGCCGGTAACGAGGCGGCGACCAGGCGCCTGCGCGAGCTGGGCCATGTGCCCGGCCCCGGGTTCGCTATCCAGCCGCCGGAGTTGGGCGGCTGAGTCGGGTTGCGCTGGCGACGAAGGTCGGCCCGCCGATGAAATCGGCGGGTGGGGTTGGTCCGGGACCGGATTGATTCTACAATCCATCCGGATCAACGGATGAAACGACTGACCGCAATCCAACCAATTACCGATCGGCTCGGCGCGCTTGCCGAACCGATCCGCCTCCGCCTGCTGCGGCTGCTCGAAAACGAGGAGCTGTCTGTCGGCGAGGTCGCCAAGGTCGTCCAGCTCCCCCAGTCGACCGTCAGCCGGCACCTCAAGCTGCTCGCCGACGGGGGCTGGGTCCGCAAGCGGGCGGTCGGCACGGCCTCGTTCTACCGCGTCGTCCATGACGACCTGCCGGTCGAGGCGAGGCAGCTCTGGGTCACCGTCCGCTCGCAGCTCGGGCAGACGCCCGAACTCGCCGAGGACGACAGGCGCCTTGCGGGCGTGCTCGCCGAGCGGCGCGACGACAGCCTGAGCTTCTTCGGACGCCTCGCTGGGGAATGGGACGAGCTTCGATCGAATCTCTTCGGCACCGCGTTCACCGCCGACGCGCTGCTCTCGCTGTTGCCCCCCGAGTGGACCGTCGCCGACCTGGGCTGCGGCACGGGCAACGGCTCGGAGCGCATCGCGCCGTATGTCGAGAAGGTGATCGCGGTCGATCAGTCCGAGCCGATGCTCGCGGCCGCGCAGAAGCGCTGCGAGGGGCTTGGCAATGTCGAGTGCAGACCGGGCCGGCTCGAAGCGCTCCCGATCGAGGACGCCTCGGTCGACGCGGCGATCATCCTGCTCGTGCTGCACCACCTCGACGACCCCGTGAAGGTGCTCGCCGAGACGCGTCGCGTGCTGCGGACCGATCGCGGCGGCGGCGTCGCGCTGGTCGTCGACATGACCGAGCACGACCGCACCGAGTTCAGAGAAACGCTCGGGCACCGCCACCTCGGATTCGGCGAAGAGGCGATGACGGCATTTCTGGAGCGAGCCGGGCTGACCAGGACGCGATACCGAGAACTGCCCAGCGACCCCGAGGGCAAGGGCCCTGGCCTGTTCGTCGCGACCGCAAGAGCGCCAGTTGCGACGAAACCCACCGAGTCCACAACGCACGAATGAACGAAGCTGATTGAACAGACCCGAGTAAACGAACCAAGCGGACGAACAACGCTTTGCAAAACGCCAACACACGGAGGCACGCAGTGACAACCATCTCGACCAAACCAGAAGCCGTCAAAACCAAAGCCGGCTCGTTCGACTTCAAGGTCAAGGACCTTTCGCTCGCCGAGCTGGGGCGCAAGGAGATCCGCCTCGCCGAGCACGAGATGCCCGGCCTGATGGCGGTCCGGCGCGAGTTCGGCGCCAAGAAGCCGCTCAAGGGCGCCCGCATCGCCGGCAGCCTGCACATGACCACGCAGACCGCCGTGCTGATCGAGACGCTCGTCGAGCTGGGCGCCGAGGTGCGATGGGCCTCGTGCAACATCTTCTCGACGCAGGACTCGGCCGCCGCCGCCGCGGTCGTCGGGCGCGACGGCACGCCCGACAACCCCAAGGGCGTCCCCGTCTTCGCCTGGAAGGGCGAGACGCTCGAAGAGTACTGGTGGTGCACCAAGCAGATCCTCAGCTGGCCCGACGGCAAGGGCCCCAACATGATCCTCGACGACGGCGGCGACGCCACGCTCCTGGTTCTCAAGGGCGCCGAGTTCGAGAAGGACGGCAAGGTCCCCGACTTCAATGAGGAGACCTACTCGGAGGAGTACGGCTACATCCTCATGACCATCCGCGAGTCGATGCCGCAGGACAAGAGCTTCT
>REET01000247.1 GCA_007694925.1 Phycisphaerales bacterium | reverse complement strand
GGACATGGGCGAGGCGATGGTCAAGGCGATGGGGATGTAGTGGGGTGTAGGGCGTGGGGCGATGGGGTGTGGCGGCGTTCGCCTTTGGCGAGCGGGAGAGGCGAGGGAAAAGCAGGCGATCAGGCGAGCGTGACGCCGACCCCTCAGTGCAGCGAAGGGTCGGGTTGCGGGTGTCATTGATGTATCGCTGACAGGAAACACTGGCGGGCAAGCCGCCAGTGCCACAGTTTTCTGCGCTTCGTCGCCTGCTCGCCTGCTCGACCCTCTCGCTCGCCTTCTGCGAGCCCTACCTCCGCTCGTTCCTGGACCGTTCTCTGTCCTGCAGGGCGTCGGCCATGAGTGTGGCGAAGGTGCCGTCGTGGGCGGGAGTGCCCGGTTCGGTTTCGTGCTCGGGTTCGAGGCGTTCTGAGCGGCCGTCGGGGAGGATGCGCCAGGCGTTGCGTCGGTCTTGTTCGTGCACCTCGATGAGTCGCGCGAGGCGTTGGCGGGCGCTCTTGTCGAGCACGGGGGTCATCGCCTCGACGCGGTTGGAGAGGTTGCGGTACATCCAGTCCGCCGAGCCGATGTACCACTCCCCTTCGGCGGGGTCTTCCTGGGCGTTGGCGAAGTGGAAGATGCGCGCGTGTTCGAGGAAGCGTCCGACGATGCTGCGGACCTCGATGTTGTCGCTGAGGCCCTCGACGCCCGGGCGCAAACAGCAGAACCCGCGGACGAACAGCAGGATCTTCACCCCCGCCTGCGACGCCTCGTACAGCTTCCGCGTGACCTCGGGGTCCTCCATCGCGTTCATCTTCGCGACGATGCGAGCCGGGCGGCCGGCCGACGCGTGCTCGATCTCGCGGTCGATCAGTTCGATCGTCCGCGGGCGCATGCGGTAGGGAGCCACGACGAGGCGCTTGTAGTCCTGGAGCTGGGCGCGCCCCGTCAGCGCGTTGAAGAGCGCGACGACATCGGCCGTGATCTCCGGGTCGGCGGTGAAGAGGCCCAGATCGGTGTAGAGCTGGGCGGTGTGGGGGTGGTAGTTGCCGGTGCCGAGGTGGGCGTAGCAGCGCAGGCCGTCGGGCTCTTTGCGGACGACAAGCAGGGTCTTGCAGTGGGTTTTGAGGCCGACGACGCCGTAGGCGACATGGACGCCCGCGTTCTCGAGCAGGCGTGCGAAGCGGACATTGCGTTGCTCGTCGAAGCGTGCGCGGAGCTCGACGAGGCAGGCGACGGACTTGCCGCTCTCTGCCGCTCTGATCAAAGACGCGACGAAGGGCGAGTCGGGGCTGGTGCGGTAGATCGTCAGCTTCATCGCAAGGACATCGGGGTCTCTGCTGGCGGCGTCGACGAAGCGCTCGACGGATTGGCCGAAGCTCTCGTAGGGGTGGTGCACCAGGATGTCGCGCTCGCGGATCACCTTGAAGATGTTGTCCTCGGGGTTGGCGAGCACGGGCGGGACGACCGGCGTCCACGGCTTGTCTTTCAGGTCGGGACGGTCGATCGCGGTGAGGGCGAAGAGGTCGGTGTAGTCGAGCGGGCCGGTCTGCCCGTAGACATCGGTGTCGGTGACTTCGAGCTCTTCCTTGATGAGATCGAGGATCGGCCCCGACAAGCCGTCGGGGACTTCGAGGCGGACGACATCGGCGAACCGCCGCATGCGGAGCTCTTCCTCGACATGCTCGAGCAGGTCGTCGACCTCCTCGTCCTCGCTCTCGATCGCCGCCGATCGCGTGACGCGGAACGGCATCACCGAGTGGATCTCCATCCCCGGGAAGAGGTCGTCGAGGTTGTTGGCGATGATCTCCTGGAGCGTGATGAAGGTCCTGCCCCGCGAGGGTTCGTGCGGGTCTTCCACCGCGACAAGCTGCGGCAGCACCCCCGGCGCCTTCACGCGCGCAAAGTGTCGTTCCGTCTCGCCCGGCGCGCTGAGCATGATGCCCAGGCTCGTCGAGAGGTTGCTGATGAACGGGAACCGTTGTCCAGGGTCGACGCTCAGGGGCGTCAGCACGGGGAAGACATTGGCCCGGTACCACGCGTCGAGCCTCGCCAGCGCCTGTGCGTCGAGCTCGGAGTAGCTGACGACCCGGATCCCCTCGCCGGCCAGCGCGGGCGCGAGCAGCTCCAGCCAGATCCGGGCCTGTTCGTCGAGCAGTTCGTTGACGAGCGCGCGGACCGCCGAGAGCGCCTCGGCGGGCGACATCCCGTCGTACGAGCGCCCCTGGCGCCCGCTTCTGACGAGCTGGCGGAGCAGGCCGATCCGCTTCATCACAAACTCGTCCAGATTGTTCGCGAAGATCGCGAGGAAGCGCACCCGCTCCAGCAGCGGGACGCGGTCGTCGGCCGCCTGCATCAGCACACGCCGGTTGAACTCCAGCCACGAAAGATCGCGGTTGTTGAACAGTTCGCCGAGCGGTCGTTCTTCCAGTGTCTGCATGGCCGACGATGGTAGTGGGGGCGGGCGGATGCTGGGCGCTCCCCACACCCGGCGCCCTGAACCTTCACCGTCCCCAGAGAATCAATCGCGGGTCAGGTAGTACCTCGCCTCGCACCCGGGCGCCTCGGTCACGCTGACCCAGGCGACGCGGGCGTGCGGGCCCAGAGCGCCGCCGAGCTCTTCGTGCAGGCGGGTGGCGATGTGCTCGGCCAGGAGCTCGGCGGTGGGGTTCCGCTTGTCGAACGGGTCGACCTCGTTGAGGCTGCGGTTCTCGAACGGGGCGACAATCTCGAGCAGCATGGCGTGGACGGAGTGAAAGTCGCAGACAAGGCCGTCCGAATCGAGTTTGTCGGCAGACACCGCCGCGCAGACCCGCCAGTTGTGCCCGTGCACGGGCTCTTCGATCCCGGCGATTCGGATCGAGTGGGCGGCGCAGAACTCGTGGCGGACGGTGATCTCGTGCATCGGGCGAGTATAACCGGACGCCTCGGGCCCCCTGGAAACGGGCCGAAGGCCGGACCGGAAAGCAGGAGCGCCTAAGATCGGCTCCCCACAGGTCCAAAAGCAAGAGGAGCGGAACCGATGACCGAGACCAGAGCCACCAACATCCACTGGCACGAAGGCGACCTCTCACGCGAAGAGCGTTGGAAGGCCCTGGGCGCCCGAGGCGCCACCCTCTGGTTCACCGGCCTCTCCGCCTCGGGCAAGAGCACCATCGCCTCCGCCCTCGAGCAGACCCTCGTCAACCAGGGCGTCAACGCATATCGCCTCGACGGCGACAATGTCCGCCACGGCCTGAACAAAAACCTCGGCTTCAGCGCCGAGGACCGCGCCGAGAACATCCGGCGGATCGGCGAGGTCGCCAAGCTCTTCGCCGACTCGGGCGCCATCGCCCTGACCAGCTTCATCAGCCCTTACAGGGCCGACCGGGATCTCTGCCGCAAGCTGCACGACGACGCGGGCATCGGCTTCATCGAGATCTTCATCGACACGCCGCTGGAGGTCTGCGAGCAGCGCGACCCTAAGGGGCTGTACAAGAAGGCCCGCGCCGGGGAGATCAAGGGCTTCACCGGCATCGACGACCCCTACGAGGCTCCGGAGAAGGCCGAGCTGACGATCAACACCGAGGGCCGTTCGGTCGATGAGTGCGTCGCCGAGTGCCTCAAGCTGCTCGTCGATCGGCGGGTGCTCGCCAAGGGCTGAGCCGCATCAATCGCCGGACCCCCGTATGCGGTACGACCAGTCGCAGACCGCACTTTCGGCCGGGCCCCGCCCTTGGGGGTTCACGCTCGCGCTGCTCTTTCTGCTCGCCCTTGCGCTTGTCATGTACGCGGTGCGCTTCACGGCGCCGTGGCTCATGCTCGGCTTCGACCAGCCGCTCTCGATGGGCTATATCCTCGATCTGGTCCACAACAGGAGCTGGGCGGTCCAGACGGACATCGACGGGGGTGTCGCCTCCAAGCCACCGCTCTACACATGGATGGTCGGCTTCTACGCGACGCTCGCCGGCGGGCCGACCCGAATGGCGGTCAACTACCCCGGCCTGATCGCTTGGCTCGGGATCGCCCTGCCGGCCTTCTGGCTGACGGCACGCAGGATGGGCGTCTGGGTCGGCGCGACCGCGGGCGCGGTTCTGCTGCTCTCGACCTTCGCCATGCAGCACATCCACCAGGCGCGCACCGACGGGCTGTTCGGCGCCGGCGTCACGATGGCCGCCTTCATGGCCTTCCTCGCCTGGGACCGCGCCGCGCGGCGAGAGCGCACGACGCGGATCGCTGTCGCCTGGCTCGCCTTCTGGGGCTTTGTCGCCCTCGCCGTGCTGACAAAGGGCCCGCTAAGCCTGCTGCTGGCGTCGCTCGGGCTCGCGGCAATTCTTTGGGAGCACCGGTCGGCACGCACGGATCCCGCCCCCGAGCCCGAAGCTGCGCCCGGCCAGGGCGAGAGCCGTCGGCCGGTCTTCGCTCCGTGGTGGGCGCACGCCGCGGGCCTTGGCATCGTGCTCGCGACCGCGGGGGGCTGGTTTTTCGCGGCGTGGGCCGCCGCGGGCCAGCCGTTCATCGACAAGGTGATCGGCGATGAACTCGTCGGCCACGCGGTGACGAACCACGAGGGCGCGCTGCCCTTCCAGAATTTCTACAAGGTCTGGTTCTACTACGCCGTGCGCTTCGCCCCGTGGAGCGTGCTCTCGCTGATCGCGGTCTGGAAGGTCTGGAAGCATCCGTCGGCCGATCCCGGGGTCCGCCGGTTCGAGCGTTTTCTGGTCGCGTGGCTGATGCTCGGGCTCGTGTTTTTCACAATCACTCCCTACATTCGGGGGAGGATGCTCATCCCGCTCCTCGCCCCGGGCGCGATCCTCGCCGCCCGCGAGGCGGTCGCGCTGGCTGCGACTTGGCCCGTGAAGGTCCGGTGGGGCATCGGGATCGCGGTCGTTGCGGGATCGATCGGTGTCCATGTGTTTCTGTCCTTCGGGGCCGCCGCGGACTCGCGGGGGTACCGCGAGGCGATGGCGGCGGACTTCGCGGCGGCCGACGCGATCGTCGCGTCCGGCCTGGACCCCGACCGGCTCCACTTCGCCGCGGGCACCGTCGCCCTGCAGTACCGCCTCGGCGTGATGCGTCCGCGGATCGGGGCCGAGCGGGCGGTCGAGTTGCTCGCCTCGGACGAGTTTGCGGCGGTGGTGGTCCGCCTGGAGGACTTCAGGGCGGGTGAAGGGCCCTGGGCGGACCTGCCCGCCGACGCCTCGGAGATCCTCCGAACAAGCGGCGCCGAGGGGGAGTTGGTGGTGCTGGTGAACGCTGTGGAGGGGTTTGTCGTCGACCGGGCCGCTGCGGACGGGGGCGATCGCCCTGAAAACCCGCCTGATCGGTGAGCGGGCCCTGCCTCGGGGCCGGGTCGCTCGCGTTGACCGTGGGTGCCTGTCGGATATCATGCCGACCCGCGGCGGTCCTGCCGTGCGCGGCCGCTATAGCTCAGTGGTAGAGCGCACCCTTGGTAAGGGTGAGGTCAAGGGTTCAAATCCCTTTAGCGGCTCTTGAGAAGCGCCCCCGGCGGGCCTCCGTGAGGGGCGTCCGGCCGGGTCAATCGTTCGGTCGGGGCGTCTGGGGCTCGACTCGACGCCGGGCGCGGCAACAATCCCCTCTGCCGCCGGTTCCGGTCCCGTGCCTCTTGGTTCGGCCGGAAACGGGCGGCAAAGCACCCGCAAGGATCGCGGGGGGTCGGCGGGCGTTCCGCCGGCAGCAGCAAGCGTTTTTGACGATCGGGCCGACCAGAAGCATCGGTGGCCCACGAAGCACAATGGGACGCCCGGGCGATGGTCCCGGCACCAAGGTGGAGGAAAGGCTCCGATGGCCAAGGGAACTTTCGAGCGGACCAAACCGCATGTCAATGTCGGAACGATCGGTCACATCGACCACGGCAAGAGCACGCTGACCGCCGCTCTGGTGGCCCGCGCTGCAGCCAAGGGCCTCGGCGAAGCCAAGAGCTACGCCGAGATCACCAAGGGCGGCACCGTCCGTGACGCGAACAAGACCGTCACCATCCACTCCTCGCACGTCGAGTACGAGACGGAGAACCGGCACTACGCCCACGTGGACTGCCCGGGCCACGCCGACTTCGTCAAGAACATGATCACCGGCGCCGCCCAGATGGACGGCGCGATCCTCGTGGTCGCCGCCGACTCGGGCCCCATGCCCCAGACCCGCGAGCACGTGCTGCTCGCCCGTCAGGTCGGCGTGCCCTACATCGTCGTCTTCATGAACAAGATCGACCTCGTCGACGACGAGGAGCTGATCGAGCTCGTCGAGATGGAGATCCGCGAGCTCCTCGACAAGTACGACTTCCCGGGCGACGACACCCCGGTCGTCAAGGGCCAGGCCCACGCCGCCCTCGAGAACCCCGGCGACGACGCCATCTGCAAGCCGATCGACGAGCTCTTCGAGGCCATCGACAGCTACATCCCCGAGCCCGAGCGTGAGCAGGACAAGCCCTTCCTCATGGCGGTCGAGGACGTCTTCTCGATCAAGGGCCGCGGCACCGTCGCAACGGGCCGTATCGAGCGAGGCGTGATCAAGGTCGGCGACGAGTGCGAGATCATCGGTCTCGCCCGCGACACCAAGAAGTCCACGATCACCGGCGTCGAGATGTTCCAGAAGACCCTCGACCAGGGCATCGCCGGCGACAACGTCGGCCTCCTGGTCCGCGGCGTCGAAAAGAAGGAAATCGAGCGCGGGCAGGTCATCTGCAAGCCCAACTCGATCAAGCCCCACACCAAGTTCAAGGGCCAGGTCTACATCCTGACCAAGGAAGAGGGCGGGCGCCACACCCCCTTCTTCACCGGCTACAAGCCCCAGTTCTACATGCGGACCACCGACGTGACCGGCCAGGTCAAGCTCATCGGCGCCGAGATGTGCATGCCCGGCGACAACATCGAGATGGAAGTCGACCTCGGCGACAAGCCCGTCGCCATCGAGCCCGGCCTCCGCTTCGCTGTCCGCGAGGGCGGCCGCACCATCGGCTCGGGCACCGTGACCGAGATCATCGAGTAATCCCCCGGCCCTCAGAGGCCGGAGCCCAAGCAACGGCCCGCGGCGCCCCGAAAGGTCCGCGGGCCGATTTCCGAAAGAAGTTCCCGTACCGGCCCCGCGCCTCAGCGCCGGGGCCGGGAAAGCCCCGGACACGAACCGGGCCATCCAGCGAGGCGTACGCCATGGCGAAGAAAAAAGGTGCTGCCCGTGAGTATGTCTGGCTGCAGTGCTCCGAGAGCGGAGACCTGAACTACCGCACCAGCATCAATGTCAAGGGCGGCATCGACGAGAAGATCAAGAGCGGGTTCATGAAGTTCTCGCCCCGACTCCGCAAGCACACGCTCCACAAAGTCAAGCGCAAGTGAACGAGGCGTTCCCGGGGCGGCAACAGAGCCCCCGCCGCACTGCGACCGGACGCCAGTAGCTCAGTTGGTAGAGCAGTGGATTCCAAATCCACCGGTCGGGGGTTCGAGTCCCTCCTGGCGTGCTTGAACACCAAGGGCGGAGAGCCGCCCAACCAAGCGAGGCCCAACGCATCATGGCATTCGGGATCTACAAGCCGGGTCAGGGATACTGGGTCCGCGTCCTCACCGCCATCGGCGCCGGCATGATCGTCCTGGCCGCCGGCGGCTGGGCCTGGCAGCAGATCGGCGCCGTCCGCCTCCCCGTCGCCTTCTACGAGGTCCCCTTCTTCGCCGTCCAGGGCGAGCTCCAGCCAGGCGACACCGTCACGCTGATGTCCCCCGACGACGCCGGGCGCCTCGTCGAGGCAGGCTCGGGCGTCGCGGCGGACACCGTCAGCGCCACCGGCGAACGCGGGCGAATCCGAAACATGCAGCTCGTGCCCGGCGCAGAGCTCAGACGCATCACCGAGGTCAGATCCACAGACGGCGCAAGGGCGTTCGTCGGCGAGGTCGCGGGCACCATCCGCGGCGAGCCGATCGTCAACACCGTCACCCTCCAGACCATCGCCCTGGGCGTCATCCTGCTCATCGGCGCCCTGATCGTCTACTACTTCGTCGGCGTCAAGAAGCGGACCAGCGAGTTCCTCATCGCCACCGACGGCGAGATGAAGAAGGTCAACTGGTCCACCCGCAAGGAGGTCATCGGCTCGACATGGGTCGTTGTCGCCGCCTCCTTCCTGATCTCCGCCTTCCTCTTCGTGATCGACCTGGGCTTTTCCCAGTTCTTCCAGTTCGTCGGCGTCCTGGAACGCTGAGCCCCCCTCGGGGACGCTTCGGGGGCCTATGATCGTTCCGACCGACCCCGCAGAACGCGGGGCGTTTTTTTGGTCCGTACCATTGCTCGTGAGCGTCGCCGGCCCCCTCCGGACCGGCGCGACCCCCCCGGAACGGCGGCTGGCCCGCCCGTCTCCGCCCGACCCAGACCGGGAGTTTCACCGATGACCGACGAACAGCACGCCGCAGAAGCACTCGACGGACGCCCCAACGAGCAGATCGATGTCATCCCCGAAGACGAGCCGATGCGCCGCGCCGGGATGGACTGGTTCGTCCTCCGCGTGCAGTCCAACAAGGAGAACTCCGTCCGCGAGACGCTCCTGCGCAAGGTCCAGATCGAGGGCATGACCGACTCGGTCGGACGCATCCTCGTCCCGACCGAGAAGACCAAGACCATCAAGGGCGGCAAGCAGCGCATCACCGAGTCCAAGCTCTACCCGGGCTATGTCTTCGTCGAGATGCGCCTCGAACCCGACGGACGCATCCCGCAGGATGTCTTCTTCCTCATCAAGGAGACCACCGGCGTCGGCGACTTCGTCGGCACCGCCGGGCGTCCCACCCCGATGAAGGAGCACGAGATCGAGAAGATGCTCCGCGACAGCCGCAAGCCCGAGGACGAGCCCATCGTCAAGCTCAGCTTCGAGAAGGGCGAGGCCGTCACGATCAAGGAAGGCCCCTTCGAGGGCTACGAGGGCACCGTCGACGAGGTCATGCCCGACAAGGGCCAGGTCCGCGTCCTGGTCACCATCTTCGGGCGCCAGGCCCCCATCGACCTCGAAGAGTGGCAGATCGGCAAGACCGAAGGCGAGTAAGCCCCGCCCCGAACGACTTTGGCGCAAACACTTGCCCGGGCCCCAGGCCCGGGCATTGTTTTGTTCCGACCAGAGCCGCAAAGAGAGGCGAGACGCCCCATGCCCGAGAGCAAGCCCTCCAACAAGCCAGCCGGCAAGCCCGCCGGCAAGCCCTCATCGGGCAAGCGGGCCAAGCGTCGCCCGCTCCGCCGCGCCCTGGCCTTCGGCGTCGCCGCGGTCCTCTTCCTGCTCATCGGTGTCTGGTTCTTCGCACCCCCGCTGATCGGCGCGATCGCACGCCCCATCGTCGAACGGCGAGCCAACGCCGCGATCGACGGCAGCGTCTCCATCGAGCGCCTCTCCCTCGCCTGGACGGGCGTGCAGCGCCTCGGCCCGATCGAGCTTTTCGACACCGACGCCGGCCGCGTCGCCCGCGTCGAGGCCGAGGTCGGCGTCGGCCTGCTCAAGCTCGCGTTCGGCGGGCGCGATCTCGGCGAGATCGTCATCGGCGGGCGGGCTGACCTTGTCCGCCTCGACGACGGACGCCTGAACCTCACCCGCGCCCTGCATCCCCTCCTCGAAGACGACGGGGAAGACAAGCCCGACGCCTCCGTCCCCCCCGCGCTGCGAGCCCGCCTCCGCCTCGACGGGGTCGAGATCACCTACGCCGACCCGACCGAGTCGCCAGGACGCGTCGTCGGCCTGCGCGACATCACCGGCTCGACCTCGATCCGCGCCGGCGAACCGATCAGCCTCACGCTCAACGCCCGCCCCGTCCGAGGCCCTTCCATCGACGCCCTGACCCCCGGCGTCGGCTCGATCGAGCTGGCCGCCGAGGCGGGCGGCTGGTCCGCCAGCGACGGACGCATCACGCCCGACACCCTCTCGCTCACCGCCAGCGCCCGGGCCCAGCGCCTCGAAACCGCGTTCCTCAGGGTCTTGCTGCCCTTGGGGGGAGAGCAGGCGGTCGCGTCGGGTGGGCGGGCCCTGGCCGCGTTCGATCCCGTCTTCGACCTCGCCGCCTCCATTGAGTTCTCGCCGAGGCGATTGGCGGCCGAGGCCCGCCTCCTCGCCGAGGGCGCAGAGATCGGGGCCGCACTCGCCCTTGTCGATGGCGTCGCCGAGATCACAGGCCCCACCGGCGCACGCATCCGCGGCGAGCGCGTGATGGCCGCCCTCCCCGAGTTCGCCGCCGCCCTCGCCGAACGCGCCGAAACCATCACCCTCGACGAGTACCCGTCGCTGGAGATCACCGTCGATGCGCTGCGCCTCGACCTGGCCAGCCCGTGGTCGGCCCCTCGTGCGCAGGTCAGCGTGCGGACCGGCCCGCTCCGCGGCACCATCATGCCGCCGGCTTCAGAGCGCCTCCCCTTCGCCTTCACCGGCCTGAGCGCCGACGCGGGGCTGAACGAACAGGGCGAGCTGGACACCCGCGCCCGCGCTGGCGCGGTCCTCGCCGACCGCGATGCTGGCTTGCTCGTCGCAGACATACGCCTCGGCCGCGTCGTCTCCCCCGAGGGCTTCGGCTTCGATCCGCAGGGCGTCAGCGGGACGGCCGCCGTCAGCGGCCTGCGCACCGATCTCCTCGAAGTCTTCCTCGGCGAGCTGGGCACGGCTCTGGCCGGGGCGATCGGGCCGGAGCTGGACCTGAACCTCGAAGCGGGCGCCGATGAGCTCGCCGAGGGCGCCGGGCGCAGGCTGAAGCTCAGCGCCAGCGCCGAACGCCTGCGCGCCTCGGGCGCCGTGCGCCTGCTGGAAGACCGAATCACCGGGGCCGACGAACCCCTGACCCTGACCGCCTCGGGCGGGGCCGAGCTCGCCGAGGCGATCCTCGGCGACCGCATCCGCGAGGCGGGGTTCGAGCTCGTTCGCGCCGGCGGTGGCGTCTCTCTCGCGATCACTACCCTCGACCTCCCGCTCCAGCGCGAGGCGATGACCGAGGCCCTCGTCGCGGGCCGGGTCGCGCTGGATGGTTGGACGCTCCAAGACGCCGACGGACGCGAGCTGGGCGCTGACTCCATCGCCCTCGTCCTCGACGCCTCGCGACTGGGCGAGGGGGGTGATGGGGGGGAGGGGCCCGTCTCTCTCACGCTGGACTCGAAGCTCAAAGGCGGGGGCCGGGACTTCGGGCTGAAGGCCGAGCTCGGGCTCGGGCGCGACGAGATGCTGGCCGCACTGACCGAAGAGGGTCCGTTCCTGCCGGTCCTCCGCTCGGGCTTTGTCGAGATGCGTGACGCCCCGCTCGGGCTCCTGGCGATGGCCCCGGCGGATCTGAAAAACATCCTGACCGACGCGAAGGGCGAGCCGGTCGACCTCGCCGCCCTCGCCGAGCGGATCGCAGGACCGACCCTGACCGCGAGGGCGGAGGTCGCGCGCACGCCACAGGGACGCAGCGCCACATTGGTCGCCCTCTCGCGCGACACCGAGATCAACCTGACTTCCGGGCTCGACCGCGAGGGGATGCCCACCGGGGGCACGCTCGCGCTGACCGTCCGACCCGACGTCGCGCGGGAACTGCTGGAACGCTTTGCGCCGGAGATGGCGTTGCGTCCCGAACTCTCGGCCGCGACGCGGCTTTCCTTCCAGATCGAGCCCACGACCTTCCCGCTCGGCTCCGGACCGCTGGGGCTCAGCGCGAGCGGGGGGCTGGGCCTGCGTCCGCTGGTGATCGCCCGCGAGGCGGGCCCGCCCATCGACCTCGGCCCGATCGAGCTCCGCGAGCTCTCGCTCGGCGCACGCTTCGCGGCCGGATGGAACCAGCCACAAGGCGAGGATGGGGGCGAAGGCGAGGGCGGCCTGAGGCTCACCGAAGCGCTCGAACAGGCACGCCTCGGCGCGACGCTGCAGCGCCCCGGCGGGCGCGTGCTCGGCGTGATCGACGCCAACGCCCAAACCGGTCCCCAGGCCGATGGCCAGCGCACGGCGATCTCGATCGACGCCTCCCGCCTCGACCCCGCGTGGCTCGATTCACTCGCGGGCCTCGACGGGCTCATCGCGAGCTCGCTGGGCGGGCCCGGGCGCGTCGGCGTCAGCACCAGCGTCCGCACCTTCGCCGAGGCGGCAGAGCGGGGCGAGCTCTCCATCACGCTCGAATCGCCCCTCGCCTCGACGCCCGAAGGGCCGGTCAGGGTGCACTACTCGCCAGAGTCGTTCGCGCTGGCCGCGCCGGGCAAGCTGCTCTGGGACGGCATGGCCCCGAGCTCAAACGCGCTCCTGAAGGCGCTGGGCGTCGAACGCGCGATGTTCGTCGACCGCCTCCGCTTCGACGCGGATGTGCAGCGCCTGACCATCCCGCGCGGCGCGCCGCTCTTCGACCCCGACCGCTTCGGCGTCGATGTCCGCGTGCGGGCGCTGAATCTGGCGGTTGATTCCGGGGCGGGCGTGCAGCGTCTCGGCGGGTCGGAGTTCGGCCTGCGGGCCGGGCCCCAGCGTCCGGGCAGGCTCGACTTCACCGCCTCGCTCACCCAGCGGGCCACCGGCCCCGGGCGGGCGGAGCTCTCCGGCTCGCTGGCGGGCTACGCGCCCGGCGGCGTGTTCAGCCTCGACAACGCCAGCATCGACCTGAACGCCCAGCTCACCCGCATCCCGATGGCGCTCATCGACGACCTGACCGTCGGCGGGGGGTTGCTCAGAGAGATCATCGGCCCCGAGCTCAGCGGCGAGATCCGGACCGCCGCGCTCTCGCGCGCCGGAGGCACGCTCGGCGGGCGTCTCGCTTCCGACCGTGCGTCGGTCGGCCTGAGCGGGCGCGTGCGCGACGGCGCATTCAGCCTGACCGAGCCAGCGGAGCTGGCGATCACCCGCTTCGGCCCCGAGCTGATGGCGCGGAGCTCGTCGGTGATGCCGCTGATCGGCACGATCGAGAAGCGGGCCGACGACCAGCCGGCGCGCGTGCGGGTCTCGTCGATGTCGCTCCCGCTCGACGGGAACCTCTCGGCGCTCGACGCGTCGTTCACGGTCGACCTGGGCTCGGCGACCTTCGCCGCGACGCCCGCGTTCGAGGGCCTGCTGCGTGCCGCGAGGTGGGATGTGCGCCCCGCGGGCGCACAGCGGATCGCCCCGCTGCAGCTCACGATCGACGACGGCGTGCTCGAATTCGCCGACTTTCAGACGCAGATCGCCGGCGGCCCTGTCAGGGCGCGGGGACGGATCGACCTGGCCCGGCGCACGCGCGACATCGTGATCGTGCTGCCGCTGGAGGCCCTGAGCCAGAGCATGGTCCAGAGGATCCGTCGCGAGGCGGGCCCGCTCGGCGTGGCGGCCGAGACCCTCACCGCGATCCCCTTCCGCATCGACGGCCCCCTCGACGCCCCGCCCAACCCCAGACCCGACCTGCGACTGCTGATCGAAGAAGGCGCGCGCGAGCTGCTGAACCCCGAGAATGTGATCCGCAACATCATGGAAGATATCCTGAGGCCTAGGCGTGACGGTAATTGAGGGGGAGGTGCGCCCGCCGCCGGCGGGCGAGAGGGGCGAGAGGAGAAAGTCGAGAGTCGAGCGAGCGCCGAGAGGCGAGTGATCGTGGGGGACGACGCCCAAACTCGCCGGGGCGGACGCCGACCTCTGAGCGCAGCGAAGAGTCGGGTGGGTCGGGGCGCTGGGTGCCGGGCGCGGCGCGCTGGGAACGGGGCGCGCAGAAAAAAGGCCCCCGCGTGGGGGCCTCGGAGAAGCTGGGTCCAAGCCTCGGCGTCAGCAGCCGGCGGCAAAGAGCGTCAGGTATGCAAAGAAGTCGTCCGCGTCGATCACGCCATCGCCGTTGATATCAGCGAGCGGATCGCCGTCGGCGAACAGGGAGAGGTAGAGAAAGAAGTCGTCTGCATCGACAACCCCATCACCGTTGAGGTCGGCGGGGCAGTCGCAGTCGTGCATCTGGCTGAAGGACCAGTCTGCTACGGGCGGTCCGCCCTGAACTAATGCACAACGCAGGACGCTGTAGCCGGTCTCGGGCGCACGCACCGGCACGATACACAGGCCGGGGTAATCATCCTGGAAGGTCGTGTTGGGCGGCAGGGTCACCGTCACGGTACGGTCGAGTGTGAACGGATCGTCATCGACAGAGATAGTAAAGTCGGAAGTGACCTCGACCTCGACAGTGCCGTCGAGCGCGAAGACCTTCACGGGCGGGTTCGATCCCACGGCGTAGACAGGGCCGTAGTGGTGGATGACGACGCTTTCGGGATCGAGACAACTGTTGGCGCCGTCGGTGTCGGCGATGTTGATGCCGAAGGGTGCAAGGCCGATGGAGCCGCCACCGACGGTCGCTGAGGGGACGCCGTAGAGGGGCGAGTCGAACGGGCTCGGCTCGTTGGGGCCGATGGTGATGGGCCCGCCAGGCAGCGTGCTGGGTAGGTTGACCACGCCGCCCCACATACCGGGCGGTGTGAGGTTCTGCTCGTTGATGATGATCTGGCCTGAGAGGGGGCCGGCCATGGAGATCGAGCCCGCGGCGTCGAGGTCGCTCCCGATGAGGAGCAGGCCGGCGAGTTCGCCGCCGACGCTCAGGGGCTGGAGGAGGTCCTAGCCGATCGAGAACAGGTGTTCGAGGTCGCCGCCGATGGAAAGTGCGCCGTAGGCGGAACCGCCGATCTCGACCGGTATCTCGACGCTTTGGTCGATCGTTACGGCGGCGTTCATGTCGCCGGCGATGAGCATCTGCGGGTTCGAGACTCCGCCTTGGAAGAGTCTCCATGTGTTGAGCGACCCGGTGAAGTTGCCGGGCGTCGTGGCGCCGGTTGTTCGCAGGAATTGAATTCCGCCCTGCGCACCGCTCAGGCGGGTGTCGATGTCGGCGTGGAGCTCGTCGGCGACGATCTGGTTGATGTTCCCGGCGCTCTTGATGTTCACCGGGGTTGAGACCGATCCGATCGAGCCGGATACTGTGACCAGATTGATCGTGCCGGCGAACGCTTGAATCGGGCCGGTCAGATTTCGCGGTACACCCGAGACGCCGATTTCAATTCGATCGATATTGCCGGAATCCGACCGGATTTCACCATGGCTGTTGCCGGTGATCTCGATCACATCTATGTCACCGAGCCACGACCGGATGCTGCCGGAACTGGTCATGCTTGATGCTCGAATCCATCCGAGCGTCGGCGCACTCGAGTGGAGCCATGCGTTGTGATAGATCGGGGCGTTGATGGTGTTCGCGTCGATCCGCACTACCTGCCATGTATCAACAAGCCCGTTGATCGAGCCAGTCACACGCGCCTGCAGTTCGACGCGCGCTGTGCCGAGCTCGCGAATCTGGCCGACATTTCTAGCACCCGCGGCCGGAAGTTCTATGCCGGGAATTAGAATTGGCGGTCCGTGCTGCCGTCCAACAAGCAGTGTTGTTTGCACGCTCGATCCGGAGACCGTGATGTTGCCGATGTCGGTTGTGGTCGGCGACACGGCGAACACACGGTAGGGCACGATGTTCGCGTTCTGGATCGACACATTGGATCCGGAGCTCAGGCCAGGTTCGTTGTTGTGTCGGTTGGGATAGCCGGGGACCGCCGCCCAGCCGTCGACCGGATTCAGCGCCGAATAGAACTCGACATAGATGCCCGACTGCTGCGAGAAAGCGCCGCTTGCCGGAATCGCCAGTCCGGAGAGGGCTGCAAGAAGCCAGCGTCTGCGTTCAGTCATGATGGAACCTTTTTCGTTTGAGAACAACTGGTGTCAATGTGACGACGAGCAACACACTCGTCGAAGGGGCAGGAACGACAGAGGCGATCCTGAGTCCGTGGTGCCACCTGGTATGAGGAAAACTTGTTGCGGGGTAGCCCGCATGGTCACGCATGAGGGATGTCGTGCCAGCGTTGGATCCGTTAAAGAATCGTGAGCGGTGTTCCAAATGCTCCTCGGACCACTCGCTGGCGCCCCCGCTGATGTCTAGCAGTCCCCACGGCGAGGCCTCGTCTGGGTAAGCCCCGAGCGGGATGAGCCACTCGCCTGCCTGGATGTCCGGATCGATCCAATCGGCGGTGGTCTGACCGATGCCGGGCGGGCCGGGCGTCAGCGGTTCATCGGTGCTGTTGGGGTACAGCCACCATCCACCCTCGCCCTGGCCGTGGCGATGCGGATCGTAGTGCGCCGCCTTCAGCCATTCGTCGAGGCTTGGGATCCAGAACTTCGCGTCGGGGTTGCGCGTGAGCTGGTCGGTGAAGACCAGCGTGTTGGGGTCTGTCGAGAATGTGCTTGTGTCGTAAGCGCCGTTCTCGATGGCCCACTGTTCCGACGACTTGTCGTTGTGGAGCCAGTTGGCGTACATGGCGGCCTCGCGCCACGAGACGCCCGCGACGGGCAGCATGTCCCAGTTCGGCAGGTTTTTCGGGACCCAGCGTTCGCCGGGACCGTTGTAGTGCGGGTCGAGATACGCGCCCCATTGGTAGGGCATGGTGAACAACCGCCCGCCTTCGCGCATGGAGAAGGTGTTGGCGAACTCCAGCCACTGGCCGGAGGTGATCTGGAGTTTGCTGATGCGGTACTCGTAGTTGACCACGCCACGGCCTGCAAAGAAGCCGTAGCCGCCGCCGTCGAACGCGGGGTTGTTGGTATCACCGATGGTCGACCACTGGAAGTCGTAGTCCGGGGCGGGCTGGGCGTTGGCGAGCGCGAGCGGCAGCGAGACGGTCGCGGCGAGCAAACTTCTTCTCAGCATCCGTCACCTCCTTGTGATGGACCTGTGCGGCGACTCGCCCTCTTTCGGGGGGTTTGCCGCGGGTGGTTGAACGGCCTTGCGGCCCTGTGTTTCACGATCCGGATTCCTCGCCCGAGGTTCGTCCCTCTGTCCCGGGATTCCTGACCACAGCGGTCGGGGCATATCCGGTCAGTGGCAGGCTAACGGCATCCGCCCGTGTGTGCAAGGGCCTGTCGGTTTGGGGCGGTTCGGGCGGGATCGCTCCGCGCAGCAAACAACGCGGGCGTGCGCCCGCGTCGTCTCACCAATTCGTCAACATCCCCGCCCTACGCCGCCATCCCGAACCCGTCCGCCCCGTTATCGGGTTCGCCGGAGCGGCCCCAGTGGTCGTCGGGGAGTTGGCGGTGGTGGACCTTCACCACGCGCGCGAGCTGGCGTCCGAACTGCTCGGCCACCATCCGCAAGAGCGGCGTCTGCTCCGCCTCGATCGGCGTTCGATCGCTGCGGAACAGCAGGCAGACGGCCAGGCATTCCTCGTCGTTCTTCTCGCCGCCGCGGCAGGGCAGCACCACCGCCGACTGCTGCTCCAGCCAGTGCGCCTCATCCCCCAGCGCCGCTTCCATCGCCTCAAGACTGTCGAGCACGCAGACCTCCGAAGCGTCCTCGAACCTCGACGGGATCACATCGGCGAGCTGCTCGAACACGATCTCGGCCGACTCGCGCGGGCCGTCGTAGTTCACATACGCCCCGAGCGTGAAATCGCCGGACTGGCCGGGCAGGAAGACGGCCGCGTTGGTCGGGCCGAGCTTTGCGAGCAGGTATTCCAGCACCGAGCGCAGCAGCTCTTCGATGTCCAGCTCGCGCCGGATCAGGCTGACAAACTCGCAGGTGGTCGTCGCCATCGAGAGCTGTTCGGACATCTCGTTGTACGCGCCGACGAGCTCGCCGCAGAGATCGGTCACCTGGCAGGCGAGCTCGCTGCGTGCGTCTTCGAGCTCCTGGCAGGCGCTGCGGAGCTGGTTGATTCTTTCGGTCTTGTGCCGGTCGTCGGCGGCTCTCGCCACGGCGTCGCCCAGGCGGTCGGCGAGTTCTGGCGCGGGGATCTCGGTGTCGATGTAGTCCTTGGCGCCCGAGCGCATCGCTTCGACGGCGTCGTCGACGATCGGTTGTTCGCCGACGACCAGCACCGCCGGCGCGGGGTCGCGCCCGCAGACCTCGGCGACCAGCCCCGTCCACTGACGCGCCCCGATGGAGGTCGAGACGATCACGCAGTCGAAGTAGCGTTCGTCGAGCTTCTCGCGTGCCGCTGTGCCTGAGTCAACAAAGACGCACGCGGCACGGATCTCGCGGAGCTGGTCTTCCAGCGGCCGGGATGGCCCGCCGACGACGAGCACGCCCGCTCCGTCCTCCGGGCTTTGGCGCCGGGCACGCTCTGCTGCTGTTGTCCGGCGTCGTGTCATCCCTGCCCTGCTCCGGTGCTAGAGGCGCTGTTGCGCCGCAAGTCCTGCCTTCGTGCCGGGCGTCGTGCCCGGGCTTTTCCCTGCGGCTTCACGCCGCCTCGATCAAGCCCCCGCGAACCCGCTCGGCGGGCAGCCAGAGGCTGGCGACCGTCCCGCCCCCTTCCCTGGGAGCGAGCGCGACGCCTCCGGCGTGCAGATCGGCCAATCGTCTGGCCCGCGCCAGCCCGAGGCCGCGCTTCCTGCCCGCCGGCTTCTCGCTGAAGAACGGATCGAACGCGTGACGCATCGCCCTGGGCGAGAGCCCCGCTCCCCGGTCTTCAACACGGAACACAAGTCGGCCATCCAGGGCCGAGGTTTCAGCCCGGATCGAGACAATCTCTGACTCGGGCGCTTCAAGGGCGTTGACGATGAGTTCTGTCAGGGCGTCGGTCAGCATGCGTCCGTCGACATCGACCTGCGTGCGGGAGTCGGGGGGCTGCACGCGTACGCGTCCTGAGGCGCCCGCCTTGCTCCCCGCCCCCTTTGCCGCGTCGGTCAGCAGGTCCTGCACAGAGGTCCAGACGCTCGCCGGCTCGGGCGGATTCGCCAGGAGGTTCAGGCACGAAATGAGGTCTGAGAGATCCTGCGCCGCGTGCACGATGGCGTCGGCGGCCTCGGTCTGCTCGGCGTCGCGGAGCTTGCGGCGCAACATCTGCGCCCTGCCGCTGATGATCG
>REET01000041.1 GCA_007694925.1 Phycisphaerales bacterium | reverse complement strand
GGGGGGGGGGGGGGGGGGGGGGTACGCCCGCTGCGGGGGCGTGGGGGGTGAGGGTCGAGAGGCGGAGGGCCCGACGATGTCCGCACCCTTGACGCCGACCTCTGAGCGAAGCGAAGAGTCGGGTCATCCCCTCACCTGCTCCCCTGCTCCTGGCTCTGTCAGGCTCGCATGACCACCGTCGCGTCGTGGTCGCCGAGGTAGTCCTGGCGGAAGACCACCAGCGGCGTCCGATCCAGCGCCCAGCGAAAGACCCGGTGCACATCGAACCGCTTCGCCGGCCCCTCCAGGGTGTCGCGGCAACTGCTCAGGAAGTTGAACGCCAGGACGCCCCCCTGCACCCTCGACACGGCTTCCCACGCCCGCCCGAGCACCTCCAGGGCCTGGTCCTCCTCGAGCGTGTTGAGCGAGCCGCTGAAGAGCACGACATCGGCCTGCTGCTCGACAGTCAGCCGCTTGAAGAGGTCGGGCTCGGAGACAAAGTCGGCGTTGACGAAGACCGCCTCGGGCAGCATCTCGTCGGCCGCCTTCGCCCGCGAGGCCTCCAGCAGCTCGGGGATCGCGTCGACCCCGATGTACCGGCCATACTGGATGCCCTCGGTGTGCAGCCAGCTCAGCAGGTCGGCCCGGCCGCAGCCGAGGTCGGCGATCACGCGCCCGAGCAGCTCGATCGAGTCGGCGAGGGCGGCGAAGCGTGCGGCCTGGGTCGCGGGGCTGTTCCAGAGGAGCGCCTCGAAACGGGGGCCGAGGCGTTCGACCGCCCGCCGGTATGGCTCCAGATAGCTGCTCACGGGCGTGGTCTCCTCCGCTGCTCCGGCGCCCGTCACAGGTGCATCATCCGGGCGAACTCGTCGTAGCGCCGGTCGATGTCTTCTTGCGTGAGCTTGGCGAGGCGGTCGAGGCTGAAGTCTTCGATCGTGAAGCTCGCCATGACCGTGCCGTGGGCGAGGGCCCGACGCAGCACATCGAAGTCGGTCAGGTCCTTCAGGCTCCCCGCGTCGGTGGCGCGGCAGAGGTGGCCGAACATGCCGCCGGCGAAGGTGTCGCCGGCGCCGGTCGGGTCGATCACGCGTTCGGCGGGGAAGGCGGGCAGGGCCGCGATCCCGTCGCGGTGGGCGAAGATGCACCCGTGCTCGCCCTTCTTGACGACGACGAAGGCGGGGCCCCACGAGACCAGCTCGCGGGCCGCGGCGACCGTGTTCTTCTTGCCCGTGAGCTGCTCGGCCTCGTCGTAATTGAGCACGAGCCCGTCGATCTGCTTGACCAGTTCCGTCAGCGTCTCGCGCTCGGAGTTGATCCAGAGGTCCATCGTGTCGGCGACGGCGAGCTTGCGGTCTGGGAACTTCGAGAGCATGTCCAACTGCACCGCCGGGTGCGTGTTGGCCAGGAAGACCATCGTCGAGTCGCGGTAGGACTCGGGGACGGGGGGCGGGGCCTCGGCGAGCACATTGAGCTCTGTGAAGAGCGTGTCGCGGTGGTCCATGTTGTCCTGGTACTTGCCGCCCCAGCGGAAGGTCTTGCTCCCCTTGCGGGTCTCAAGGCCGGCGGTATCGATGTTGTTGAAGCGGCCGAAGGTCGAGCGGAGTTCGTCGGGGAAGTCGTCGCCCACTGCCCCGACGAGGCGGACGGGCCCGTAGAAGTTCGCCGCCGCGGCGAAGTAGGTGCACGAGCCGCCGAGCACATGCTCCCGATGGTCCCCGTCGGGGGTGTAGACCGTGTCGATGCCCACGGTGCCTGTGACTGCCAGCGCCATGAAGTTGCCTCCGCTGCGGGTCGTGCACGCCCCCGTCCCTCAGGTGCGTGCGGCTTTTGTTCTCGTTCGATGCGACCGAAGACCGGCGGAACCGGCCCGGGCAGAGAGCATAGCGGGCAAGGCGGGCGGAGCCGATCTCAGCCCTTCTGCGCGATCTTCGCCCAGCTGTCCTTCAAGGAAACCGTCCGGTTCCAGACCGGGCGCTCCGGCGTCGAGGCGCTGTCGATGCAGTAATACCCGTGACGCTCGAACTGCACGCGGCGGATCCCGTCCGGCCACGCGGGCTCGTTGCTCGATGCCGGGTCTTGCGCCAGGGCCGGTTCGAGCACGGCGCCCGAGATCACTTCCAGCGAGTCGGGGTTGATCGCGTCGAGGAAGCTCCATGTCTCGGGCGCGCCCTTGGGCGTGTGGTTGGGGTCCTCGATCGAGAAGAGCCGGTCGTAGTTGCGGACCTCGGCCTTGATCCCGTGCACGGCGCTGACCCAGTGCAGCGTGCCCTTGACCTTGCGCCCGTCGGGCGGGTTCTTGCCCCCCCAGGTCTCCGGGTCGTAGGTGCAGCGCAGCTCGACGACCTCGCCCGAGGCGTCCTTGACCGCCTCGATGCAGGTCAGCAGGCAGGCGTACCGCAAACGCACCTCTCGCCCCGGCCCGAGCCTGAAAAACTTCTTGGGCGGGTCTTCCATGAAGTCGTCACGCTCGATGTACAGCTCGCGCGTGAAGGGGACCTTCCGCACGCCCGCCGAGGCGTCCTCGGGGTTGTTCACCGCCTCGATGTGGCGCGTCTCGCCCTCGGGGAAGTTCTCGATGACGACCTTCAGCGGCTTGAGCACCGCCATCCGGCGCGGCGCGACCGCGTTCAGATGCTCGCGGCACGCGTTCTCAAGACGCCCCGGGTCGATCAGGCTGTTGAACCGGCTCACGCCGATGTCGCGGCAGAAACTCCGCACCGACTCGGGCGTGTACCCGCGCCTGCGGTAGCCCGCGATCGTCGGCATCCGCGGATCGTCCCAGCCCTCGACACGCTTCTCGTCGACGAGCTGCTTGAGCTTCCGCTTGCTCATCACGGTGTAGCCGAGGTTCAGGCGGGCGAACTCGATCTGCTGCGGGTGGTGCAGCGGCTCAGAACGCCCCTCGTTGATCGACTTGATGAACCAGTCGTAGAGCGGGCGGTGGTCCTCGAACTCCAGCGTGCAGATCGAGTGCGTGATCCCCTCGACAGAATCCTCCAGCCCGTGCGCCCAGTCGTACATCGGGTAGACGCGCCAGGCGTCCCCCGTGCGGTGGTGCGCCATCTTCACGATCCGGTACATCACCGGGTCGCGCATGTTGAAGTTCGGCGAGGCCATGTCGATCTTCGCCCGCAGCACCCGCGAGCCCTCGGGGAACTCGCCCGCGACCATCTTCTCAAAGAGCTCAAGGCTCTCCTCGATCGGGCGGTCGCGGAAGGGGCTGTTGGTCCCGGGCACGCCGGGGGCGCCCCGCCCCTCGCGGATCTGTTCGGGCGTCTGGTCGTCGACATACGCCAGGCCCTTTTTGATCAGGTCCACGGCGCAGTCGTGCATGAGCTGGAAGTAGTCGGAGGCGAAGCGGACGCCCTCCATCGGGTCGCTCTCAGAGGCCCCCGGCCAGCGGAAGCCCAGCCAACGGACATCGCGGACGATCGACTCGACGAAGAGCTTGTCCTCCTTGACGGGGTTCGTGTCGTCGAAGCGGAGGTTGCACGAGCCGCCGAACTGCTCGGCGAGGCCGAAGTTCAGGCAGATGCTCTTGGCGTGCCCGATGTGGAGGAAGCCGTTGGGCTCGGGGGGAAACCTCGTCCGGACGACACTCCGGTCGCCCGGCGCCCCCCACCGCCCGCCGGCGATGTCTTCCTCGATGGTCCGCTTGAGAAAATGGTCCTGGTTGGCGCTCTCGCTCATAGGGCGAAGGCTAGCGCGAGCCCTGCATTCGAGCACGATCGACCCGACCCTTCGCTTTGCTCAGGGATCGGCGTCCGTTCCCCCTC
>REET01000179.1 GCA_007694925.1 Phycisphaerales bacterium | reverse complement strand
GCACCTCGTCGGCGTGCTCGCCCAAGCGATGGAGGACCGGGCCGGGCGAAGCGGCGCCGGCGACCGCGGCCGGGCCAGCGAAGGGCAACAGCGCGAGAAGGGAGCGGAGCGTCATCGATGCGATTGTTTGTGTCATGGCCCGAGCTTTTCTCGGATTCGCCGCGACCCTATTGCAAACGCAACGAGCCGACCAGCCCGCCGATCGAGCGCTCGCCCTGCGATCGCACCCACTTCTCCAGGCCCTTGGCGATCTTGAGAGGCGAGCGGGGGTCGACGAACAGGCCCGTGCCGACCTCGACCGCTGAGGCGCCCGCGAGGATGAACGCCGCGGCGTCTTCCCAGCGCAGCACGCCCCCCAGCCCGATGATCGGCAGCCCCCGCTCCCTGGCCAGTTCGCGATAGACGGTGTGGACGAGGCGGAGGGCGACGGGGTGCAGGGCGGGGCCGGAGAGGCCGCCGGTGGTGTTGGCGAGCTTCGGCTTTCGCGTGCGGATGTCGATCGCCATCGCGGGGATGGTGTTGCTGATGCAGAGTGCGTCGGCACCGGCGTCGGCCGCGGCTCGCGCGACATCCACCATCGAGGGCCGCCCCACCGCGATGGGGCTGAGCTTGACGAAGAGTCGTTTGCCGCTCAATGCGCTGCGCACCTCGCCCACGAGCTCGGCAAGGGCGACGGGGTCGACGCCGAACTCGGTCCCGCCGTGGACATTGGGGCAGGAGACATTCAGCTCGACCGCGGCCATCGCGTCGATCTTCGCGAACGCCTCGGCGACGGCGCGGTAGTCCTCGATCGCGTTGCCCGCGATCGAGCCGATGACGGGGCAGGGGACGGACGCGATCCTGGGGGCGTACTCGGCGCAGAACCTCTCGACGCCGACATTGGCCAGCCCGATCGCGTTGAGCATGCCGGCCCGCTCGGGCAGGATGCGCCAGGGCGGGTTGCCCTCGCGAGATTCGCGCGTGATGGACTTGGTGACGATCGCGCCGACGCGGGAGAGGTCGATGGCGTCGGCCATTTCGTCGAGCGTGCCCGCGGTCCCGGCCGCGAGGATCACGGGGCGACGGAGCCTCAGCCCCGCGATCTCAACAGTGAGTAGTCCGCCATCGCTCATCGACGCGAAGGTTAGGTCGCGCGCGGACGACAACAAAACACCCCCGCCGAGGGGTGTCGGCGGGGGCGTGAGGGAGAACAAGGCGGCCAAAGCCGCCCCTGAACGGGCTCTGTCAGCAGCCCGCGGCGAACGCGGCAAGGAACTCGAAGAAGTCGTCGGCGTCGATCACGCCGTCGTTGTTGAAGTCCGCGATCGGGTCGCCGTCGGCGAAGTAGCTCAGGAAGAGGAAGAAGTCGTCGGCGTCGACGACGCCGTCGTTGTTGAGGTCGGGCCTGCAGGTCGGGCCGGCGGCGGTGATGGTCAGGTCGTCCATGATCAGGCGGGGCGCCGAGAACTGGCCGTTGTACTGGGCGTACAGGTGCAGCGTGTCGAAGGCGTCGGCCGAGACGGACATGCTGGCGATGGCGGGGTTGTCGCGTCCGCCGAGGTCGCTGATGGTGTAGCTGTCGGAGGCGACGACGACCCCGTCGCGGTAGGCGTCGAGGTGGTAGCTGATGCCGCCCCACGGGCCGTTCTCGTAGAAGCCCATGGCCATGCTGGCCTCGCTGGCGAGGTCGTCGAGGTCCATCCACATCTCGACGATGACGCCGATGGAGAGGTTGGGCCCGGGGACATACGCACGCCCGAAGGTCAGCACATTGTCGGGGCTGCCCCAGCCGGGGAAGTCGTCGTGGAACGCCTGGGCGTTCTCGATGATGAAGGTGCTGCCCATGTCGTCGGCGATGAAGGTGTCGCCGTTGGGGAAGACGCCGGGCTGGTTGTTGAGGTCGCGGTAGGTGACCCCGTTGTAGTAGAACGATTCGCCGAGGAAGCCCTCGGTCAGATCGTCGTAGTGGCTGACGGTGGTCTGTGCGCCGGCGCCCGTTACGGCGAGCGCCAGCCCTGCGAACATCGCGATCTTCTTCATTTCCGCTTCCTCCTTGCCCGGTGTGGGCCGGGCGTGGCGGGCCATCTCTGGTCCGCTGTCAAATGGTTCAAGGCTCACTCGGCATCGCCGCCGGAAAACCGGTGACGCATCATCACGCTCGAAGGCATCGGCGGGTGCGGCACACGCACCCGATGCAGCTCGAACCCCCCGGGATCCACCCCCAGCATCGCAAACACACCCGAAGCGAGCTGCGCGTACGAGCCCACATCGGGCGTGTGCGCCATCGCCAGCCCCGAGCCCAGCGAGACGATCCGCTCACCCACCGGCAACGCGTCCGCCTCGTCGGCGCTCGTCTGCGAGGCCAGGTCGCTGAACACACGCAGCTCGCGTTCCGCCTTCGGGAACAGGCCTTTCTGCACGAACAGGTCGAAGTGCAGCGTCTCGGCGGGGATCCGCACGCCGATGCCGAAGTTCGCGACGCGACCGGCCTTGCCCGTCGCTTTCGAGATGTTCCGTACCAACTCCCCGGTGACCAGTGTCCGCTCGCCCCGCTTGCCGACTGCGCCCGGCAGCATCTCGTCCTGCAGGATCCCGCCGGTCGCTCGCACACGCCTGAGCTCCGGCATCGGCTTGGAGCAGTACGCCCCGAGCACCGGCACGCCCCCGTGGGTCTCGGCCTGCTCGGGATCCAGCGGTACACGCTCGACGGGCGGCGGGGCGTCGCCTTCGAGCACCACCGACTGATTGACGATCCAGCGCACGCCAGGACGCGTCTGGCGGTAGCCCACCAGCCCGCGCACCTGCGCCATGTGGAACCACCCCTCGCGATCGTCCGACGCCAGCAGCACGCTCATCGACAGCAGCACGCGGCAGCGCACGCCCCAGATATAACTGTTGCCCTCGAACGCTCGCTCGCGCCACTTCGCGTCCGCTTCGGCCGGGCCCACGCACGATTCGAGGAGCATCTCGAACTCGGTGCGGCTGGCCGCGTGCGCGTCGGCGAGCGACTCGAACCCCTGAGCCGCTCGGGCCGCGTCGTCGACCATCGCCTCTGGCACGCCCGAGCCCCGAGCCGCCTCCAGCCAGACCGAGAGGCTCTTCGGGCTGGGCATGTGCCGGGCCGCGACGAACGGATCTTCCGAGTACACCACCTTGACGAGCTGCCACGCGAGCTTGCGGTGGATCCCGAACGCCTCGCAGACGGAGCTGACCGCCTTCGAGCCCGGGCACTTACGCTCGATGATCCGGGCAAGCGCGTCGCGGACGGCCCCGATCGACTCGACGGCCTGGGCCTCGAACGCGCCGGCGTCGGGTTGGATCTGCTGGGGCGTCACAACAGCCAAGATACCGGATCCGCGTTCTGTTTCAAGAGTTGTTTCTGAAACAGAGGCAAAAAGTACATGAACACCCCGGATACCCGATCTTTAGCCGTACAAACCGCGCTGACTCAGAACAACGGCGCGGCGACGCGCCCTTTGGAGACCTCAAGCCCCTCGTGGCGGAGAAGTCTGCTCTTGATGTCCAGCCCCCAGAGGTAGCCCCCGAGCGTCGAGCCCGACGCGACCACTCGATGGCAAGGCACGATCAGCGGCAGCGGGTTCGCCCTGTTGGCGCCCCCCACCGCTCGGGCCCCCTTCGGCGAACCGACTTGGACAGCGATCTCTGCGTAGGTCCGGGTCTGGCCGAAGGGGATCGCGGCGAGGGCCGCCCAGACGCGGCGCTGAAAGGCCGTGCCCCCGGCATCGAGCGGGAGGTCGAAGGTGCTGCGCCGGCCGGCGAAGTACTCGGCGATCTGGTCGGCCGCCTCGTCGAGTTCGCCCGCGGCTTGGGTCGAGCCGGGCGGGAGGGGCACGCCCCCGCCGAAGCGGACGCTCCGCAGCGCGCCGTCGGGGCGGCCGATGAGGGTGAGTGTTCCGACCGGCGAATCGACGCTTCGGTAGAGCAGAGCGCCGCGACTCTCCGGCTTGGCGTTCGTGCGCGCCGTCACTGCGGGCGCCGGAGCTTCACGCCCCACTCCTCCGTGAGGGTCCGTTCCAAGAGGGCGCGTTGCTCGGGCGTTGCGCCGAGCACCTCGGGCGGGAGCCAGTTCATCGTCTGGCCGACGGTCCGATGGATCGGGCTGCCCCAGCGCGGACCCGCGCAGATCTCGTCGTGACGCAGCAGCATCGCGACGGCCTCTTGCAACGCCTCGGTGTCGCGCTCGTGCTCGGGCTTTCGCATCTCGACGGTCGCGATGGAGGCGGCGGTCAGGATGCCGACATAGTCGAGCCATGCGTGGTCTTCGGGCGTCACGCCCCGCCACGCCTCCAGATTCGCTTCGAGGATCGGCCTGGCCTTCTCCGGTTCCCACGCCCGCTGTTTCCAGAAGCCGAGGCTCAGCTGCCAGTAGAGCGCCTCGATCGAATCGGACATCCCCGCGGACTCGTAACGCTCCAGCACCCGCTCGGCGATCTCGAACCGGTAGTGGTACAGGAGCGTCCCGTCGTTGCCGAACTTCATCAGGGGTGTGCCGATCGTCTCCTCCAGGAGCGAGAGCATCGGCAGCACTTCCCATGTTGGATTGGGGATCTGCGCGTGGAGCAGCGGCAGGGAGTCGGAGATGAACTGCTGGGTCTGCTCGATCAGCCGCTCGCGGATCTCGGTCTCCTGCCGGCTCTCGGCCAGCTTCTCCCGCTGCTGCACGAGCACGAGCTCGGCCTCCGCCTTTTCGAGTCGGTAGCGTCCGTCGATGTGCGCCAGCAGCCCCGTGCCCGCGACCAGCGCGAGGACCAGCGCCGAGATGGTGAACGCTTCCCTCGGCTTTCTGCGGAAGTACAGGCGGGTGCGCCGGGCGAGCGTGGGGCGACGCCAGGGCAAGGGCTCGTGCGCGAGCCAGGCCCGCAGGTCTTCGGCGAGCCCGGCCGCGGAGGCGTGCCGGTGGCGGGCGTCGGCCGAGAGCGCCCGCAGGCAGATCGCTTCGAGGTCTTCGTCGATCTCGGGGCAGAGCGCCGAGGGCGGGAGGGGCCTGCCCCCGAGCCCGAAGAGGTACCGCTCGACCTCCTCGCGGCTCGTGCCGTTGGGGTACCACCCGGTCAGCAGCCAGTACAGGATGCCCCCGAGCGCGTAGATGTCCGCGGCGGGCATGTGCGCACCCTCTTCGGCGCGGAACTGCTCGGGCGACATGAACGCGAGGTTGCCGAGCAACCGCTTGCCCTCCGGCTCTTCTTCGGAGAAGCCGTCCGTCCTGACAGAGAGGCCGAAGTCGGCGACGCGCGCGTCGCCCCGCCCGTCGATGATGATGTTCGCGGGCTTGAGGTCGCAGTGGACGACCTGCGCGTTGTGCGCGGCTTGCACGCCTTCTGCGATCTGCCGGGCGATCTGGGCGGCACGCCGGGGCGAGAGCCGGCCTTTGTGTTTCACATGGTCGGCGAGGCTCTCGCCGTCGACGAACTCGAAAACGACGAAGTCTTCGTCCTCGCCGGAAACGCCGCGGTCGAGCACGCGGACGACATTGGGATGGTCGACGCGTCTGGCCTTGATCGCCTCGGCGACGAGGCGGTCGCGCGCGAGCGCAGAGGTGCTCTTGGCGTCGATCACCTTGATGGCGACCATGGCCTGGGACGCGTAGCCCGAGAGCTTCCGGTCGATCGCGCGGTAGACGACGCCGTGCGAGCCGGCGCCGATCCGCTCGCGGAGCTCGTACCTGTGCATGCCCGGCGCGAGCTCGGGGCCGAACTCCTCGGGCAGCGGGCGGAAGATGCGGCGCGGGCGCTCGGGCGCCTCGGTCTGGGTGGAGGCCAGTGCCTCAGTAAGCATGGCGGAGGTGCGGACCGCGTCGCGCAGTTCGGGATAGTTCTCCTCCAAGGTTGACGAGGCCTGCGAAGGGTCGAGGCCGAAGCCAACCATGGCGCGGAGCACCGTCTCGATCGCCGCGTCGAGCACGACCGCGCGCTCGGGCAGGTCGGGCAGCACATCCATGAAGTCCTGAAGCGTGACGCTGCCCAGGGCGTCGAGCTCCTCCATCGCTTCGCCGAAGGCGAGGAAGACATCGGCCAGGGCGTCATCGTCCAGCCCCTTGAGGCGATCGCGGAGCATCGACAGACGGAACGGGCCGACCGTCGCCGACATGCGCCGGATCTCGTCGATCACGCGATCGGCAGTCGCATCGGTCACGACGCGGGCTCCTCGATCAGTTCTCTGAGCCGCTGACGCAGGCGTTCCCACCTTTTGCGTGCGGCGGCGGGCGAGATGTCCAGATGGGCGGCGATGACCCCGTGGCTGGCGCCCCCGAGCCAGAGCGAGAGCATCTCACGGTCTTCGGGCGCCTCCAGCGACCGGAGCAGGCGGTCGATCTCGAGCTCGGCTGCTTCCGGCCCTTGCTGATCGGCCGTGCGCAGTCGTTCGAGCAGCGCCGAGGCCAGGGGCGAGTCCTCGGCCGACTCGATCCGCTTGAGGTGATCCATGACACGGATCTTGCGTGCCAGCGCGTTGTTGGCGATCTGCTCGAGCAGCGCGACGAGCTGGCCGGGTGTTTCGGCACGGACCTTGCCCGAGCGGACGAACTGATCGAAACGCCGGGCGACCGTCGAGCTGAGTTCCTGGGAGTCGAACAGGCGACGGAGCGATCGGCCGAGCTTGTGGCGGAAGCGCCGGCGAAGGATCGGGCCGTAGCGCTGCATCAGGTCGGCCGCCGCTTCCCGGTCGCCCGCCCGGACGCGCGTCAGCACGCTCTCGAGGTCTTTGGGCGTCATCGGTGAGGCGTGCGCAACAGCGGTCGGAGGCTGCACGGCGTCCTCGGCGCTCTCGCCGGACCGATCGTCGTCCTCGTCGAAGATCAGGCGTGGTGTCGCGATCATCTGGCCGCTCTTGCCGCGTCAAAGGCTCGCTCGGATGATTCCGGATATCCAAGACCACAAGCCAGCAAAAAATCTTCAGTGTCCTGTCACAACCGCCCCCCGGCGCGCCCCTCTCGGAGTGACACACCGTCGTTCAAGGGACGCCCCCCAGCCGCAGGGAGGTTGCTATGGCGTTACGCGCACACTGTACCAAATCTATTGCGATCATCGCGACCGTATTTTTCGGATTTTCATCGGCAGCGACCGGCGCCGTGGCGGTCCAGAGCCCCGGTAACGGCCAATCGATGGATATTCAGACGCTGGGCACCCCATTTCAGTCCGATAACCCATATGACCCCGGTGACGACCACCAGATCTGGCGAGACCAGATCATCGATCTGTTCAAACTCATCCGGGCGAGGCTCGCCACCCAGACCGCCAGCGCGACCACCGCGATGGCCGCCAGTTCCGGGGCCTCGACCGCCGATGTGGTCGAAGAGTCCGAGCAACTTCAGTTCGAGTACGCCTCCTACGGCATCAAGCAGGACCTGACGCCATCGGAGCGGGATGAACTCGCTCTGGACCTCGTCGAGGCGTTGGAATTGCTCAGCGAAGACCCCGGGGTGCTGACACCGGACCAGCGAGACTCGCTCGCCCAGACGCTCAACGCCATGCTCGCGGAAGTGTCGAACTAGTTCTCCGAACGACCCAAGCAACCTCACCGAACGCGAGCAACCCGGGATGAGGCAGCGGCGAACGGCGCCGGGCGGCCCGAACGGGCGCCCGGCTGTCGTTTTTGGAGGGCGAGTATGCGGAAAAATGCGGCCGCCCGTCGCCCCAGCCGGCCCCGCCCGGCTCAGCGGGCGTGCGGGATGTCGTAATCGTGGGGCAGCATCGAATCGGTGAGCTGGTCGTACCAGCCGGTCTCGAAACCGGGCAGGTCCGAGCCCATGGGCGACCACCACCCGCCGTGCCCGGTCGGGGAGGAGGGCATGACCGGCTCGGGGCTGAGCAGGACGCGCGGCGTGGCGGCCGGCGAGGGCCGCTCTGCCGCGCCTGCCGACGCGAACAACTGCAGGCTTGCGGAGACCCGATCGCCCAGATGCGACAGCCCGGCGAGCCTCTCGCCGAGGGAGACGGCGCGATCGTCGAGCGAGGCGTAGATGCGAACGAGCGACTCGACCGCCGACTCGCGCGTCCGGCCGAGGGCGTCGGCGATGGCGTCGCTCCAGGCGGCGACCGCCTCCGGACGCAGCAGGCCGAGGCGGGCGGCGATCTCCGCCGGTTCGTCCGACGCTTGCTCGATGGTCGCGAGGGCGGCTTCGGGGGTTTCAGCGACCGGGAGCGACGCGATTGCGAGTGCGGAGGCCCGACGCCACGCGTCGGTCGCGGTCTCCAGAGCGGCGATGCCCTGCTCTGCCGAACGATTTGCGGCCTCGATGGCGGTCGGGGCGGCCTCGAGCATCGCCCCGATCTGCCGCAGCGTCTGGAGTCCGACGGAGAGGCCGGCCAGATCGCGCAGGGTGCGCGCATCGGGACGGTCGGCGTCGGAGCCGTCGGCGCCTCGAATAGGGTCGGCAGGATTGTCGGCGCCGGGGCGTGTTCCGAGGGCGGCGACGATGAGAGCGGCCAGCAGCAGCAGGCCGACGGTCGGTTGGGCGGTGTTGGATGCCATGACAGAACTCCTCCGGGCGCACGAATCCACGGAGGAGGATCGGAGTGTCCCGCGCTCTGGGTTGAGAATTCCCGGACCCGACCCGAGTGCGCGAGGTCTGCACCGGCCGAAAGTGCCGCAATCCATCCGAGTCCAATAACGAAGGGGGGTTGACAACTTTATGCAGAGCATGAATGATCTTGCACATGACTAGAGCTGCAAGACACAGCGTGATCCTTGAGCTCGTGGGGAGTGGGATCGTCAGCAATCAGGAGCAGTTGCAGGAGATGCTCGCCGAGCGGGGGTTGCTGGTGACCCAGCCGACGCTCTCGCGTGATCTCCGGACGCTCGGGGTCTTTAAGGGGCCGATGGGCTACCGCCTGCCGGAGCACGCGCCCAAGGCGTTCAGCGATCGGCCGATGCTGAGGAGCGTGCTGAAGGGGTTTGTGACGCGGATCGAGTGCGCGGGAAACCTGGTGATCCTGCGGACGGGCCCGGGGCATGCGCAGATCGTCGGGCTGGAGCTGGACCGGACGCCGCTGGACGGCGTGTTCGGGACGCTGGCCGGCGACGACACGATCTTCATCGCGATGCGCGACCAGAGTTCAGCGATGTGCCTGCGCGACCGGCTTCGGGTGCTCTCGGAGATGGCCTGGCCCGACGGGAGCCCGCCGTCTGAGACGGAGAACGGCGACGAGGACATCCATGAGTTGCGGCAGGAGGAGCACGAGGCGTGACGCTGCGCTGCGTGGTCATCGGAGCGGCCGGGTACACCGGCGCGGAGGTCTGCCGCCTGCTGGTGCAACATCCCGGGGCGTCGGTGGTCGGTCTGTTCGGCTCGGCGCGGCGTGCCGACGATGCGTCGACGATGGGCGAGCTGTTCGGGCGCTTCCGCGAGCGGCTGGACCTTCCCGTCGAGCCCGCCGACCCGGGCAAGATCGCGGAACTGGGGCCGGACGCGGCGTTTTTGGCGACGCCGCACGAGGCGAGCGTCGAGCTCGCCAAGGACCTGCTCGATCGCGGGATCCGGGTGTTTGATCTGTCGGCCGCGTACCGGCTGCCCGACGCGGGGCTGTACCCGACGCACTACGGCTTCGAGCACGCCCACCCCGGCTTGCTTGAAGAGGCGGTGTACGGGCTGGTGGAGGTTGCGCGCGAGCGGCTCAAGGGCGCGAGGCTTGTCGCTGTGCCCGGGTGCTACCCGACTTCGGCGATCCTGCCGTTGCGGCCGCTGGTCGATGCGGGGGCGATCCGGGCGGGCACGACGCCGGTGGTCAGTTCGATCAGCGGGGTGAGCGGCGCGGGGCGGAGCCCGAAGCTTGGGAACCTGTTCTGCGAGGTCGGGCTGGAGGCGTACGGGGCGCTGCGGCACCGGCACCAGCCGGAAATCGGGCATCACGCGGGCGTCGCGGTGCGCTTCACCCCCCACCTCGCCCCCCTGGACCGCGGGATCGTCAGCACGATCCATGTCGAGCTTGCCGAGGGCTGGGACGCAGCGAGGGTGCGCGGGGTGTACAAGGAAAGGTACGCCTCAGAGCGGTTCGTTCGTCTGCTGCCGGAGGGGCGTTGGCCCAAGACGGTGGATGTGCGCGGAACGAACTGCTGCGACATCGGGCTGATCGATGACGGGGCGGGACATCTTGTGGTGTCCAGCTCGATCGACAACCTGGTGAAGGGAGCCGCGGGGCAGGCGGTGCAGTGCATGAATGTGTCGTTCGGGCTGCCCGAGTCGCACGGGCTGGAGGTGCTCTGATGGTCGAGCGCCCCGATCGCCCCGGCGTGGTGCTGGTGGTCAAGCTCGGCGGGCTGGGGGTCGAGCGGCCCGAGGCTCGCGCCGACCTCTGGCGGGCGCTGGGCTCGCTGCACCTGGCGCTGACGGCCCGGCGCGACGGTTCGGGCGTGATCGTGGTGCACGGCGGGGGCGAGGCGATCGCCCGGCACCTCGAACGCCTCGGCATGCCGACGGTCAAGCGGGACGGGATCCGGCTGACCCCGCCCGAGCAGATGCGCGAGATCGCGGGCGTGCTGGCGGGCAAGGTGAACGCGGGGCTGGTCGGCGCGATGGTCGCGGCGGGCGTGCCGGCGGTCGGGCTGATGCTCTCTTCGGGCGGGGCGCTGCGCTGCGAAGTCACAACGAAGTATGGGCCGGACGCGGGGCGCGTCGGCGAGATTACTGGTGGTGACGGCTCGCTGATCGGGACGCTGCTGGAGGCGGGGTACCTGCCGGTGTTCAGCTCGATCGGCTCGGCGCCGGACGGGGAACTCGTGAACATCAACGCCGACGACGCGGCTTCGGGCGTCGCTCGTGTTGCGAGGGCGACGGGCGTGGTGTTCCTTACTGATGTGCCGGGCGTGCGGGGCGAGGCGGGGACGACGCTGGCGGAGCTCGACGGGGCGGAGATCGAGCGCCTGATCAAGGCGGGCGTGATCGAGGGCGGGATGGTGCCGAAGGTGCGCGGGGCGCTAGAGACGGCGCGGGCGCTGGGCGTGCCGGTGCTGATCGCGTCGTTCGATGATCCGGTGGCGCTGGAGGGGTTGGCGTCGGGCGAGCGGGTGGGGACGAGGGTGGTCGGCGGGGGCGCAGGGCGCGGGGCGTTGGGTGCTGAGAACAAGAAATCGGAGGTGGGATCGTGAGCGGGCTGACGCCATCACTGTTGGGGCGTGACCTGCTCACGCTGGCCGCTTGGACGCGCGACGAGATCGCGGGCGTGCTGGACCTCGCGTCGGCGATCAAGGCCGATCCGTCGTCGTACCGGTCCGCCCTTGCGGGCAGGGTCGGCGTGCTGCTGTTCGAAAAACCCTCGCTTCGGACGCGGGTGAGCTTCGAGGTCGGCTTCGCCCGGCTCGGGGGGCACGCGATCTACCTCGAACACATCCACAGCCTGATCGGCGAGCGCGAGGCGATCAAGGACTACGCCAAGAACCTGGAGCGCTGGAGCGATCTGGTGATCGCGCGTGTCTTCGAGCACCGAACCCTCGAAGAGCTGGCGACCTATTCGTCCAAGCCTGTGGTCAACGCGCTGAGCGATCTGACGCATCCTTGCCAGGCCCTGGCGGACATGCTGACGCTGCGTGAGCGGCTGGGCTCGCTGGAGGGCAGGAAGCTGGCGTACATCGGGGACGGGAACAATGTCTGCCACTCGCTGATGCTGGCGAGCTCGATCATGGGCGTGGATCTGGTGGTGGTGACGCCGCCGGGGTACGAGCCGACGCCGGAGATGGCGAGGCTGAGCGGCGAGCGTGCGGGGGCGAGCGGCGCATCGTTAAAAATTACGAATGACCTTTCGGCCCTGGAGGGGTGCGACGCGGTGTATACAGACGCCTGGGTCTCGATGGGGCAGGCGGACGAGGCGGGCAAAAGACTCGAAGCGTTCCGCGACTACCAGGTGAACAATTCGCTGATGGCCTCGGCGGGCCCGGACGCCCTGTTCATGCACTGCCTGCCGGCCAAGCGCGGGGTCGAGGTGACCGACAGCGTGGTGGACAGCGCCCGATCGGTCGTGTACGACCAGGCCGAGAACCGCATGCACGCGCAGAACGCGCTGCTGTTGAACCTTTTGGGAGAGAGCGACTGACTATGGCGAACCGCGTTGCGTTGGCGTATTCGGGCGGGCTTGATACCTCCGCGATCCTGACCTGGCTGAGGGAGACCTACGACTGCGAGGTCGTCGCCTTCGTGGCCGATGTGGGCCAGGGGGACGAGGAGCTTGTGGGCATCGAGGAGAAGGCGCTCAAGAGCGGCGCCGTCGCCTGCGAGGTCGCCGACCTGAAGCGTGAGTTCATCGAGGACTATGTCTTCCCGACGCTGATCGCCGGGGCGGTGTACGAGGGGCGGTACCTTTTGGGCACGGCGATGGCTCGCCCGGTGATCGCCAAGGCGCAGGTCGAGGCGGCCCGCAAGCACGACTGCGACGCCGTCGCGCACGGGTGCACGGGCAAGGGCAACGACCAGGTGCGGTTCGACTCGTGCTTCAGCGCCCTGGCGCCGGATCTCGAGGTGATCGCGCCGTGGCGCCAGAAGAACTGGAAGTTCAAGAGCCGCGAGGATCTGCTGGAGTATGTGCGCGAGCGTGGCATCCCCGTGACGGCGTCTGCAGAGAAGATCTACAGCCGCGACCGGAACCTGTGGCACATCAGCCACGAGGGCGGGGCGATCGAGGACGCGTGGAACCCGCCGCCCGAGGACGCGTGGATGCTGACGGCGTCGATCGCCGAGGCCCCCGACAAGCCGCTGGATGTGAGCCTGTCGTTCGAGCACGGGCGTCCTGTCGCCCTCGACGGCGAGCGCATGGCGGGCGAAAAACTGGTCGAGAAGCTCAACGCCCTGGCCGGCCCGCACGGCGTCGGTCGCGTGGACATCATCGAGAACCGCGTGGTGGGCATGAAGTCGCGCGGGCTGTACGAGACGCCCGGCGGGACGGTGATCAAGGAAGCGCTCTCGGCCCTGGAAGAGCTTGTGCTCGACCGCGAGGCGTTCAGAGCCAAGGAGCGTTCGGCGCTGGAGTTTGCGAGGCTGGTGTACGAGGGGCGTTGGTTCACGCCGCTGCGTGCGGCGCTGATGGCCCAGTCCGAGACGCTGGCCGAGCCGCTGACGGGCGAGGTTGTCGTGCGGCTGTTCAAGGGCCACGCGACGCCGATCCGGCGCAAGAGCCCCAACGCGCTGTACAGCGAGGACTACGCGACCTTCGGCCCCGACGAGGTGTACGACCAGTCGCACGCTGAAGGGTTTATCCGGCTGCTGTCGCTGCCCGAGCGGATCCGCGCGTACGCCCAGCAGAAGGTCGAAAAGCTCGACAAGCCGGGGATCAACCTCTGATGGGCGCATCGGGCGGAGATCAGTCTGGAGGCGCCCCCGCAGGAAGCACGCCCCCCACCACCCCCGGCGGGGCGATGTGGGGCGGGCGTTTCGAGGGCGGGCCCGACCCGCTGTTCCGGGCCGTGAACGACTCGCTGCCGGTCGACTGGCGGCTGGTCGAGGAGGACATCGCCGGATCGGTGGCGTGGTCGCGCGCGATCGAACGGGCGGGGATTCTCTCTGCCGACGAGGGAAGTCGCGTGCGCGAGGGGCTGGCCGCGGTGCTCGAAGAAGCCCGCTCGCTGCAGGCCCCGCCGATCGAGTCGGGCGCGGAGGATGTGCACACCTGGGTCGAGCAGCGTCTGACGGCGGTCGTCGGCCCCCTTGGCAAGAAGCTGCACACGGGGCGCAGCCGCAACGATCAGGTCGCGACGGATCTGCGTCTGTGGGTTCGGCGTGCGATTGATGAGCGGCTCGCGGAGGTCCGCGCGGCGCAGGCGTCGCTGGTTTCACTGGGCGAGCGCCACGAGATCGTGATCCTGCCCGGGTACACGCATCTGCAGCGTGCGCAGCCCGTGCTGGCGGCGCACTGGGCGCTGGCGTACTTCGAGATGCTTGAGCGGGACGCCGAACGCCTCGCCGACGCCCGGGCGCGGACGAACTGGTGCCCGCTCGGCTGCGGGGCGCTGGCGGGGACGGGCTTTGCGATCGACCGCGAGGCGCTCGCGCAGGAGCTGGGCTTTTTCGGGCCATGCCTGAACAGTCTCGACGCCGTGGCGGACCGGGACTTTGTGCTGGAGACCATCAACGCGTCGGCGGCGTGCGCGATCCATCTCTCGAAGCTGGCGGAGGAGCTGATCTCGTTCTGCTCTGGAGAGTTCGGGTTTGTGACGCTGACGGACTCGATGACGAGCGGGTCGAGCCTGATGCCGCAGAAGAAGAACCCGGACGCGCTGGAGCTGATGCGGGCGAAGGCGGGGCTGTTGATCGGGCGTCAGGCGGGTTTTGCGGCGGTTTTGAAGGGCTTGCCGCTGGCGTACAACAAGGACCTGCAGGAAGACAAGCGGGCGGTGTTCGAGACGCTCGACGAGCTTTCGCTGGTGCTGCGTGTGGCTTCGCGTGTGCTGGACGGGGTGTCGTTCGTGGAGGAGCGTTGCCGGACGGCGGCGGCCCAGGGGTATTCCAACGCGACGGACCTTGCCGATGAACTGGTGTCCCTTGGCGTGGCGTTCCGCGAGGCGCACGAGCAGGTCGGGCGTGCGGTCCGTGCGGCGATCGCGAAGGGCGTGGCCCTGGAAGAGCTCGGAGACGCCGAGCTCGTGGGTATCTGCCCGGCGCTGGATGGGGAGCTGGAGCGTGTGCGTCCGAGGCTGACGCTGGAGGCGTCGGTCGGGCGACGCGTGGCGCTGGGCGGGAGCTCGCCCGAGCGTGTGAAAGAGGCGCTGCTTCGGGCCAGGGAAGCATTGGGCCGAGCGCAAGAGGAAGCAGGATCGGAGGCCTGAGGCATGGGATCGCTGGCCGCACGATCAAGCATGGCGCCGCCGATGGTTGCGGCGTCGACGGAGGTCGAGACGAAGCCGATGAACGAGGGATCCCCCCCGCAGGCGACTGTGCGCACGGCCCGCCCCGCGGACTCGGCGTCGATCTGCCGCCTCGTCAACGCTTGGGCGGACGAGGGGCTGACGCTGCGCCGGACCGAAGAGGAGATCCGGGTGAACTCGGGCGAGTTCGTGCTGGCCGAGCGCCCGGGGTACGGGCCGGTGGCGTGCGGGGCGCTGGCGGTCTTCAGCCCGAGCCTGGCGGAGATCCGGTCGGTGGCGGTCGAGCCGATGGCCAAGGGGACGGGGGCTGGGCGGTCGGTGATGGTCTTTTTGCTGGATGTGGCCCGGACGCTGGAAGTGGACGAGGTGGTGCTCTTGACGAAGGTGCCGGGGTTTTTCGCCCGCTTCGGGTTCCACCCGATCGAGCCGGGTGAGCTGCCGGGCCCGTTCATGGAAGAGGCGATCGCGGGCCGCGGGCGGACGATCCAGGGGCGGACGATCATGCTTCGATCCCTGCTTTGAGTGGGGCGAAAAGGGTCAGACGGCGGGGCGTGCCCGGGCTCGGCTCGATCGACACAGAATCGAATCGTCCGTCGGCGGATCGGACCGGCGGGAAGGGTCCGACCACCCGATATGATCTTCTGCGTCCACGCGCGGGATTCGCGCGGCTCACGAGACGGGAGGTCTGCGATGAAGGGTGTGATCTTGGCGGGCGGGCTTGGTTCAAGGCTGCGTCCTCTGACGCTGGTGACAAACAAGCACCTGCTTCCGGTGTACGACAAGCCGATGATCTACTACCCGATCCAGTGCCTGCTGAACGCGGGGATCGACGAGGTCATCGTGGTGACGGGGGGCGAGCACGCGGGGGACTTCCTGCACCTGCTCAAGAACGGCAAGCAGCTTGGCCTGCGGCACCTCGAGTACGCGTACCAGGAGGGCGAGGGCGGCATCGCCGAGGCCCTGAAGCTCGCCGAAGACTTCGCCGACGGCGACAAGATCTGCGTCGTCTTGGGCGACAACATCATCGAGAAGAACATCAAGAAGGCCGCGGGCGATTTCTTCACCCAGCGGTCTGGGGCGAAGCTGCTGCTGAAGGAAGTGCACGACCCGGAGCGGTTCGGGGTGGTGCGTTTCGACGGCGAGGGGCCGGGGGCGCCGGTCGTCGAGATCCTCGAGAAGCCCGAGGACCCGCCGAGCAACTGCGCCGTGACCGGGATCTACTTTTACGATTCGGATGTCTTCGAGATCTGCAAGACGCTCAAGCCGAGCAAGCGGGGCGAGCTCGAGATCACCGATGTGAACAACGAGTACCTGCGTCGGGGCGACCTGACCTACGAGGTGCTCGACGGGTGGTGGACGGACGCGGGCACCTTCGAGAGCTTGTTCCACGCGACCAAGCTGGTCGAGCAGGGCGGGGCGAACCTGGTCGATGGCCAGCCCCGGCCGATGGCGCCGCTGTTCACCGCCGCGAGCGAGTAATCCCAGATGAGCACGACACACGCACCGGCACGGACGGGGGACGGGATGGCGCCGATCGGGATCCCGAGGTTTTTAGGTTCGATCGCCGACGCGTACAACGAGGCGATCGAGAAGACCGAGCCGCGTTGGGTTCCGGCGTCGTACTACACCGACGACCGCGGGTGGTCGCTGATGAACCTGCTCCAGGGCGTGATGGGCCCCGAGGGGCAGGTGAACTTCTCGGTGCAGTACCCGGGCGTGATCAAGGCTTGGCACCGGCACAAGCTGCAGACCGACTTTTGGCTCTGCCTGCAGGGGCACCTGCGGATCGGGGTGGCGTGCCGCGATCGGGGCGTGAGCTGGACGGTCGTGAGCGGGGAGAAGAACCCGGGCATCGCGATCATCCCCCCCACCCTCTGGCACGGGGCGTCGACGGTCGGGCATGCGCCCGCGGGGCTTCTGTACTATGTGACCAAGGCTTTCGACCCGAAGAACCCCGACGAGGAACGCCTGGCGTTCGACGCGATCGAGCGGTTCCCGTGGGGTGTTGAACACCGATGAGCCCCGCGCCGGCCGACAACAGAGCGCCCAAGCGCGTGCTGGTGCTCGGCGCGACGGGGATGGTCGGGCGGGCGTGGCGCGGGCTCTTGATCTCGCACGGGATCGAGCACCGCGCGCTGGCGAGGCCCGAGTTCGACCTGCTGAACCCCGAGACCATCGAAGCGATCGACTTCGACGGGTTCGACCTCGTCGTCAACGCGGCGGCGTGGACGGATGTCGACGGCGCCGAGGCCGACCCCGAGGGCGCGTCGCAAGCCAACGGCGCCTCGGTGCGCCGCATCGCCGAACGCTGCGACGACGCGGGGGCGACACTGGTCCATTACTCGACGGACTACATCTTCGACGGCACGCACAACGGCCCGATCCCTGTCGACCTCGATCCCGACCCGATCAATGCGTACGGCAAGTCCAAGCTCGATGGCGAGCGGGCGATCGCGGCGACCGGGTGCGACTCGATCGTCATCCGCACGAGCTGGGTCTACGCCCCTTGGGGCAAGAACTTTGTGCGCACGATCGCGAAGCTGGCGGGCGAGCGGGAGACGCTCCGCGTGGTGAGCGACCAGACCGGCCGCCCCACTTCCGCCGAGCATCTCGCCCGATCCAGCCTGGCCCTGGCGATGACCGGGGCGCGGGGCGTGTGGCACGCGACCGACTCAGGGGCGTGCTCTTGGTTCGAGTTTGCGCGAGAAATCGTTTCACTGGTCGGCTCGGCGTGCGCCGTCGAGCCCTGCACCAGCGAGGAGTTTCCGAGGCCGGCGAAGCGCCCGACCAACAGCGTGCTGGACATCGCGCCGACCGAGACCCTGCTGGGGCCGCTGACGCCCTGGCAGCTTGCGCTGGCCGATGTGGTCCGGCGCATGACGATCGATTGACACTGACAGACACGGGCCGGGCGCGACAGGCCCGAAGCCCTGCAGACGCGAGAGGAAGCACAGAGCCATGGCCAAGACACTGCTGGTTACCGGGGGCGCCGGGTTCATCGGCGCCAACTTCGTCCGCTTCGCGCTCGCCAACCGGCCAGACCTGCGGATCATCAACTTCGATGTGCTGACCTACTCGGGCAACCTCGAGAACCTCGCCGGACTGGAGAGCGACGACCGCTACCGCTTCGTCAAGGGCGACATCCTCGACCCCGAGGCGCTGGACCCGCTGATGGAGGAAGCCGACGGCGTGATCCACATGGCCGCCGAGAGCCATGTCGACCGCTCGATCATGGACTCGGGCCCGTTCATCACGACCAATGTGCAGGGGACGCAGGTGGTGCTCGACGCCGCGAGGCGGGCCAAGGGCGGCAAGGGCGTGGGACGCTTCCTGTATGTTTCGACCGACGAGGTCTACGGCTCGCTGCCTCTGGAAAACCCCGAGGTCCGCTTCACCGAGACCAGCCAGATCAAGCCCAGCAGCCCGTACGCCGCGAGCAAGACCGCCGGCGACCTGCTGAGCCTGGCGTATTTCCACACCTTCGGCATGGATGTGGTGGTGACGCGGTGCTCGAACAACTTCGGGCCGTACCAGTTCCCCGAGAAGGTGATCCCGCTGTTCGTCACCAACCTGCTGCAGGGCAAGAAGGTGCCGCTGTACGGCGACGGGAAGAATGTCCGCGACTGGCTGCATGTCGACGACCACTGCGAGGCGATCCTCGCGGCGTTCGATCGCGGGCAGGCGGGGCGCGTGTACAACATCGGGGGCGACAACGAACGCTCCAACCTCGACCTGACCCACTCGATCCTCTCGATCATGGGGCACGGGGAGGAGATGATCGAGTTTGTGCAGGATCGCCCCGGGCACGACCGGCGTTACGCGATCGACGCGTCGCGGATCGAGCAGGAGCTCGGATGGAAGCCAACGCGCTCGGCGTGGCCCGAGGCGCTCGTCGAGACGATCGCCTGGTACCGCGACAACCAGGACTGGTGGAAGCGGGTCAAGAGCGGCGAGTACCTCGCGTACTACGAGAAGCAGTACGGGGCTTCGGCCTGACGGCCGGGGCGCGGGGTGTGGGGCGCTGGGGAGGAAGCGGCCTTCGGCCGCGGCTTGCCTTTGCGTTGCCG
>REET01000289.1 GCA_007694925.1 Phycisphaerales bacterium | reverse complement strand
CCTGACCGCCGAGGGCATCCCCTACGAGGCCGGCATCGCCCATTACAAGGAGATCGCCCGGGGCCAGCTCCTCGGCGACGACATCGGGATGCTCAAGCTCCTGATCCACCAGGAGACACGCCACATCCTCGGCGTGCACATCATCGGGACCGGCGCGACCGAGCTCGTGCACATCGGTCAGACCGCGATGGCCTTCAACGCGACCGTCGACCACTTCGTCAAGACCGTGTTCAACTACCCGACACTCGCAGAGTGCTACAAGGTCGCCGCCCTGAACGGGATCAACAAGCTCATGGGCGTGTAGGCCGGGCCTTCGGCACGGCCTGGAGCGGGAGAACAGGCGAGCAGGCGATCAGGTGAACAGAAAGCTACGCTGTTCGCCAAGTGGCCAAGAAAACCTCCAAGAAGACCACGCGGAAGAAGACCTCCAAAGCAAGCCCCAAAGCAAGCCGAGGCTCCGCCGCCGCCCGCGCCGCCGAGGCGCCGCCCCAGCCGGGCAAGCTCTCGCTCGATCTGAAGACCTTCGACCGGATCGTCGGCCAAGACCGGGCGCTGGGCGTCCTGAGCGCCGCGATGGGCTCGGGCAGGGTCCACCACGCCTGGGTCTTCCACGGGCCGCGGGGGGTCGGCAAGTTCACGACCGCCGCGGCGTTCGGCGCGATGCTCATCGACCCCTCCCTCGCCCCCGATCTGTCGGGCAGGCTCGCTCCCGACCCCGACAGCCCGGTCCGACGCCTGATCGCCCAGGGGGCGCACCCCGATTTCCATGTCGTCACGAAGGAACTCGCTGCGTTCAGCCGCGAGGCGGATGTCAGGGCCCGCAAGCAGACGAACATCCCCGTCGAGGTGCTCAGAGAGTTCCTGATCGAGCCGGCCTCGCGCACACGCGCGATGGCGGGGGAGAGCCTCGCGGGCAAGGTGCTGATCCTCGAAGAGGCGCACCTGCTCAACCGCGAGGGGCAGAATGTCCTGCTCAAAACGCTCGAAGAGCCCGCCCCCGGCACGGTCATCATCCTCTGCACCAGCAACGAGGAGCGCCTGCTCCCGACCGTCCGCAGCCGCTGCCAGCGTGTCGGCTTCACACTGCTGGACCCGCGCTCGATGGACGCGTGGCTGGCGTCAAGCGGGCTGCCCTTCGCCCGCAGCGGACTGCCCCCGTGGCTGGAGGCGATGGCGGGGGGCTCGCCGGGCGCCGTGATCGAGGCGACCGAAGCGGGGCTCGACGCGTGGGACAGCAAGCTGCGTCCCCTCCTTGAAGAGGCCGCCTCGGGCGGGCCGGCGATCGCCCTGCCCAGCCAGATGGCCGCCCTGACCGACGCCTTCGCCAAAAAAGCGGTCGAAGAAGCCGACAACGCCAGCAAGGAAGCCGCCAACAGAGAGGCGGTCCGCCTGATGCTCGGCTATGTCGCCTCGTGGGCCCGCCTGAAGCTGCGGGGCGAGCGCGCGGACCCCGAGCGATGGGCCTCGTTCATCGACGCCATCGCCGAGAGCGAGTCGCTCATCGCCTCGAATGTCCGCATATTGAACGTTATGGAGTTCCTGGTCGCCCGGCTCCGCCCCGAGCCCGCCCGTCGCTGACGGGCCTTCAGGCCTCGATGCTCACCGACCGCCTCGGGCCCTCGTTGCTCGGCGCCGGGTCGGTCCCGGTCGGGCGGAGGGGGCGTTCCTCGATCAGGCCCTCGGCCCGCTCCTTGGCGAGCTTCTCGATGGCCAGCACCCAGGTCTCGCGCTCGTACTCGAGGAGCTCGATGACCCGGTCCATCGCCTTGAGATCCCGCGAGAAGCTGACTTCCATCAGCTCGCGGAACAGAAACCCGTACACCGTCCGCACCCGCTCGGCCAGCACCGGGTCGGTCCCCGGGGCGATGGAGGTCAGCAGCTCGCTGACGATGTCGCGGCACTGGCTCACGCCCTCATACACCTGCTCGTAGTTCTTCTCGGCCATGCCGGCCCGGCCCTGGCGGGCGAACTTGATCGCCCCGTCGAGCAGCATCAGCCTGACCTGCTCGGGCTTGGCGGTCATGACCTTGGTGCGGAGGTACGCGTTGATGTTGTTTTCAGGCATAGGCGGAGTGTCTATCGGGCCTCGCCGCTCGGGGCTTGAGCGGGCTCTTACATCTGGATCCCCATCTGGAAGAGCGAGGACTGCTGGGTCTGGAGCTGGGCGAGCGCCCGCTCCATCCCCAAAAACTGGCGTTCGAGGAACTCGCGCCGGCGGTCGAGCCGCTGGTCGAAGGTGGAGATCCTCCTGCGCTGCTGCTCGATCTGCGTGTCGATCGACCGGCGCTTGCCCGTCAGGATGCCGTCGACGGAGTCGACATACTGGCGGACCGTCTCCTCGATCTGCCCGATGACGCCCAGGCGGATGAACTCGCCGTCGCCCGCCTGCAGGACGCTGACGCCCGGTGCGATCTGGACGAACTGCTGCGTGGTCGATTCGGTCTCTCTCGCGTCGAAGAGCGAGCGCACGGCGTCGAAGTCGTTGGCGAGCGCCTCCCTGAACGAGTCCTTGTTGAACTGCAGGCGGCCCTTCTCCCCGACCGTCACGCCGACCTTCGCGAGGCTGTCGAACTGCTCGGCGAGGCCGATGCCCGGGCGCTGCGAGTTGTTGACCAGGCGCTGGCGGACCGACCGCATGGTCGAATCGCCCAGCAGCGGCCCGCGTTCTTTCGTCTCGATGTCGAAGCGGGTCTGGCGGTCGATGCGCTCCAGCACCGTGTTGTACGCGGCGATGAACTCCTCGATCGCCTTCTCGATCGCCGCGTCGTCGCGCGAGATGCTGATCTCGACGGGCTTGTCGCTCGACGCCGAGCGCAGGTCGAGCGAGACGCCGGGAAGCACGCCGTCCATCGTGTTGCTCGAGCTCGTCAGCGCCAGCCCGTCGGCGGGGTCGCTGGAGCCGAAGAAGACGACCGCGTCGCGCCCCTCGTCGAGCACGCGCATGCCCAGGTCGAACCCGTGAGAGTCGAAGACGAACCGACCGTCGCTGCCGGTCGTGCGCGAGCCGAGGCTGATGCGGAAGGGGGTCGAGCTGCCCCCGTCGCTGACGACCGAGGCGGTCGCCCCGGCGCCGGACTGGTTGATCTTCCGGACGATGTCGTCGAGGGTGTCGCCGGCGTTGAACTCGACGACGGTCGAGAACGAGCCGCTGATGAAGTTCTCGCCGTTGGTCCCGTCGGCGCTGCCGGCGATGCGGAGGTTGCGTGCGACCTGGCCGGATCGGTCCTCGATGCGGATGGGCGAGCCGCCGGAGGGCTCCCCGTCGCGCTCGGTGAAGATCAGACCGTTGCCCTCGTCGTTGATCCTCGCGACGACATTGAGCCCCTCGGAGGAGACCTGGCTGTTGATCTGCCGGACGAGATCGCCGACAGTCCTGACCGAGGCGCCGATGTTGATGTCCTCGAAGCGGCCGAAGCCGTCGACGACGCGGATCGTGCCGCTGCCGATCCCGCGCCCGCCGTTGAGCGAGGCGACGGAGGTGTTGTTGGTGATGTAGGCGAAGTTGAGCCCCTCGCCGCGGACGGTGGAGGCCTCGACGCCGATGTCGGGCGTGTTGATCTTCAGGCCCACCGCGCCGTCCCCCCCGACGAGGAAGGCGCCCGAGCCCCCCGTGTTGTCCTTGATCGTGACGCCGTTGCCCGCGTCGTTGAGCGAGAGCGTGACGCGTCCGTCGTTGTCTGCGTTCTCGTTGACCGCTCTGATGATCTGCGAGACGGTCTCTGCGCCCGAAAGGTCGATGCTGAAGGAGGTCCCGTCGCGCGCCGTGATGTCGAGCATCCCGCTGCCGGTGATCCCC
>REET01000121.1 GCA_007694925.1 Phycisphaerales bacterium | reverse complement strand
CCGTTTATGATCGCGAAAATAGGCCGCATCTTGACCCAGGGTGGCCACCAGTTGCCGCATCGCAGTGGCGACGACATACAGCATCGCGACGGTGATCACGCCCGGGTTGGAGAAGCCGCGGAGGGCCCCGGCCGGATCGAGCACACCCGGAACCAGCAGGGTGAGCAACGCCCCCATCAGGACGACGTCCGGCGCGTAGCGCCCCCTCGCCAGCAGCGCCAACATCAGCACCAGCACGCCGCCGGTGAACCACGCGTCCCATGAGAGTGCTTGCAAGGCTGATTGCTCCAGTGCGGGCCGCCGGTTCGGGCGGTGGTCTTGACGCTGGTGTGCCGCCGGTGCGGGCCTCAATATCCCGTTTCGACGAACGAACGGGCGGGTCGGCGTGCAGGCGGGTTCATCGGCGGCCGATCAACACCGATACGAACTTTGACGCCGAATCCATCGTCGGCAAGGCGGTCGCGCATGATGAAGAGCTTTGCGAACACATTCGGTTTCCGCCCCCCCCTGCTCAGGCGGGGTGAATCGGCCGTCGCCTGGACAGGCCTCGGGCTCCTCGTGCTCCTGCTCGGCTCGATCGCCGGTGCGGCGTGGTGGGCCAACGAGAGCGCCGAGCGGGCCGAGGTCCGCGCCTGGCACTCCCGGGCCGACGCCACACTCGGCCTGATGCAGGAGGCCGGATCGACCTTGCTGGAGGCGGGGGAGCTGACGGGCTTCCGCAGGCTGGTCGTCAACGCGGCCGATTCCGGACAGGTCAGGTCGCTGCTGGTCACGCTGGGCGACGGCCGGGTGATCGCCTCGTCGGACCCCTCGTCGGTCCGGTTTGAGGACCCGCCCGAGGGGCGTTGGCCCTCGGTTCCCGCCGACGCCGCCGGTGAGCACACCCGAGTGCTGCAGATCGCCGGGAAGGGCTCGGTGCTGCTTGAGGTCGATCCGGGCGATGTCGCCGCCGCCAAGGCGGAGCTCGACGGGCTCGTGGGGGTCGGGATCATCGGCGGGGTCGCCCTGGGCGGGTTCATGCTGATCTACCGGCGGATGCGCCGGGGCTTTGCGGCGGTGGGGGCGGTCCGCGACGCGGTCCTCCTGGCCGCCTCTGGCGAAAAGAACAACGACGCCCTCCGCGTCGACGCCTCGCTGGGCAGAGCGGCCGAGGCGTGGAACAGCCTGCTCGACGACCGCGAGGAGCTGCGCCGTCGCGTCACCAAGGAACGCGCCGGCGAGCAGCTCGGCTCCAGGCGCGAACGGCGCGGCGAGCTCACCGAGGCCTGCGACGCCCTCTGGCAGGGCATGCTCGTCGTCGACGAGCACGGCACGATCCGGTACGCCAACGGCGCGGCGTCGGTCTTCCTCCGGGCCGAGCGCGACAAGCTCACCGGCGCAAGGCTCAGCGATGTCGTCGGCGACGAGAGCGTCGCCGATGCGATGAGCGATGTCGCCAGCGGGCGCGTCCGCGCCAAGAAGACCCTGGAGGTCGAACGGGTCGACGAGAACGACGCCGGCGCCACGGGCGTGCTGCGTCTGGGCATCCGCCCCCTTCGCCGCGAGGACGGGGCCGGAGCGCTGGTGATGATCGAAGACATCACCCAGCTGCGCGTCGCCGAGCAGGCCCGGCACAGCTTCGTCGCCCAGGCGACGCACGAGCTGCGGACCCCGCTGACGAACATCCGCCTGTATGTCGAAGAGGCGCTCGAGCTCGACGAGAACGAGATCGCAGAGCGCAGCCGCTGCCTGAATGTGATCAATCAGGAGACCAGGCGGCTCGAACGCGTCGTGGCCGACATGCTCAGCGTCTCGGAGATCGAGGCGGGCTCGCTCCGGCTCAACCCGGGCGAGATCAGGCTCGACCAGCTCTTTACCGACGTGTCGGAGGACTTCGTCGCCCAGGCGCAGTCCAAGGGGATCGACCTCGCCTTCGACCTGCCGCCCAAGCTGCCGGCGATCAAGGGCGACCGCGACAAGCTCGCGATGGTGCTGCACAACCTCGTGGGCAACGCGCTGAAGTACACGCCCGAGGGTGGCGAGGTGAGTGTTCGCGTCGAGGTGACGCCGGGCGAGCTCATCGTCGAGGTCAAAGACAACGGGATCGGCATCGCCGAGGCGGACCTCGAACGCGTCTTCGAGAAGTTCTACCGCGCCACCGACGGGCGGGTGAAGGACATCACGGGCACTGGCCTGGGCCTCTCGCTCGCCAGAGAGATGGCGCGCCTGCACGGCGGGGACATCACCGCCGAGAGCGAGATCGACAAGGGAAGCACATTCACGCTCCGCGTGCCCGTCGGCGCGGGCGCGACGCTGCAGGTCGCCTGAGCGCAGACACCGGAGGTATCACGGTGCAGATCGAGGAAGACCGCCACGGCGCCGTGACGGTGCTCAAACCCAGAGGGCCGCTCACCGAGGACGACGCCTCGGGCTTTCTGGCGCGCGTCAGAGAGTCGCTGCGATCGAGCCTCGGACGCTTCATCGTCGATGTCTCGGGCGTTCCCTATGTCGACAGCGCGGGCCTGGAAGCCATGATCGACGCCGGAGACGCGCTGGAGGAGAGCGGGCTCTCCCTGAAAGTCTGCGGCATGAACGAGACGCTGCGCGAGGTCCTCGACCTGACCGGGCACGCCGGCAGGTTCGAGCGGTACGAGGATGTCCAGACCGCGGTGCGGAGTTTCCTGTGAGCGACCAGCCGCCCAACACCGGCGCCAACACGCCTCCGGGCGACGCCCAGAACGGGCCCGGGCAGAAGCGCCCCAAACGCGCCCGCGTGGGCGAGGTGCTCGTCGAGCGCGGCGCGCTGACGCAGGAGCAGCTCGGGCACGCGCTGGCGCAGCAGAAGGCGACGGGCGCGCGCCTCGGCGCCGTGCTGGTCGAACAGGGCGTCATCACACCGGGCGTGCTCGTGCGCGCGCTCGCCGAGACGCTGGGCGTCAAGGGCTGCCAGCTCCGCCACGGGCTGATCGACCCCGCCCTCCTCAGGCTCGTGGGCGCCGAGGAGTGCGAGCGGCTGCGCGTCATCCCGATGTTCCTCGTCCGGGGCGAGCTGACGGTCGCGATGACCGAGCCGCAGAGCCTCCCGACGATCGACCGCCTGCACCAGCTCACCGGGCACACGATCCGGCCTGTCTTGGCGCTGGAGGCGAACATCCTCGAGTTCGTGCGCAAGTACGCCTCGGGCGATGTGGATGTTGACGAGTTCCTCACGAGCCTCGCCGAGTCCGATGTCGAGGTGGTCGAGCGCGAGAGCATCGACGAGGGGCCGACGACCGACCTGGACCGGATGATCCAGGGCAGCCCGATCGTGAACCTCGTCAATGTCGCCCTGCTCACCGCCATCAAGAGCAAGGCCAGCGACATCCATGTCGAGCCCGACAAAAGGGGCACGAGGATCCGCAGCCGCGTCGACGGCGTGCTGCGCGACCTGATGAAGCCCCCGCCGGGCATGCACGCGGCGATCGCCAGCCGCATCAAGGTCATCGGCAAGATGGACATCGCCGAGAAGCGTCTGCCCCAGGAGGGGCGCGTGCGCATCCTCGCCGAAGGGCGCGAGATCGACCTGCGCGTCAGCAGCATGCCGACGCTCCTGGGCGAGAAGCTCGTGCTCCGCATCCTCGACAAGGAGAACCTCCGCGTCCGTCTCGACGAGCTCGGCTTCAGGCATGAGGCGTTCGAGACCTTCAACCGCGTCCTGCGCCGGCCGCACGGGCTCGTGCTGGTCACAGGCCCGACGGGCAGCGGCAAGACGACGACGCTCTATTCCGCGCTGGATCTTCTGCGCAGCCCCGAGCTGAACATCGTGACCGTCGAAGACCCCGTCGAGTACCAGCTCGACATGGTCAACCAGATCCAGGTCAACGAGCAGATCGGCATGACCTTTGCGCGCGCCCTGCGCAGCATCCTCCGCCAGGACCCCGACATCATCATGATCGGCGAGATCCGCGACGAGCCGACCGCCCGTGTCGCGGTCCAGGCGGCGCTGACGGGGCACGGCGTGCTCGCGACCCTGCACACCAACGACGCGCCGGGCGCCGTCGCACGCCTGCTGGACATGGGCATCGAGTCGTACCTGCTCTCGGGCGCGGTCAACGGCGTCGTCGCCCAGCGTCTGGCGCGCACCGTCTGCCCCGCCTGCCAGAGCAAGTACTACCCCACAGAACGCGTCCTCGCCGACGCGGGATTGCTCGACATGCGGGGCAAGGCCTTCAGAAAGGGCCTGGGCTGCCAGCAGTGCCACGACTCGGGCTTTCAGGGGCGCGTGGGCATCTACGAGGTCATGGAGGTCACCGGCGGCATCCGGCGCATGATCCACAACTCCGCCCCCACACACGAGATCAGAGAGCACCTCCGCAACGGCGGCGCGCTCTCCCTCCGCGACGAGGGCGTCCTGATCGCCATCGAGGGCAAGACCAGCCTCGAAGAGGTACTCCGCGTCACCCACATCGAGGACACCGACGCGCCGGAGCCCCGGAAGGCGGCGGCATGAAGCGCTTCGCCTACACCGCGTACAACGCCGACGGCAAGGCCGTCCTCGGGCACACCGAGGCCGAGACCCGCCAGGAGGCCGAGGATCACCTGCGCGCCAAGGGGCTGTTCGTCGACGAGGTCCGCGAGGCCGACGCGGCGACGACCTCCGCCAGAGCCGCGGGATCCGGGCGTGCCGGCGGGCTCAAGCAGGTCGCGGTCTTCGCCCGCCAGCTCGCGGTGCTCGTGACCAGCGGGACGACCGTTGTCGACGCGCTTGCGGCACTGGAGAAGCAGCTCACAGAAGGCGCGTGGAAGAAGACCGTCTCGGATGTCAGAAGACGGGTCGAGGAGGGCGAGCCCCTCAGCGAGGCCATGAACGCCCACCCGCGATCGTTCGACCATGTCACCCGCAGCCTCATCGCCGCTGGCGAGAGCTCGGGAAAGCTCGCGGTGATGCTCGACCGCGTTGCGGCCCTGGCGCGCAAAAGGTACCACACGCGCAGCGCCGTGATCGGGGCGCTGGTCTACCCGGCGCTCCTGATCACCGTCTCGCTGGGCGTGCTGGCGATGATGGTGGTGTTCGTGCTGCCCAGGTTTACGGGCATGTTCGAATCGCTCGACGCGACGCTGCCCCCCTCGACCGAGGCGCTCATCGCGATCTCGGAGTGGACGCGGGGCCACTGGCCCTGGCTGCTGGGCGCGATCGCGGCCGCGGTCGTCGGCGCCGTCGTCTGGATCCGAACACCCGCGGGCAAGGACGCGTCGGACAAGGTGGTCATCCGCCTGCCCCTGCTCGGGTCGATCGCCCGCTCGTTCGCGACGGCCGCGACGGCCCGTCTTCTCGGCGTGCTGCTGGAGAGCCGCGTGCCCCTGCTCGAAGCCCTCTCGCTCACCCGCGACGCGAGCACCAACAACGAATACCGCAGGCTTCTTGAGTGCGCGTCCGACGCCGTCGAGCGTGGCGAGAATGTCAGCGCCGTCTTCGAACGCTCGGGCCTCATCTCGCCCGCGGTCGTCGAGGCGATCCGCAACGGCGAGCGCACCGGCAATGTCGGCCAGATCCTGACGCACATCGCCAACTTCATCGACGAAGACAACGAGGTGCTCGTCAAGTCCCTGACGAGCATCCTCGAGCCGATCATCCTGCTGGTGCTCGGCGTCGTGGTGGCGTTTGTCGCCATCAGCATGTTCCTCCCGCTGTTCGACCTGACGGCCTCTGCGCCGGGGGTGGGCTGATGACGAGAAAGAGCTCCATCGGTGTGTGGATCGATCCGGGCTGGATCGCCGCCGCCCAGTTGGAAAAGACACGCGAGGGCGTTTCTCTCCGGTCCTCGGTCGTGCTCGAGCGAGCCCCCGGGGCGGGCGAGCATCTGTCTGAGGAAGAGGCGCAGCGCCTCGTCGGCACGCTCGGGCGGGTCGGGTTTGCAGGCTCGGCCGTCACCCTCGGGGCGGCGGAGCCCTCGCTCGTCAGCGCTCCGCTCGAGATCCCGCCCGTCTCCAGCGGCGCCCCCGTCGAGAGGATCGCTTCGGGCGAGCTCGCCAAGATGTACCGCCTCCAGCCCGGATCGTTCGGGGTCGGGGTGTGGGATCTGCCCGCACCCGCGGCTTCGCGCGACCGGCCCGGCGTCATGGCCGTCGCCCTGCCCCACAAAGCGGCCGAGGCCTCGATCGCCCCGCTGGAGGGTGCGGGCCTCGATGTCGCCGCCATCGACGCGCACCAGTCCGCCGCGGCCCGCGCCCTCTCGCTCATCGTCCCGCTTGGGCGGGGCGAGGTCGACTGCGTTGTCGATTTCGGCTCGGACATGGTCCGCATCGTCGTCGTGTACGAGGGCGTGGTGGTCTACACCCGATCTGCGAAGCAGTCGGGCGTCGGCGATCTGGAGCGCAGCGTCATCGAATCGCTCGACCTCGACGACGATGTCGCCTGGTACGCCCTCTACGCCGTGGGGCTCGACGAGAGCGACGAGCGTTGGGCGCTGCTCAGCGATGTTCGCGAGCACATCCGCGCATGGGCGGAGCCGATCCAGCGCGAGACCGCCGCCGCCCTCGACTATGCCCGCAGGCGTCACCAGACCGAGTGCACAGGGCGACTGCTCGCTGCTGGGCGTCCGCCCGCGGGGGTCTCGGCCCTTGTCGCCTCGTCCTGCGACACCGCCGAAGCGCCCCCGGCCCTGCCCGGAGATCAGACGCCCGCCGACCCGAGGCTCGTCGTGGCGATGGGCCTTGCCGCGAGGTTCGACACATGAACCCGATCACCAGCACCCAACCGGCGATCAACCTCATCCCTCCGGCGCGCCAGACCGCGCGCCTGCGGGCCCGGCGCGTCCGCCTCTGGGCTGGCGTGCTCGGCGCGCTCGTCCCGCTCTCGGGTCTTGCTGTCGGCGCGATGCTCGCGATGCAGATCTCCGATGACCGTGCAGAGTCCATCGCACGCCTGGAAGGGCGCATCGCGCAGGTGAACCTCTCCGTCTCCGAGCGAGCCGGCGAGGCCCGTGCCCTCGCGCAGCAGATGGAGTTTGCGCGGGCGCTGGGCGACCGCCCCGCTTGGCACCTCCTCCTGGGCGTTATCGCCGACAGCCTCACCGAGGAGGCCGGCCTCAGACGCATGTGGCTCACCCAGACCGACCGCGGACGCGTTCTGGAGCTCGACGGCACCGGCGCCACCCAGGCCGAAGTCTCACGCTTCGTCCTCGCGCTTGAGAACACCGGGCTCTTCAAGAGCGCAGAGCTCGTCGAGGCCCGGCGCGACAGCCGCGAGGGCGCCGACCGCGGCGTCGTCTTCAAGGTCCGCGCCGAACTGATCGGAGAGAAGCGATGAACCTCAAGGCAACGCTGCCGATCGATCTGGCCGGGGCCGCCTGCGTCGTCGCGCTGGCGGGGGGTGTCTTCCTCTTCGGCGTCCGTCCCCACACGCTGGCCAGGGCCGAGCGTGCAGAGTCCGCACTGCGCGAACAAACCCTCCAGCGCGTGCTCGACCAGGCCCGCGTCGAGCAACGACGTGTCGACGAAGACCTCCAGAAAGCCGCGGCAGACATCGGCGCACGCATGATCGAGCTCCGACCCGTATCGGACCGCAACCGCGTCATCGCCGAGCTCGCGGGCGTCGCGGCAGACTCTGGCCTTCGGATCGACAATGTCTCCCCGGGCGAGGCTAATCGGGGGCGGCTGATGACCGTGACGGGCATCCGCCTCTCCGGCCGGGGCGATCCGGGCGCGTTCGCGGGCTACCTCAAGTACCTCCACGAATCGTTCCCGGACATCGCGTTGCGGACCATGGAGGTCGTGGCGTTAGGGCAGGAAGCCAAGGACGGTGTTTCGTTCTCGGTGGATCTTGCGTGGCGTGCCGATCACTCCGAGGGCCCCTGAAATAGCGGGCCCGCCCGGCTCATGCTCCCCCCGGATCTGACCGTTTCTAGGGGCATGAGCAAGTCCAGACGCGTCTACGCGGGAATCATGGTCGCCGCCGTCGGCGGGCTGATCGTCGACATGACGCTGCTGCGGGGCGGATCGCCTTCTCCGGCCAGCGCGGGCGTCGCTCAGCAGCAGCCCTCGTCTTCGGAGCTGGAAGAGGCGCTCGCCCAGCTGCGCGAGCACGCGCCGTCGCGCCGTTCGGCCCTGGCCGAGGCCCTGGACCTGCTGGGCACAAACGCCCCGATGGCCGACGAAGCTCGCAACGCATTTGGTCTCCCCGCATCGATGCGGGCGGTCGTGCAGGTCGAAGAGCAGGCTCAGGAAGTGCGGGCCGACGACGCCGACCGCAACCGTCTGCGGGTCAGCTCGGTGGTCATGGGCCAGCGCCCTGTCGCGCTGATCAACGGACGAATCTACGCCGCCGGCGACACCATCGAGCCGCAGGGCTGGAAAGTCCGCTCGATCGATCGCGGCGGTGTCGAGGTTGAACGCGAGGGCAGGACCATGGTTATCGAGCTCGCGACGGGTCGATAACCGTCGGAGCAGGCGCTCTGTAAGAGGCCGGCGTCAAGTGGGGACGCTGCGTCGACGATTCAAAGGACGCACCGGGGTTCTTCCGTTCAGCTCTGGCCCCGTGCGTCGAGAACATCCAAGGGGAAATATGCCATGCACGGCGCTTCACGCGGTTTCAGCCTCATCGAACTGGTCATTGTCGTGGTTATTCTGGGCATCATCGGCGCCATCGCGATCCCGCGGATGAGCCGCGGCGCCGAGGGCGCCGCCGAGTCATCGCTGGTCAGCGACCTGGCCAACCTGCGCCGCGCCATCGAGATGTACCAGGCCGAGCACGACGGGAACTACCCCAGCGGGACCGACATCGCCGCCCAGCTGACGCAGTACAGCAACGCCGCCGGCGCCACCAACGCCACCCGCGACACGACGCACATCTACGGGCCCTACCTGCGCGATATCCCCGCCCTGAAGGTCGGCTCCAAGCGGGGTTTGAACGCCATCGGCACCGCTTCGGGCGAGACCGTCGCCTGGCTGTACGACCCGGCGACCGGCGCCATCCGCGCCGATCTGCCCGCCGAGGAGACCGATGCCGCCGGCAAGCCTTTCCGCGACTATTGATCCCCACCTCTCCTCATGGGGAGTGAGTGATGCCCCGCTGGAGCAGGAAGCATGACAACGGACGCCCGCGCCCGACAAGGCGCGGGCGTCCCGCTGCGCACAGCGGATTCACACTTGTCGAGCTGGCTTTCGTCGCCGCCATCATCGCCATCGTCGGCGCCATCGCCGTGCCGAGATTCACCGACGCGCACCTCCGCGCGAGCCTCGCGGGCGCCGCCGACCGCATCAGCGCCGACATCGACAGGGCCAGGCGCCACGCCGTCGCGTCGGAGTCCTACGCCGCCGTCGGCTTCAACCCCGCCGACAACCGCTACGCCGTCGCCTGGGACGGGGGCGCCTCAAGCTACGCCGTCGAGCTCGGCGAGTCCCCGCTCCGCGTCGGGCTCAAGGCGTTCAGGGGAGGTGACCGCGAGGACATGATGATCTTCGGGCCGACCGGTCTTTCGGCCTTTTCCTCGGGGCTGGTGATCTCCAACCGCGGCGCCGCGATCCTCATCCTCGTCGACCGCGCCGGCAACACCACGCGCGAAGTCGGGGGCGACGCGGAAGAACTCGTCAAGAAGCTTGAACTGCTCTTCACCGCCCCGCCCGAAGACGACGAGGACGACGAAGAGTCCGGCGGGTCGTCGGGCGGCCTGCTCAGCGAGACGATCAAGACCGTCAGCGGACTCCTGTGATGGGTGCAAGCGTGCGCAGCAGAGGCATGACACTGATCGAACTGCTCGTCGCCATGACGATCACCGCGACGGTGATCGGCGGGCTCGGCTCGGCGATCATGATCACCAGCCGCGCCGCGCCCCAATCGGGGGACCCGCTCAAGGCCCGTCTTGATACGCTGCACGGGGCGGATCTGCTCGCCGCCGAGCTCGCGGGCGCGATCGAGATCACCGAGGCCGAGCCCCGCTCGATCGCCTTCCGCGTCCGTCGCCACAACGGGATCACGCGCACTGTCCGCTACCACTGGTCGGGCGTCCCGGGCGACCCGTTGCTCCGCACCTTCGCCTCTGGCGAGGATGTCGAGGTCCTCGCGGGCGTGCAGCGCATGGCGATCGGCTACGAACGCCAGCAGGGCTCCGTCGCGCCGCGAACGCTCACGCACCCCGAGCAGATCGTCAGCATCATCACCGGGACCGACGACGACCGCTACACCGTCGACGACCAGGCCGCCATCGCCCAGCCCTTCGACCCCGACCTGCCCGAGGGAACCGTCAGAGCGAGGTTCACCGAGGCGCGCGTGATGATGCGCCGCAACGAGCTTCTGCTTCCCTCGGGCGCCGTCACCGTCCAGGTCCGGCGATTCAATCCCGACACGAACAGGCCGGGCCGGCTCATCGCATGGGGCGAGGTCGGGGTCTCCAGTATCTCCTACTCCTACGAGGTCGTCCGCGTGCCCCTGACTTCCCACGAGACACCGACCGACGGACCCTTCTGCATCATGGTCGTCTGCAACAACTCCTCCGGCGTCACCGCCGCGATCGATCGCTCGTCGGTGAGCGGCGACTGGCGGATCTGGTACCGGGATACGCCGTCGTCAGAGTGGGAGCATTGGAGCGGCAGCCGCCGCCTCGTCCACTCCGTCCGCGCCGTCCCGACAACGAAAACCGACCCCGACCCCGCACCCATCCGGCGCGTCACCCTCGAGATCGACAACGGCTCGCGCCCCGTCCGCGTCGGCGCCTTCATCAAGCCGACCCCGGGGGGATCGCCGTGACACGCAAGCGAACCGCCCGGCGCGGCCTGACCATCATCGAAGCGGTCATGAGCGTCATGGTCACCTCCATCGTCCTCGTCGCCGCGATGGAGACGCTCGGCCTCGTCGCTCGATCGCGATCGATCACCGAGCGCCACAGCGTGGGTGTGATGCTCGCAGAAGACCTCCTCGCCGAGGTCCTCTCGCGTCCCTTCGACGACCCGGGCACGCTCTCGCCCATCGAGGGCAAGTCCGGTTCCAGGGCCTCGTTCGTCTCGATCGCCGACTACCACGCATGGCGGGCCTCGCCACCCCAGGACATCACCGGCGACGAGCTCACTGCGCACGCCGCCTACGAACGGCGCGTCACCGTCACTTTCGTCGACGACGACCTGAACCCCACCGCCTCGGACACCGGCGTGAAGCTCATCACCGTCGAGGTCTTCCGTGGCAGTTTCCCCGCCGCGAAGACCTCCGCCCTGCGCACGCGAGGGTTTGATACAGCCGCACGCGCGACCGGGGGCGGGTCATGAGGCGTCGGCGCGGCTCGGCCTACATCCTCGTGCTCTCGACCACGGCGTTGGTGACCGCCGCGGGGCTCGCCGCCGTCATGGTCCAGCACGCCCAGGCCCAGAGCGCCCGGCTCACCGCCGAATCAACCCGAGCCCGCGCCGCGGCCGCCTCTGGCGTCGAGCTCGGCGTGCACCTCGCCCTGGCCGACCCCGCCGGTTGGAAGCAGCGCTACGACGGCCCCGTCGACATCGACCTCGACGGCGCAAAGCTCGTCCTGAGCGCCCACGACCCCGCCAGCACCGAAACGCTCTCGACCGACCCGACGCAGCCGTTTGTCATCGCCTCCTCGGCGCAGGTCGGCGGCGCCAGGGCGAGGCTCCAGGCCACCGTCGTCCCAGCGATCGCACCCGGGCAAGACCCGTGGGACGGCTTCACTCTCGCGGCGCGCTGGCGGTTCAGAGAGCAGGGCGCTTCATTCGCATACGACGAGATCGCCGCCAACGACGGACGCCTCCACGGGTCGGTCGTGCAGAACAGGTGGGCCGAGATCCCCTACGACCCCGGCGCACGCTCGATGGCCATATCGAGCTCAGCCCATGTCCGCGTCATCCACAACCCGAGTCTGGAGATCGAGGCCGGCGCACTCGCCTTCTGGTTCTTCGCCACCGGCTCCTCCAGCAACCAGACCATCTTCTCCAAACGGGCCGGAGGCTCCAACAACGGCGGCGGGCTCAGAGTCACCTACCACAACGACCAGGCCGTCAGAGCCGTCTTCTACGGGAGCGCCGGCAGCACGATCCTCACCGCCTCCGGCCTCGTCCCGAATCAGTGGAACTTCGTCCTTGTCCGGTGGGACGGCATGGGCTCGTGCGGCATCTACACCAACGGCTCGTCCCGCCATGTCCGACTCCTCCCCGCCGGCTGGGGTCTCGGCAAAGACAACGGCGTCACAAACCCCGAGCCGATCGCCTTCGGCGTCTCCACCGACGGCGCAAGCGCCGGCTCGACCTCCCCGAACACGAACCCCTTCTCAGGACGCATCGCCGATGTCGCGCTCCTCAAAGGCGTCATCTCCGCCGAGGACGCACGCGCCATCTACGAGCGATACATCGCCCAAGCCGCCGTGTCGTACGCGATCGACGAATCGTCGTGGGTCCGCGGGCACCAGTAACCCACGCCCGTTCACCCGCCACCCGACCGCGACTCCAGCTCCACCGCCATCTTCCTGACGCGGTCTTCCCACGCCTCGCTCGACGCCTGCGTCGAACGCAGACGCTCGGCGTACAGCGGGAAACTCATCGGCGTCAGCGAGGGCGGCTCGACAAACACCATCTCGCACGAGGCGATCGCGTCGAGCGCCGCCTGCAAACGCTCGATCTCGAGCTGCCCCTCCAGCACCTCGCGCCGGGCCTGATCCAGCAGCCGGTTCTCCGGATCGAACTGCTCGAAGACCTCGAAGAACATGTCGCTCGACGCCTGCAGGTGGCGCGCCGGCGTGCGTGTGCCGGGGTAGCCCGTGTGCGTCAGGCCCGCGACGCGCGCGATCTCGCGGAACTGCCGCCGCGCCATCTCCGTCGCGTTCAGCGCATCGAGCAGGTCCCGCACCAAGTCCTCGGGCGAGAGCAGCTCGCGCCACAACGCCTCGTCCAGCTCCAGCGGCGTCTCGGTCAGAATCTCCAGCCCGTAGTCGTTGCTCGTCGCGCTGACCGTCAGGGGCGATCTGCGCACCAGCCGCCACGCGACCACGGGCGCAAGCCCCTCGTGCGCCAGCCGACCCGCGAACGGGTACAGGAACACATGCCACCCCACACGCGTCTTCACCCGCTCGATCAAGAGCTCGCCCGGCGCCGGCAGCCTCGACACACTCTTCTGCAGCTCCAGCAGGGGCATCGCCGTCTGCATTTCAAGGTCGGCGTACACGCCCTCCCGTGCCTCGGCCAGTCTCGCGAGTACACCGCGCGCAAGCTGCGTGCTCAACGGCATCCGCCCCCCGTTCCACCTCGGCACCGCCCCCTTCTTCGACTTCGCTGGCGTCACGACCGCGGTCATCTGGCGAAGGCGCACCAGTTCGAGCACCTTGCCCGCAAAGACGAACCGGTCGCCCGGCATCAGGCGGGTGACAAAGCTCTCCTCGATCTGCCCGAGCACCTTGCCCGAGGCGTACCTCACCTGCACCGCCTGGTCGGAGGTGATCGTGCCGATACCCATCCGGTGCAAACGAGCAATCTGCGGCGACGCGACAACGCAGCGTTGCTCGCCGCTCGGCCCACCGTTCGGCCCTTCCCCCGCCTCGCGCGCGATGCGCTTGTACTTGTCGTACGCCGTCAGGGCCGGTCCCCCGTGCTCGACGAAGCTCATCGCCCACGCCCACTCCTCGTCGGTCAGATCGCGGTAAGCCCATGTCGTTCGGAGTTCCTGCAGCAGCTCGGCCGGGTCGAACCCGCCGCCCGCCGCGACGGTCACCATGTGCTGCACGAGCAGATCCAGCGGCTTCTCCAGCGGCCTGCGGCTCTCGATCTCCCCCGCCTCCAGCGCCGTCCTGGCCGCGGAAAACTCGACAAGCTCCATCGCGTTGGTCGGCACGCCCACGATCACGCTGGTCAGCCCGGGCGAGTGCCCGCTCCGCCCCGCCCGCTGCACCAGCCGCGCGATCCCCTTCGGGCTGCCGACCTGGATCACCCGATCCACCGGCCGGAAGTCCACGCCCAGATCCAGACTGCTCGTACACACAACACACTTAAACGGCCCCAGCGGCGACTCGCCCGACCGCAGCGCGTCCTCGACCGTCTTGCGCTGCTTCTTGTCCAGCGAGCCATGATGGATCCCGACGCGTCCGATCCAGTCCCGGCGCAGGTCCATCAGGCGCCGGAACCAGATCTCCGCCTGCGAGCGTGTGTTGGTGAACATCAGCGTCGTGCGCGCGCCCTCGATCTCGGCGATCACCTGATCGACCAGCCGCGTTCCCACATGCCCCGCCCACGGAAACCGCTCCAGGCTCTCGGGCAGCAGCGTGCGGATCTCGACCCGCTTGGGCTCTGCGCCCTTGATGAGCAAAGGCTCGGGGGCGAGCGGCCCCACCAGCGCCCGCGCCGCCTCGGCCGTGTTGCCCAGTGTCGCGCTGAGCCCCCAGGTCCGAAGCTGCGGCAGCCACGCGCGCAGACGCGCCAACCCCAGCTCCGCCTGCACGCCGCGCTTGGTGCTCAACAGCTCGTGCCACTCGTCCATCACCACGCAGCGCAGCGTTTTGAACAGCGACCTCGAGTCCGCGTACGACAGCAGGATCGACAGGCTCTCGGGCGTCGTCACCAGCGCCGTCGGGAGCTTGGTCTTCTGGCGCGATTTGACGCTCTGCGAGGTGTCACCCGTCCTCGCCTCGACGCTCCAGCCGAGCCCGAGGTCCGAGACAGGTTGGAGCAACGAAGCGCAGGTGTCGCCCGCGAGCGCGCGCATCGGCGTGATCCACAGCACCCTGATCGGCGGCGGCTCCTGCGCCACCTCCCCGCCCCGCTCCTCCAACCACTCGATCACCGGCCCCAGCCACACGCTCAACGTCTTGCCCGTGCCGGTGGGAGCGTGCACCACCCCGCTCTTGCCTTCCAGATACCCCGCCCACGCCTCTCGCTGAAACGAGAACGGCGTCCAGCCCCGCCCCTTCAACCAGCGATCGATCGTCTGTACACTCAACCCGCCGAACCTCACAAACAGCCCGGGCCGGGCGCGCAGGTCCGCGGCTCATCCGCTTGCGCGGCGCCCATCACGCAGGGTGTATAGGCGTGCGGGCCCGCCTTTCGGCGGCTATGGTCCACGAAAGCGAGACCCAAACAAGATTCAAGCCGAAGGGGGTCTTTGCCCATGGCGAAGAGAAAATCCTCCGCCGCAAACCCGCGGCGGAAGACGCGTTCAGAGAGCGGACGGCTGATCGTCGTCGCCAACCGCCTCCCCGTCCACCGAGTCCGCCAGGGCGGAAAGTCCGTCTGGAAGATGAGCCCGGGCGGCCTCGTGACCGCCTTGGAGCCCATCCTCCAGGACACCGGCGGGGCCTGGGTCGGCTGGGCGGGCTCGACCGGCGCCGCCCCGAAACCCTTCAAGAGCGACCGCATCGACCTCAAGCCGGTCCCCCTCTCCAAACAGGAGCTCGACAGCTTCTACGCGGGCTTCTCCAACGCCACCCTCTGGCCTCTCTACCACGACGCCATCAGAGTGCCCGTCTTCAGAAGGAGTTGGTGGGCCGCGTACGAGAAGGTCAACCGACGCTTCGCCGAAGCCGCGGCCGCCGTCTACAAGCCCGGCGACACCGTCTGGGTCCACGACTACCAGCTCCAGCTCGTGCCCGGCATGCTCAGAGAGCTCCGCCCCGACGCGAAGATCGGCTTCTTCCTCCACATCCCCTTCTGCTCCGAAGAGCTCTTTGCAAGAATCCCCCGGCGCAGGGAGATCCTCGAAGGCATGCTCGGCGCCGATCTGCTCGGCTTCCAGACCCGGCTCTCGGGCCAGAACTTCGCCCGCACCGCGAGGCGGTTCACCAGCGCGACCGGCAAGGACACAGAGCTCCATTTCGGCGACCGCGTCTGTCGCGTCAGCAACTTCCCGATCTCGATCGACTTCAAGCGGTTCGAGGGCATGGCGACCTCCGCCGAAGTGCTCGTCAAGGCCGAGCAGATCCGCCAGAAGCTCGGGCCCGAGCGCCGCATCCTCCTCGGCGTCGACCGCCTCGACTACACCAAGGGCATCGATGTCCGCCTCCGCGCGATGGAGGAAGTCCTGCGCCGCGCCAAGTTCACCGCCGAAGACATCGTCTTCATCCAGGTCGCAGTCCCCAGCAGGGAGGATGTCGCCGAGTATGTCGAGATGCGCAGCAGCATCGAGGAGCTCGTCGGACGAATCAACGGCCAGCACTCTGAGACCGGACGCGTCGCCATCCACTACCTCCGGCGCAACCTCGCCCAGGAGGAACTCTTCGCCTACTACACACTCGCAGAGGTCATGCTCGTCACCCCGCTGCGCGACGGGATGAACCTCGTCGCAAAGGAGTACCCGGCCTGCCGCCTCAAGAACGACGGGGTCCTCCTGCTCAGCGAGTTCGCAGGCGCCGCCGAAGAGCTCAAGCAGGCCGTCACCGTCAACCCGTTCGACATCGACGGCGTCGCCCACTCCATCGAAGAAGCCCTCCGCATGGGCAAAGCCGAACAGAAACGACGCATGACCGCCATGCGCCGGTACCTCAGAGCCCACGATGTCTACGACTGGGCCGACAGCTTCCTCGGAGCCCTCAAGAAGTGACCGACCCCAACAGCAACTCCAACGGCCTCGACCCCGAGCTGACCCGCCGGCTCGACGAGATCGCGCGCACCCCCTGCCTCCTCGTCGCCAGCGACTACGACGGCACCATGGCCCCGATCGTCAGCGACCCCGACAAGGCCTTTCCCATCCGAGAGTCCGTCGTCGCCATGCGCGCCCTCGCCGGGCTCCCCTGCACCGTCAGCGTCATCATCTCCGGAAGAGCCCTCGCCGATCTCGCAAAGCTCACCGGCGAGCCCGCGGGCGTCCGTCTTGTCGGCAGCCACGGCAGCGAGTTCGACGCCGACTACGCCGACCGTCTCTCGTCCGAGCAACGCTCGCTCCGCGACAAGGTCATCGAGCAGCTGAGCGAGATCGCCACCGGCGCCAACGGGCTCTCGGTCGAGACCAAGCCCTCGGGCGCGGCCCTGCACTTCCGAAACGCCTCCGAAGACGACGGCGCCAAGGCCCGCGACGCCGCGCTCGCCGGCCCCGGCTCGCTCACCGATGTCATCGTCAAGCACGGCAAGATGGTCGTCGAACTCACCGTCTGCTCGACGCACAAGGGCGACGCTCTGGAGCGCATCCGTCACCGCGTCGGCGCCACCGCCGCCCTTTTCATCGGCGACGACATCACCGACGAAGACGCCTTCAAAACCCTCAGAGGCCCGGACCTGGGCATCAAGGTGGGGGAGGGTGAGACCGCCGCACACCTCCGCGTTCCCGACACCGGCGACGCCGCACGCGTCCTCGCCTACCTCGCTGAGCGACGCGCGACCTTCCTCGAAAGCGCCGCCTGCGTCCCCATCCAGGACCACGCGATGCTCAGCGACCTGCGCACCATCGCCCTGGTCACCCCCGAGGCGCGCATCAACTGGATGTGCTGCCCGCGCATCGACTCGACCCCCGTCTTCGCCGATCTCCTCGGCGGGCCCGGCGCGGGGTACTTCAGCATCCGCCCGATCGGCGAACGCCGAGCCCCCCAGCAGTTCTACCGCGAAGACTCCTTCATCCTCGAAACACGCTGGCCCGGCGTCACCGTCACCGACTACCTCGACTGCTCCCAGGGCAGGCCGAACCAGCGCGCAGGACGCACCGACCTCACACGCGTCATCTCCGGCTCGGGAAAGGCCGTCATCGAGTTCGCGCCGCGCCTCGACTTCGGACGCTCCGCGACAACCCTCATCCCGCGCGAGCACGGCCTCACCGTCGGAGGGCACGCAGACCCCATCGTCCTCCGCTCCCCCGGCGTCGAGTGGAAGATCATCGACGACGGCCCCCACCAGACCGGCGTCGCCGAGGTCGACCTCTCCAAAGGCTCGGTCCTCCTCGTCCTCCGCTACGGCACAGGCAGCGCCCAGCCCGCCGCACTCACCGAGGCGGAGCGCAGAAGGCAGACCGACCGCTTCTGGCGCGACTGGGCCGCGACCCTCCGCCCCTGCGCCGTCGCCGAAGAACTCGTCCAGCGCAGCGCCCTCGTCCTCAAGGGCCTCTGCTACGGGCCCACCGGCGCCATCTCAGCCGCAGGAACCACCAGCCTCCCCGAGCACATCGGCGGCATCCGCAACTGGGACTACCGCTACTGCTGGCCCCGCGACGCCGCCATGACCGCCACCGCCCTCTGCCGCCTCGGCTCCTCCGCCGAGGGCCTCCGCCTGCTCGACTGGCTGCTCGGCGTCATCGACCGCCTCGGCTCGGCCGAGCACCTCGCCCCCATCTACACCGTCAACGGCAGCGACCTCGGCGTCGAAGCCGAGATCTCCGAACTCATCGGCTACGCCATGTCGCGCCCCGTCCGCGTCGGCAACGCCGCGGCAAAGCAGGTCCAGCTCGATGTCTTCGGCCCCGTCGCCGACCTCGTCTACGAACTCATGCTCGCGGGCGCGCCGCTCTCATCAGAACACTGGCGCCTCGTCGAGGCGATGGCCAACGCCGTCACCCACCGCTGGACCGAGCCCGACCACGGCATCTGGGAGCCCCGCCGCCCCGTCCAGCACCATGTCCACTCCAAAGCCATGTGCTGGGTCACCCTCGACCGCGCCGCGAAGATCAGCGAGCAAATCCTCGGCGACGAACGCCCCGACTTCCGCAAAACCGCAGACAAGATCAGAGACGAGATCCTCAAAGAAGGCTGGTGCGAAAAGAAGAAGGCCTACACAGCCGTCTACGCCGGCGACGAGATGGACGCCGCCGTCCTCACCATCGGCCTCTGCGGCCTCATCGACCCCGAAGACGACCGCTTCGCCAGCACGATCAAGGCCGTCGAAGACGAACTCCGCGTCAACGGCGCCCTCTACCGCTACCTCTACGACGACGGCCTGCCCGGCGAAGAGGGCGCCTTCAACCTCTGCACCGCCTGGCTCATCGAGGCCTGCGCCGCCTCCGGCCGCGAAGACGAAGCCCGCGAGCTCTTCCAGACCTACTGCAAAATGGCCGGCCCCACAGGCCTGCTCAGCGAAGAGCACGACCCGCGAGAAAACATCGCCCTCGGCAATGTCCCCCAGGCCTACACCCACCTCGGCCTGATCAACGCGGCCCTGCGCCTGGAATCGCT
>REET01000273.1 GCA_007694925.1 Phycisphaerales bacterium | reverse complement strand
CGCGGCCCCGGGCGTACATCGCGGCTTCGATCGCCTTGCCGTTCTTGAGCGATTCGCCCAAGCCCGGCAGGGGCGTGTACGACCACTGCACGCGCGGGGCGCCGCGAGTGTTCTCGGCCTCAGGGTCGGGGGGCTCTCGATCGAGCTCGCCGGACCAGAGGCCGGCCTCGCCATCGACCCCGAGCACCAGCAGTGAGGGTCCGACCCGGGCGGGCAGCAGCACGACCTCGGCGAACGACTCGGGCGGGCCGCCTTCGGCGCGGGCGCGGTCTTCGGCGTCGGGCAGACGCAACTCGGACCATTCGAGACGGTCGAGGACTTTCAGGCGGAGGAGGCCGGGGCGTTCGTCGGTCTCTGCGCCGTAGACGAGCACCGCGGGCCCGAAGCGCGTGCCGACGAAGCCCGCGACCCGGCCCTCGCTCTCGATCGTCGCGAGGGTGCGCAGGCGAGTGGCGGGGTCGTACGCCCAGACGCCGGGGTAGCCGCCGGGGATTGCGTTGATCGACATGATCCTGCGCGAGCTGCCCTGCTCGGGCGGGGGGAAGAGGAGGAGCAGGCGGTTGTCCCACGCCGCCATGGCGTCGGGCCTTTCGCGCAGGCGTCTGGCCTCGCGGACAGCCCCGCCGGGCGAGCCGAGGGATTCTGAGCCGCTGGAGCGGGGCGGGACATGCACGACGACAAACGGACCGTCATCGTCGGAAACGAGCAGGCCCCAGGCGTGGGCGCGTTCGTGCTCTGAGGGTGTGAAAGCGCCGAAGGGCGAGGCTTGGGCCACGCCGCTGGCGAGCATCAGGAGGCACAGAAAGACAATTCTGATCACTGCACGGTCCCGGTCAGCAGGCGCTCGACATCCTCGGGCCGGTCGAGCAGGCGGATGCGGTCTTCGGGGATGCGGTAGCGCCGCAGCTGGCCTTCGAGGTCGAAGGGGGCCGTGCCCGGGCGTCGCTCTGAGCTTTCGGGCGAGGTCATGTGGACGACGACCTGCGTCTCGATGCGGGGCAGGTCGATCTCGAAGCGGCCGCCGATGCGGGGGCGTTCGCCGGTGCCGCGGACGGTCACGCCCTGGTGCTGCTCGATGACGCTGGCTGCTGCGAGGTCGCCGTCTGAGGTCCAGAGCTCGACGCGGACGGGTTGGCTGAGCTGATCGAGCGCGACCCTGGCCTGCCCCCCCCACCGCGAGGGCCACGAGAGCACCAGCCGCCCGCCCGAGACACGGCGCACCTCTGCGACCGCGGGCGCGGGCTCGATCCCGAGCAGGATCGGCAGGTCCAGCGGGTGGACGGGGACGCCGAAGCGGTCGGCGAGTTCGGGCGTGGCGAGTTCGTGGCGGCCGAGCAGGGCGAACGAGTCGGCCCGGTCGAGCACATCGATCCACCAGTACCAGCCCTCGTTGGAGCCGAGCTCGAAGTACATGCGGTCGACATACTTGCCGACGCTGAGCGAGACCATGCTCGGGCGGACGAGCTGGACGAAGCCCTCGCCCTGGTCGCGCTGGGTGCGCCCGCGTTCGTCCTGCTGGAAGACGGCGACGGTGGCGCGCGCCCAGAGGCGGTCGAGCTGCTCGATGTGCGCGTTGTAGCTTTCGATCGCGTCGGCCGCGGCCTGCGCCTGGACGGGGCGCCCGGCTTCGAGCGTCCCCGGAAACCTCGGCGCGCTGCTGCAGCACGCCGAGCCCAACGCCGCGACGGACACAAGCGCCAGCCAGAGCAGGCGCACTCGGACAGGTGCTGCACGGTTCACGCGTTCTCCCCGTCCTCGTCGCCTGCGATGATGCGTCCGACCTGCTCGATCGCCTCGGCGACCCGCTCCTCATCGAGCTGGGGGTCGACGACCTCGATGATCGGGGGCTGCTCCTGGGCCGCGGGGACCTTGACCCTGACCTTCATCACGCCCGGGCCAGCCCCCTCGTACACCAGCCGCCGCTTGCGGACGAGCATCAGGGCGATCATGTAGCGGAAGGTGATCGCCGAGGGCTCGGTCGCGGCTTCGAGCTGTTCGAAGACATCCATCAGCTCGTCTTCGCCGATGAAGGGGCTCCGCCTGGCCGTGGGCTCGGGGACGGTGCTCCGCCAACTCGCGACGAGCTGGAGCGCCGGGCGTGCGCCCGAATCCCACGCCTCGGGGGCGTAGTCGTGGCGCAGGAAGGCGTCGGCCTCGGGGTCGCGGACGAGGGCGGCGATGAAGCGTTCGCCCACCTGCAGCTCCCGCCCCGTGGCGGCGCAGCGTCGGGTGGGCCTGGCGATCTCGTACGAACCGGCTCCGGAAGCGCTCATGGAGGCATTCTACGGCCCGGGGAGACGGGGCCCGGAGCACCAGAGTCGAGAAGACACACCTCGGACCGCCTGTCAGCAGCTTGCGCGGAACATCCGCTGGTCGGTGCCGCCGTCGGCGACGAGGAAGGTCATGGATTTGCCGCAGGAGGGGCAGCGGGCGGCGTAGGAGCTGCCGTCGACATGGCGGTGCACCCTGACATAGCGGTTGGCGCACTGGAAGTAGACGCCGATGAACGGGCGTCCTTTCGGGCCGGGCCCGTCCGTGGTGAGGGCGGGGTTGGCGGGGGTCGACTGGGTTTGCCGATATCGCTGGCCGGGCATGGCAGGCGGATCATCGGCCCTCGGGGCCCGCGGACTGTTGAAGATGGGCCTGGCCTGCCCACGAGGGGCCGGGGTGGGGCTTGGCCCATGGTGATAGACTCTGGACCACCGATGTCTCCCGAACACCCCGCATCCACAACCTCCTCGCAGACGGGCTCTCAGGCCGGCGAGCAGCAGGGCCGGCGCCAGCCGGGACGCCGCTACGGCAGGCGCCTGATGCGGATCGAGCCGGCGCGGATCAGCCCGCTGGCGATCCTGCCCGACCCGCCGAGCCCCCCGACACCGGTGGGCATCATCGCCGGGGGCGGGCGCCTGCCCATCATCGTCACAGAAGGTTTCAGAAAGCTCGGGCACCCGGTCCACGGCGTCGGGCTCTACGGCCAGTACGACCCGGCCCTGCCCGGCCTGTGCGACAGCTTCCGGCGCGTCGGGCTCTTGCGTGTCGGCTCGTGGGCGAAGGCGTTGCGCCGGGCGGGGGTCCGCCACGCGGTGATGGTCGGCAAGGTGGACAAGGCCAAGATCATGCACGATCCGTTCAAGATCGTGCGCAACCTGCCGGACTATGTGACACTCAAGGCGTGGCTGCTGGAGCTGCGCCACGACCGGCGTTCGCACGCGGTGCTCGCGGCGATCGCCGATGAACTCGACCGCTCCGGGGTGAGCCTGATGGACTCGACCGCATCGATCCGCGACCAGCTCGCGCACGCGGGCGTGATGACACGCACAAGGCCGACGCCGCAGCAGCAGGCGGACATCGACTTCGTCTGGCCGATGCTGTGCGAGCTGTTGCGTCTTGACATCGGGCAGGCGATCGCGGTGCGCGACCGCGACACGATCAGCGTGGAGGCGGTCGAGGGGACCGACGCGATGATCGAACGGACGGGCAAGCTCTGCCGCGCCAAGGGGTGGACGCTCTGCAAGGGATCGAGGGCTGGGCACGACCGACGCTCGGATGTGCCGACGATCGGCGAGCACACGATCCGCAACCTGCACGCCAACGGCGGGCGCTGCCTGGCGCTGGCGGCGGACGATGTGATCATGATCGACAAGGCCGAGGTAATCCAGGTCGCCGACAAGCTGGGCGTCGCGATCGTGGGTGTGCCGACGGCGCAGCCGTGAACGAGGAAACGCTGAGCCCGCGGCAGAGGTCTGAACGCAGGGCGATGTTTGTGTGCTTTGCGCTGGCGATCGCGTCCGCGGCGGTTGTCGGTATCTTTG
>REET01000042.1 GCA_007694925.1 Phycisphaerales bacterium | reverse complement strand
CCGCACATAGATCAGCACCGCCCCCCAGGAGCGGCCGATGGCGGCCAGCACCTCCTCAAGACCGCCCTCGAGTCCGCCTTCGAGGTCCGCAAGGCCGCCCTCACCGGGGCCGGCCCTTCCGGCCCGCTCATCGACATGACCGAGCCGGGGCTGGTCTCATCCCACGCCGTCGGGCGTCGGCACATCATCACACGCGTGATCGACGAGCTCGTCGAGGTCTGCGCCCGCATGGGCTTCGCCGTCGCCGAGGGGCCAGAGCTCGAAGACGACGAGCACAACTTCGTCAAGCTCAACATCCCGCCCGAGCACCCCGCCCGCGACCCGATCGACAACTTCTATGTCGATAACCCGAGCACGACCGACCTGCCCCGCATGCTCCGCAGCCAGACCAGCACGGTGCAGATCCGCGTGATGGAGCGTGCGGTCAAGGAGGGGTGGGGCCCGCCGATCAAGGTCGTGTCGCCCGGTCGCGTGTACAGGCCCGACACCGTCGACGCGACGCACTCGTTCATGTTCCACCAGCTCGAAGCGCTCTACATCGACCGGGGCGTCTCGATGGTGGACCTCAAGACGACGCTGCTCCAGTTCGCCCGCGCCTACTTCGGCGACGACGCGGATGTCCGCCTCCGCCCGAGCTTCTTCCCCTTTACAGAGCCGTCGGCCGAGTTCGACATGAAGATCGCGCTTAAGCCCGGCGAGGAGCCCAAGTGGATCGAGCTCGGCGGCTGCGGCATGGTCGACCCGGCCGTGCTGGAAGCCTGCGGCATCGACCCCGAGGAGTTTACCGGCTTCGCCTGGGGCATGGGCGTCGAGCGACTCGCGATGGGCAAGTACGGCATCCCCGACATCCGCCTGCTGTTCGAGAACGACCTGCGCTTCCTCGACCAGCTCTGAAGCGGGCCGCGTGGACGGCGAAACGAGCGATCAAAAACACAGCAGGCCGCCCGATAAAGGCGGCCTGCTGTGTTGTGTCGCTGAAGCGAGCGAGGGATCAGTACCCGCCGCCCGTCCCTTCCTGGATCGCCTCGCCGGCGTCCTCGACGGCCTCGCCCGCGCTCTCGGCGGCTTCGTCGACGCGCTCGCCGGCCTGCTCGGCCGGGCCCTGCTCCTGGCATGCGGTCAGGCACATGCAGCACGCGCCGGCGAAAGCGGTGGCGAGGATCTTCGTGACAGTCTGCTTGCTCATTGTGAAATCTCCGTTCACGGGTGAAGTTCAACCCTAGGCCGAACTGGGGTGCCAGATTGTCTTGAACTCGACAAACGGCTCGATCCACTCGGGTGACCCACAAACAGCACCCGACCAATCGCTGGTTCTGCGGACGCACACACGCTTGAGATTCTCTGCAGCGCCCGAGCGCAGCGTGCGGTGCTGCTCATCAGAGAGGCCCGCGGCGTGCAGCGCGTTGATCTCGCGATGCGTCGCGAAATGTTCGACAAGTTCTACGGGATCGCCGGTGAGGATGTTCACCACGCCCGGCGGCACATCTCCGCTGACGCACACCTCGCCGAAGATCGCGCCGGGCACAGGGTTGCTCATGCTCGCGAGCACGACCGCAGCGTTGCCCGAGCAGAGAGTTGGCGCAAGCAGCGACACCAAGCCCAACAGCGCGGGCGACTGCGGCGAGATCACGCCGACGACGCCCGTCGCTTCGGGCACCGTGAAGTTGTAGTAGGGGCCGGAGACGGGGTTGTGCGTGCCCAGCACCTGCTGGAACTTGTCGCACCACCCCGCGAAGGCGACGAGGCGATCGACCGACAGCGCGACCTCGTCGGTCGGCGAGAGCGAAGACGCCGATGCGCCGGGCGCAAGCGCCCGCTCGAACTCGCCGGAGCGAGCTTCGAGCATCTCCGCGACGCGGTAGAGGATCTGGCTCCGCAGGAACGACCCCGCCGAAGCCCAGCCGGGCTGCGCCGCGTGCGCCGCTTCTACCGCCCCGCGCAGGTCTTTCCTGCTGGCGCGGCAGACATGCGCCTCGCCGCCCCCGACGCCGTCGGCGACCTTCATCGACCGCCCCGACTCGGTGCGCGGGAACTTCCCGCCGATGAAGAGCTTGTAGGTTTTCAGCACGCCGAGTCGTTCGGTCATCGCGTCGCTCCCGCGGCTGCTGCCGCCAGGCACAGGTTCCGGACCCTTGTTCGGATCAGAACGCCCCGTCTTCCACGCTTACGCGGTAGGTGATGGTCACGGCGGCGCGGACCTCGATCTCGCCGGCCTCGATCTGCGCGCCAGGATCCATGGCGCGGGCCGCCATCATCTCGGGCCCGAACCCCCGTGCCTGGAAGGGGATCGCCTGCGTGCCCTCTTCTGCGATCTCGGCGATGCCGGTGATCCGCACGCCCGTGGCGCGGGCGAGCACCCTCGCCTTCTCGCGTGCGCGATCGGCGGCGTCGGCGAGCGCCTTGGCCCGCTGTTCGGTGTCGTCCTTGAGCTGGAAGCTGATGCCCGAGATGGTGTTGGCGCCGCCCTCCATCGCCGCGTCGATCACGCGGCCGACGAGGCCCACATCGTCGACGCGCACCTGCACGGTGTTGCTCGCGCGGTAGCCGATGATGCGGGGGGGCGTGCCCGGGTTGCGCCGCGCCGCGTCGTGGTCGTAGCGGGGCGAGAGCGAGACGCTCTGCGTCTGCAGGACCATGTGATCGATGTTCAGGTCGCGCAGCGCCCGGACCACCCGTTCTATCTGCGTGTTCACGCCGCGCTGAGCCTCGGCGGCGGTCCGCCCCTCTGCGACCACGCCAACGCTGACGGTCGCGCGGTCGGGCGTGGCGGATGCGGTCGCCTCCCCTCGTACGCGGAGGATGCTCCTGGCCTCGATGTGGATCGGGGCGGGCTGGTGCCGTGCTGCGCGTTCTCCGTCGTCGTCGTGCTGCATCTGTCGCGTCTCCTGCGTCTGTGCACCTTCCTGCACGAGCCCGCCCGCCGAACCGAGCAGCATGCCGAGCCCGAGCAACGCGCTGAGAATCGTCTGCATCTGTCGTCTCCTCGTGAGTGTCGTGTCGGATCAGTCGGCCGCGAGATACGCCCGCAGCCCCTGCATCCCCCCCTCGCGTCCGAAGCCCGACTCCTTGAACCCGCCGAACGGGCTCGAAGGGTCGAAGCGGTTGTAGGTGTTGCACCAGATCACGCCGGCCTTCAGCCTGCCCGCGACCTCGAAGATCTTCGAGCCCTTGTCAGTCCATACGCCGGCGGCGAGCCCGTAGGGCGTGTTGTTCGCCCTGGAAATCGCTTCCTCGGGCGTTCTGAACGAGAGCACGCTGAGCACCGGCCCGAAAATCTCCTCCCTCGCGACCGTCTGCGAGGGCTGCACGCCGGTGAAAAAGCACGGGCGGCAGTAGTACCCAGGCCCCTCCATCACGGGCGTGGCCTGCCCGTTCACGCCCGCCCCGCCGATGTGCAGCGACGCGCCCTCGTCACGCCCCGCGTCGAGGTAACGCCGGATGGTGTCGAGTTGCTGGCGGCTGTTGATCGCGCCGATGTCGGTGTTCTTGTCGAGCGGATCGCCGACGCGCAGGCTCTGCATCCGCAGCTTGAGCTTGGCGATCACGGCTTCCATCGCGGGCTCTTGCACAAACAACCGGCTGCCGGCACAGCAGACATGCCCCTGGTTGAAGTAGATCCCGCCGATGATGCCCTCGACCGCCTGATCGATCGAGGCGTCGGCGAAGATGATGTTGGGGCTCTTGCCGCCGAGTTCGAGCGTAAGGCGTTTGCGCGACCCCGCGACGGCCAGGGCGATCTTGCGTCCGACCTCGGTCGAGCCGGTGAACGAGACCTTGTCGACCCCCGGATGCTCGACAAGCGCGGCGCCCGTCGCGCCGGCGCCCGTGACGATGTTCAC
>REET01000266.1 GCA_007694925.1 Phycisphaerales bacterium | reverse complement strand
GGCGTAGTTGACCGCGTCGATGACGCGGGGGTTGCCGGCGAGGTCGAAGTCGATGTCGCTGACGAGCGAGCTGTCGCCCGCGTCGACGGAGGCGGAGCCCGGGGCGAGCGTGAAGTCGTCGTTGGCCGGATCGGCGAAGACGGGGTTCGCGTTGATGTTGCCCGCGAGCCAGTTGGTCGTGCCTGTGTCGACGATGACAACGGCGGTCTCGCCGCCCTGGATGTTCGACCAGTTCGCGGTGACCGACGCATCGGACGCGAGATTGATCTGGTCGGTGGTGTTGTCGCCTGCGCCCCAGACGATGGAGTTGTCGAGCCTTACGGAGGCGGCGCCGGCGGCGCTGATGGCGTTGCCTCCGAGCTCCGCGGAATTGGACGCGATGGTGCTGTTGAGTATGTTCGTGGCGGCGCCGGCGAGCGTTCGGATGCCGCCACCGTTCTGGCCGGCCTGGCTGTTGGCGATGAGCGTGTTGGTGATGTTGAGTGTGGATCCCCTGTCGGCGTTGAGGTGGGAGATGGCGCCGCCGTTCTCGACGGCGCTGCTGCCGAGGATGACGACATCGCGGAGTCCGTCGCCGGCGACGGACTGGAGCCAGAGGGCGCCGCCGTTCGTGCCGGCGCTGTTGTCTTCGAAGGCGGTGCGGGTGATCGCGAGATCCGCGCCGGTGAAGACTCGGATGGCGCCGCCGTTGGAGCCGGAGGCGTTGTTTCTGAAGACGGAGTCTTCGATGACGACGGCTGCGAAGACGGGGTCGCTGGTGGCGTCGCCTTCGAAGCCCTGGATGTGCATGGCGCCGCCCTGGTTGGCGTTGTTGTTCTCGAAGATGGAGTCTCGGACGGTGAGGTCGACGGTGAATCCCCCGGAGAAGAGGGGCATGGAGATCGCGCCGCCGAAGGGCGATTCGTTGTTGCGGAACTCGCACCCCTCGACGAGGACGGAGGAAAGGCCGAGGCTGCTGGAATCATTGTGGTCGATGCGGATGGCGCCGCCGCTGGTCGTGCCGATGTTGGAGTCGAAGACGCAGTTGCGGACGATGACCTCGGTCGCGTTGAGCAGCCCGATAGCGCCGCCGGTGGTGGTGGCGGTGTTGTTCTCGAAGAGGCAGTCCTCGATGGTGACATAGGTGTCGGCGTTGGCGACGGCGAGGGCGCCGCGGCTGGCCTCTGAGAAGTTGTTTCGGAAGACGCATCCGGTCACCTCGACGACCATGTTGGTCGCGATCCTGAGGGTGCCGAACCGGCTGGTGTTGTCTTCGAAGACGCAGTCCTTGACGAGGTGGTTGGGGATGTTGGCGCTGCCGACAAACCCTTGGAGGTAGACCGCGCCCTGCTGGGAGTCGTTGTCGTAGAACTCCGAATCCTCGATGGTGAGATTCGCTGAGGAGGAGAGGCTGGCGACGGCGCCGCCCCATGAGCTGAGCGTTGGATCGGTGAGGTTTCGTGCGACATTGCCCTCGAAGAGGCAGCCGACGATCAGCATGTCCGAAGTGCCTCGCACCGCGATGGCGCCGCCGTAGACCGTATCGGCCGGGACATTGACGCCGTGGGCGGTGTTGTTCCGGAAGACGCAGTTGGTGAATGTCGAGCTCCCGGTGAACTGGTAGATCGCGCCGCCGCGTGCTGCGCCCTCGGTGGCCGACGGTCCGGTCTGGACGCTGTTGCCTTCGAAGAGGCAGTCGACGAAATCTCCGAATGAGTCGCGTCCGCCGGACGCGAGGAAGCGGATGGCGCCGCCGTGGATCTCGCCGCCGCCGTCCGGATCGCCGGCGGAGTTGTCGATGAACTGGCAGTTCTCGACGAGCGTCATGAATGTGGCGCTGGCGTAGATAGCGCCGCCCTGGCGTGTTTCGGCGAAGTTGCCCTCGAAGAGGCAGTCGACCATGGTCATGTCGGTGTTGAAAGTCCGGATCGCGCCGCCGATACCCGCCGTGGAGTTGTTGCGGAATGTTGAGCCGGTCAGATTCAGGATTGTCGGGTTGGCTGAGGAGCCGGAGGTGCGGATCGCGCCCCCCTGTCCTGCGGTGATGTTCTCGAAGATGCTGTCGACGATGTTGAGCTCGCCGCTGAGCATGTTGATCGCGCCTCCGGATCCACCGCCGGAGATCGTGTTCAGGTCGATGTCTCTGAACTCGCTCGAGGCGATGTTGACGGTCGACGCGTTGATGTAGATCGCCCCGCCCGAGTCTGCGAAGTCTGGAGCTCCGAACCGGCAGCCCTCGATGGAGACCTCGGCGCTGCCGACCGCGGCGATGGCCCCGCCTTCGAGGGCGACGCCGTTGCGGAAGACGCTGTTTCGGATTGTCGCGCCCGAAGCCTGGACGAGGATGGCGCCCCCTTCGTCGGTGAAGAAGTCGCCGTGGTTGTCGAAGGTGAAGCCCTCGATGACGGTGGCTTGGGTCTGTCCGGAGGTGACGAGGAATGCGCGGCCTTGGAACCCGCCGTCGAGGGTTGTGGCGGCGGGGCCGTTGGCCGAGCGGATGACCAGGTCCTTGCCTTGCAGGTCGACATTGGTGAAGCCGGGGCCGGAGTAGACGCCGTCGGCGACGACGATCTCGTCGCCGGTGACAGCGACATTGACCGCGTCCTGGATGGTCGGCTGGTCGGCGGGGACATTGATCACCGTCGCGGCGGCGTGACCGGCGGCGAGCGAAAGAGCGAGCGGACAAGCACGGGCAAGAACGCTCATGCGTGCGTTGAAGCGAAACGGATTCATAATGAAAGACTCCTTGTCGGCTGGGGGCGGTACGCTCTAGCTCCGGGGGCGTGGCCCGCCGCCCCCATCGAGAGAGAGACTTGGATCGCCTGAGTGTCGCAGAAGAGTCTTGTTGTCGCAAGCGATTCGGGAGTGTCGATGCCGTTCAGAACCGGCGCTTCTTGGATGTGAGGCGACCGATCGGGCAGCGGTTGGGTATTGGTGTTCGCAGACCAATTGGAGTCATCGGGTTCTGTCGGGCAGCACCTCTGTACAGAAAGAGATGTTCCGGATAGTGACCTGGCGGATCGCGGTGGCAACCGCCATTGAAACGCCCCCGCCGGAAAGCTCCGGCGGGGGCGGATGTGACTCTCAGAAGTGCTCGTGCCGAGCGTTCAGCATCCTGCGGCGAAGGCGCTCAGGAACGCGAAGAAGTCGTCGGCGTCGATCACGCCGTCGTTGTTGAAGTCGGCTCTGGGGTCGCCGGCGGCGAAGAGTTGGAGGAAGAGGAAGAAGTCGTCTGCGTCGACGACGCCGTCGCCGTTGAGGTCGGGCGGGCAGGTGGTGGGGAGGTCGATGTTGATGCGGACGATGGCGTCGAGGTTGGTGTTGAAGCCGTCGGAGAGGACGACGCGGACGGCGGCCCACTCGCCGTTGTCGGAGAGGTGGTAGCCGTCGGTGACGCTGCGGATGGTGGTGACCTCGTAGATGACGGAGGAAACCTCGAAGATGTCGCCCTGTCGGAGGACGAGATCGTCGTTGACGAAGACGCCGGTGTTCTGGCTTGGCGCGTTCCAGACGCCTGCGTAGAGGACGGCGCCGTTGTCTCCGATGTGGACGGGGCCGGAGCCGAAGCCTGTGAACTGGAAGCCGCCCGTGCCCGGGGCGTCGTCGCCCTCTCGGGCGATGATCTGCGTGCCGTTCTTGACGACGAGGAGGTCGTCGGCGGTGTCGCCGTCGAGGGTGAGGCGTGCGGCCCAGTCGCCGGCGTCGTTGATCGAGACGGCGCCGGTGAGGAGGCGGACATTGCGGCCCGGCGTTGCGGGCAGGGGGTCGGTCTGCTGGAGGATCGGGTCGTTGTTGGTCATCAGGAAGCGGTTGGAGGCGGTGTCGCCGTCGTCGCGGGCGACATAGATGACATCGCCGTTGTTGTTGGCGTCGAGCTGGTTGGAATT
>REET01000043.1 GCA_007694925.1 Phycisphaerales bacterium | reverse complement strand
TGTCGCCCCAGTTGGACTGCTTGACATTCTCGCCGAGGGCGAACTTGATGCCGGGGGTTGCGCCGCGCATGTGCATATCGCGCGGGTGGCGTGAGCCCCAGCGGACCTTCTGCGTGAGCGATTGCCCGCCGATGGGGTTGGCCGAGCCGTGCAGCGTGTTGACGGTCGTCACGCCGCCGGCGAGCTGGCGGTACCAGTTGATGTGCGAGGAGTCCACGGCGTCTGCGATGCGGACCTCGCTGGTGACGGCCTGGGTGCCCTCGTTGACGCCGAGAGCGAAGGTGCCGGTGTGGCTGTGGGCGTCGACGAAGCCGGGGGCGATGTGCCTGCCTTCGAGATCGAAGCGTTCGGCGTTCTGCCATCTGGAGGCCGCGGATCGGTTGAAGGCCGAGCGCGTGCCGACGAAGGCGATCTTGCCCCCGTCGATGGCGAGCACGCCGTTTTCAATGGTTCCCGCGTCGGAGGCGGTCCAGATCGTGGCGTTGGTGAAGATCGCGCGGCGTTGCTGTGGCATTTCCTCGATGGCGTAGGGGCCGAAGGGGTAGCCCTTGAGGTCGGGGATCTCGCCGGGCCCTCGTTCTTCGCGGTCGCGTTCGTCGTCGGGCGCGTCGCCGACGCGGACGGCGGTCCACGAGAAGGTGCGTCCGTCGGGGATCATGAGCGTGCCGTGGAGGGTCGTGCCGCGGCGCTGGGCGGTGGCGATGGCGACGGAGCCGTCGTGCTCCTTGACGGTGTAGCTGAGGCGGTCGCCGTCGATGGAGACCTTTTCGGCGCGTGTTTTCACATCGCCGTCTTCGAGGGTGACGCGGGGCCTGCGTGTGATGGTCAGTGTGCCGCGGGGCTCGCCCCGGAAGTTGACCTCGTAGACGCCGGCCATGGCGCCGACATCGTCGGTCGCGATGACATGGCGCTCGCCCTCGGTCCAGACATCGAGGATGCGGGACGGGCCGACAAAGAGCGGGCGGTCGGTGACGACGAGGTTGGCGCGCCTGCCGCGTTCGACCGAGCCGAGCCTGTCAGCGGCGCCGAGGATCTCGGCGGGGTTGGTCGTGAGCATCGCGAGGGCGTCGTCGGCGGAGAGCCCGTGGCGGACGGCCGAGCGCAGGTCGTTGTGGAGGTTGCCAGCGCCCCGGATGCGCTTGGCGCTGGTGATGGCGGTCTTGACGCCCGCCTCGGCGAGGCGGCGCGGGTTCGTCGGCGCCTGCTCCCACTCCATCAGGCGCTCGAGGTCGGTCGAGTCCGCCTCGCCGAAGCCCGAGACATCGGGGGCGCGGGGGAAGCGGAGGGGGACGATCACCGGCAGGTTCTCCGCCGCGATCGCTTCGAGCCATTTGAACTCCATGCCGTTGCCGACGATGATCGCGTTGCGCTTGAACTCGCTGGCGATGTCGGCGGCGTGGAGCGTGGTCATCTCGCGGTCGATGTCGAAGAAGAGGGGGCGGTTGGCGTCGGCGAGCTCGTCGATCGCGTCGGGCCCGCCCGTAAAGTCGCCGGTCTGGCGGGCGCGGCGCTGCCAGTCGGCGTCGGCGAGCACCTGGCGGATGAGCGCCACAGCGCCCATGTGGCTGCTGGGGTAGCCCCCGCGCCGGGTGTTTCGCTCGAACGCCACGGCGTCGGCGAAGCCATCGCGGTAGACCGCCGGTGGTTCGTGGCTGCTGTCGCTCCGCGGGTCGGCGAGGCTGATCAGCGCCGTGCGTCCGCGGAAGACCCCCTGGTCGGGCACGAGGTGGGCGGCGGTGAAGCCCATCTTGCGGAGGTTGTCGCGGTCGCGGGCGCTCGGGGCCGAGCCGTCCAGGGCGCGCCGGTGGGGCGTGACGCCATCGTTCCAGTGCGCGCCTGCCGCCGAGCTGTCGACGCCCGGCGCCCGCACGGGCAGGTAGGCCTCGATGAACCCGGCGTAGATGTGGCGGCCGGTGTAGTCGACCTCGATGGTCCCGCCCGGGCGGGCCATGCGGTCGTACTCGGCCCGAGGCACCACGCGCCGGATCTCCCCGTGCTCGATGAGGACGACCGCGTCCTCCATCTTCTCGCCCGGCCTGACATGGAGGGTGGCGCCGACGTGGGCGGCTGGGGGGGCGACGTGGCGGGTCATCCCGTCGGGGGGCGAGGCGAGGGGGGAGTTGGCGGTCGGGCGGGCCTGGGCGCCCATGGCCAGCGACGCGAGCGCGCAGGCCAAGAGCGCCATACCGGAACGGATCGTTCGTGCAAGCTTCATGGTGGGAGAGAGTAACGAAAAACCGCTCCGAACCAAAGCGGGGGGCAGGGGTCTTTTGAGTCCGAAAGAGCCGCGCCGGGGCCGGAGGGGGCTCTCTCCCCGCTCTCCCCTCCGGCCCGTTGGATCGGCGGCGGCTCGGCTCCCCGCACTTGTCACCATGCCTAACGACAGGTGTTGGGCCAACAAGAGTGCTGATCCCCCCTCCAGATCGCACAAACAGCGTCCGCGCCGGCCTCAGCCCTTGCCGGGCTTATCATCGCCGGACACCCGAGTCCCTTGGCCAATAGAGAGAGCGGAGCGAGCGAGCCATGCCAGAACTGATCGAAGGAAATGCGGTTATCGGCCAGTCCGGCGGACCCACCGCCGTCATCAACCAGTCCCTCGTCGGCGTGGTCGAGAAGCTGCGCGAGTTCGGGGCGGGGCGGGGCTCGCCGATCAAGAAGATCCTGGGCATGCGCCACGCCGTGCGGGGCCTGACCCAGGACGACCTCTTCGACTTCACCGACACACCCCGCCAGACGCTGGACCTGCTCGCCCAGACCCCCTCGGCGTGTCTGGGCTCGACGCGCGACAAGCCCGACGCGGCGTACTGCCAGCGGATCTTCGAGGCCTGCCGCAAGCACGACATCCGGTACTTCTTCTACATCGGCGGCAACGACAGCTCCGACACCTGCCGCATCGTCAACGAGCTCTCGAACGAGGCGGGGCACGAGCTGCGCTGCTTCCACATCCCAAAGACCGTGGACAACGACCTTGTGATCAGCGACCACACGCCGGGGTTCGGTTCTGCGGCCCGCTTTGTCGCAAAGGCGTCGATGGCCGACTTCATGGACAACATCTCGCTGCCGGGGATCAAGATCAATGTGATCATGGGTCGGCACGCGGGGTTTCTGACCGCCGCGAGCGCCCTGGCCCGTCGCTCCGACCGCGCCAGTTCGACCGACGGCCCGCAGCTGATCTACCTGCCCGAGGTCGCGTTCGACACCGAGCGGTTCGCCCACGAGGTCGCGGAGATCTACGACCGCAAGGGCCGCTGCCACATCGCCGTCAGCGAGGGCATCCAGGACAAGGACGGCACGCCCATCGGCGCCAAGCTGATCAAGAACGCCCAGACCGACGCGCACGGCAATGTCCAGCTCTCCGGCTCGGGCGCCCTGGGCGATCAGCTCGCCGAACTGCTGAAAGAAAAGCTCACGCCCAAGGGGGGCAAGCCGGTGCGTGTGCGGGCCGACACGCTGGGCTACATGCAGCGATGCTTCCCCGACGCGAGCCCGGTCGACCAGCTCGAAGCCCGCGGCGCCGGCCACCACGCCGCCCAGCTCGCGGCAGAGGGCGAGCTCGACGGCTCGGTCGCCATCCTGCGTACGGGCAAGCCGGGCCCGGACGAGGTCTACGGCGTGCGCTACGAGCGGATCGAGCTCTCCGATGTCGCGGCGAAGACCAAGCACATGCCCCCCGAGTTCATCAAGGGGACGAGCGATGTGAGCGAGGCGTTCATGCACTACGCCCGCCCGCTGGTGGGCCCGCTGCCGGAGTTCGAGCGGTTGCCGTAGGACGCAGGTCTTCGAACCGATGCATTCGGAACTCACCCCGAAGGGGTGAAGGGTTGTAGCCATCTATGAGCAGGCCTCTGTCAAGGGATCGGCGGGAATTAAACGGGATCGTT
>REET01000044.1 GCA_007694925.1 Phycisphaerales bacterium | reverse complement strand
TCCGACGCATCTACAACCACGCCGACTTCAACCTCCGCGACAAGGTCACCCGCCGAGAGCTCGCCGATCGCCTCTTCACCACCGCGCCTCGCCAAAACTAATCCCGCGCCGACGCAAAACAGGGCGTTTACCCACTCGACGTCACATCCGGCGCCCACACGGGCGTCGTCGATCGTGGTAGCATTTCACCCCTGTCACTGCACCGGCCCGGAACCGGGTCAAAGGTGCAGTATGTAATTTCTGTCGGGCGGCGGCCCAACCCGCACGCCGCCCGCGGCAGCGCCGGAGCCGGCCTCGTGCCAGAAACCAACCCGCGTGAACCGCAGACCGATCGCCCCGAGCGTCGCAGACACCGCCTCGCCGTCATCGGCGACCTCACCGCAGATCTCGCCCACCACCTCAACAACCTCGCCACCTCCGTCCTCGGCTCTGCCAGCCTCGTCGAGCGGTCGATCGAATGCGACGGGCCCGCCGCAGAGCACCTCGACGCCATCAGGCAAGCCGCAAGGTCGATCGGTCGGGCGACCGCAGCCCTCCAGAACTTCGCGCTCCACGAGCCGAACGCGCACGCCCCTGTCCGCTTCGACACGCTCGTCGACGAGGTCGCGCACATGCTCCGCCTGCCCGCGACCGTCCGCCTGATTTCACCCGCCCGGTCGCCGGTCTCCGTGCTCGGCTCCGACGCCGACCTCCGCCACCTCGTCGCCGCCATGCTCCTGGTCGCCCGCGAAGCGACCGAGGCCCGGGGCGAGATCCGCATCGGGCTCGACGAGGAATCTGGCCGCTGCGTCCTCCGCATCACGCCTCGCCCCGAAGCGCCGGGCGGATCGGTGGTCGAGCCGCTGTGGGGTTCAGAGCACTCCCTGGCGGTCATCCGGCAGATCGCCCGCGAGCACGCCGCCGAGCTCACCGAGGGCCCGGCGCAAGGCGAACTCGCCCTCGAAATCCCGACATTTGCCGAGGATCCCAGCCGCACGCGCCCGCAGACGCCCGGTCCGGACACAGGCGGAGGCAGTCTCGTTCTTCTGCAGATCCGGGACGCGCGGACCCGCTCACTGCTGGCCACGGCTCTCGCGGGCACCGGATTCGAGGTCGTGCAGTGCTCGACCCACGCCGACGCGGAGCGAACACTCACAGAAACGCTCGGCGCGGGGCGAGCGCCCGGCGCGATCGTGCTGGAGCACGATGGGACGCTCCCGGCGATACTCGATCGAGCACCGCCGGTCCCGCCCGTTCCCGTCGTGCTGATCACCGACCCGAGAGGGGCGGGGCCGACGGTGGACCGTGCGGCGCTTGCCGCCGTCCTCACAAGGCCCTACAGAATGGCTGATCTTGTGCGCGTACTCGCGGGGGTCATCAACGACCGCAAGGCCCCGATTTCTCCGGAGGCGAACGGGTGACCAGACCGATCCGGCTTCTGCTGGCCGACAACCATGCGCTCGTGCGCGCGTCGCTCGCCAATTGGCTCAACGGGCACGAGGGCCTCGATGTCATCGGCGAGGCGGGCGACGCCGACGCCGCCGTCGAGCTCGCCCTCCGTCTCAAACCAGACATGGTCCTCATGGACATCGACATGCCCGGCCTGCTCTGCTTCGACGCGGCACGCACCATCGGCCAGCGATGCCCCGAGACACGCGTCGTCTTTGTCAGCGGCTACACACACGACCGATACATCGAGGGCGCGCTCAAGTCCGGCGTCGCCGGCTACATCACCAAGGGCGAGGAACCGGAAGTCATGGCCGAAGCCCTCTTCCGAATCGCCTCGGGCGAGACCTGGTACTCCAACGAGATCCAGCAACGCATCGTCATCGACCGCGAAGGCCCCCGCCTTGCCGTCACCAACGGCGACCGCTCACTCCCGCTCACACCCCGCGAGCTGGAGGTCCTCCGCTATGTCGCCCGAGGCATGAGCAAGAAGGAGATCGCCGCCACGATGCACATCAGCGTCAAGACCGTCGACAACCACAGCACCAGCCTCATGACCAAGCTCGACATCCACGACCGCGTCGAGCTCGCGAGATTCGCCATCCGCAACGGCCTCATCGAGCCCTGACCGCCGCCCGTCCCGAGGGCGGCCCCAACGCCACTCTTCAACGACAGGCCGGTGCATCCCCGGCGCTCAACGCCTAAAATCCGCACCAGTGCAGCGAGATACAAAGCAAAGACAGGCGATACGCAAGGCGTTCACCGACGCCGACCGTCCCCTCGGCCCCACCGAAGTCCTCGACCTCGCCGGCGAGCATGTCGACGGCCTCGGCCAGGCGACCGTCTACCGCGCCATCAAGGCCTTCGTCGACGAGGGCTGGCTCGTCCCCGTGGAACTCCCGGGCGAACCCGCCCGCTACGAGCTCTCCGACAAGGGGCACCACCACCATTTCCGCTGCCGCACCTGCGGCTCGGTCTTCGACCTCGTCGGCTGCGTCAAGGGCCTCGAAAAGCTCCTGCCCAAGGGCTTCAAGCTCGAAGACCACGAGATCCTGCTCTACGGACTCTGCGACAACTGCGCCTGAACGCCCGGCCAGAATGCCTTCTCAGTCTGACGCGATGACCGGCGCGGTTACTGGGGCGCCGGCTCCTTCACACGCGCGCCCAGCCTCCCGGCGTGCAGCTCGCCCCCGACGATCGTCGCAACGGGGCGCACGCCGACCTCCCGCCCGATGAACGGGCTGTTGGCGCTCTTGCCCGCAAAGTCGTCCGTCGAGATCGTCCACGCGCTCTCGGGGTCGATCAGCGTGACATCCGCGGGCCCGCCGACCACAAGCTTGCCCAGGCCCATCCGGTCGAGGTTGCACAGGGCCGCGGGCGCGACGGTCATCATCGAGATCAGCCGGGGCCAATCGAGGATCCCCGTCTCGACCAGCGCCTGGTGGTAGAGCGCCACCGCCGTCTCCAGCCCGATCATCCCGAACGGGGCGGAGCCGAAATCGGCGTCCTTCTCGTGGGCCGCGTGCGGCGCGTGGTCGGTCGCCAGCACCGTGATCGTCCCGTCGGCGACGCCCGCCCGCACCGCCTCGACATCCGCCATCGAGCGCAGCGGGGGATTCACCTTCGCCATCGTGTCAAAGCCCAGGCACGCCTCGTCGGTCAGCAGCAGGTGGTGGGGGCTCGCCTCGGCCGTCACAGGCAGGCCCTTGCCCCGCGCCTTGCGCACAAGATCGACCGACCCCGCAGCGCTGATGTGCTGGACATGGTACCGGCAGCCGATCCCCGAATTGAGCCGGATGTCCCGCTCGATGATGAGCTCCTCGGCGATCGCCGGCCACCCTCCCAGCCCCAGCGTCGTCGCGATCTCGCCCGCGTTCATCGCGGCCCCGTGCGTCAGAGTCGGCTCCTGGCAGTGCTGCATGAATGCGCGACCGGTGTCGCGCACAAGCCCGAGCACCTGACGCATCACCCCCGCCGAGGCGATCGCGTCGCCGTCGTCGGAAAACGCGACGGCGCCGGCACGCGCGAGCAGCGCGATCTCCGAGGGAAGCTGCCCCTCGCGACCGACCGTCGCCGCCGCCACCGGAAACACGCGGCAGCGTGCGTCCTGCGCCCGCTCGGCCAGGAATGAGAGCACCTCGGGCGAGTCGAGCGTCGGCGAGGTGTTGGGCATGCAGCAGACGGTCGTGAACCCGCCCGCCGCGGCCGCCATCGACCCGCTCAGCACCGTCTCCTTGTGCTCCTGCCCCGGCTCGCGCAGGTGCACATGCGGGTCGATCAGCCCCGGGCAGGCGATCAGCCCCTCGGCGTCGACGATGATCGGGTCGTCGAACGGGGGCGCTTCGCCGATGTCCGCCACCCGACCCTCCCGCAGCGCCAAATCGGCGACACGGTCGATGCCGGAAGCGGGGTCGATCACACGGGCGTTCTTGATCAGAATCGGTCGCGGCATGGCGGAGGGTAGG